>NZ_JAVWFO010000011.1:0-39984 GCF_036641015.1 Anaerorhabdus sp. | reverse complement strand
TTTTTTACTTTCTTTTGAAATAAAAAATCTTCACTACAAATGATTAATGACGTAATAGGATTGTCATTCTTGTTTTATATACTGTGGATAAGTGTATAATAAAAAAATTTAGATAAAAAAAACAAGTAGAATTAAATCCTTCTGCTTAAAAGTAAAAGGGTGTCAGTTTTCACTAACACCCTTCATTTACAAGCGATTATTTTGTTTTAATATAAAATAAATTTTAAATAGAGCGACAATAATATGTTGCTTTTAACCTAGTTTTTGTTGGTTAGTAGCAAATAAATATTCATCCATGCAATTAGCAATTCTATCTTTAATTAATGCTTCTGCAGTACAAGGAATTCTTCCCTCACGAACATTAGTGTATTGAATTGGCATGTATTGACTTAATAATGAATAAGGAATACCAGCAGTGTTGATATTAGTAATCAATGTTTCAAGAGCTGCTTGTACTTTTTCATTTGGTAAATAATAACGGCAACGATCCGAGAAGCTATATTTACGTTTAAACGCACATTGTTGTTCGGTACCATGATAATGTTTCTTCCAGTTTCCTGGTTCTTTTAACATTACTTCTTCTAAAACTTCAATAAATTTAGATGTTTTAGTTTTTGTTCCCTTGAACAATTCTTCTTCAATTTTAGCTAGTGCGAAAATTCCTTCACGTGCAGCAAATGTTAAACCAGGTCCAACTTTAAGAATAGCGATACCGTCTTCAACCATTTGTTTTAATGCAATTTTTGTTTGATAGTCAGTTGAATGACCTTCAAATACTAAATTTTTATATGATTTTAAAGAGTTTGTTAACTTCTTTGCTTCTTTTCTATTGTATTCAATCACTGTTGCATCTCCAAATTCTACACCTGGTTGTACAACTACAGCAATTACATGATTCCAAGCATCTTTTAATCCTTTGTCTAGGAATGCTTTATTGAATGTTTTAATTGTAGCTTCACAGTCTTTTACTTTAGTAACTGCAACGCCTTCTTCTTCCTCTTGAGCACCACCTGGAATTGGAACTTCAGATCCAACAATAAAGACAGGGTGTAAAGCGTTAGGATTTTTTGCTTGAAGTTTAGCGAAAGCTTTTTCAGCTACTTCAGCAAGTTCAGCTCCACGTCTTGCAATAACTTCTGTAGATAGCATTGCTTTTTGATCATCATCAGCTACTCGCATTGAAGTATCAATATGAATTTTAGTGAAACCTGCTAATACATATAATTCGATTAATTTTCTAGCTTCTTTCATTGCTTCTTTTTCATTAAGATGAGTCCATGTTAATGGTCCTAAATGGTCACCACCAAGGATAACGCGATTCATTGGAAAATTAACTTTCTTTGCAATTTTTTCAACGAATTTTAAGAAGTCTTTTGGTTTCATACCTGTGTAACCACCATATTGGTTTACTTGGTTACTTGTTGCTTCAATCAATACGATTGATTTTGTTTGTTTACCTTTTTCTAAAGCTGCTTCGATAACGAATTCATTAGCGCTACATACGGAATAAATTCCTACAGGTAAACCTTTTTTTTGTAGCTGAATCATTTGTAATAAAGGATGTTTTGCCATCATTAAATCTCCTTCCAATTTATACCTTAAGTTTAGCATATTTTATTATCTTTTCCTTATCTTATCCATTAAATCGTTTGTATTTTTTAATAAAAATTTAGGAAATCATACTGTTTTTTCATATAAATACATGAGGTGATAAACTATGGCATTAGTTAAGGAAATACCGCTTGAGGAAAGACCAAGAGAAAAGGCACAAAAATATGGAATAAAATCATTATCAAATACAGAATTATTAGCTATTTTGATTCGAACAGGATATGAAGGGTCATCAAGTTTATGTATTGCTGAGGCATTATTAAAAAAAGCAAATGGACTAATCGATTTACCACGATTAACAATGTATGATTTATCTTTAATAAAAGGAATAAAAAAGGTTAAGGCATTAGAAATTTTATCGTGTATAGAACTTGCTAGGCGTATTTCGTATGAAGAAACATGTAAACGAGATGTGATTAGTGATCCAAGTAAGTTGTTATCATGGTTAAAAAATGAAATTGGAAGTGAATTACAAGAAAATTTTCTAGTGGTTTATTTGAATGTAAAAAATCATATTATTAATTACCGAATTTTATTTAAAGGAACTATTGATAGTAGTTTGGTGCATCCTAGAGAAATATTTAAAGAAGCCGTTATTCAATCTTCGAGTAGAATTCTAATTGTACATAATCATCCATCTAGTGATTTAGAACCATCTATGGCGGATATAGAATTAACTCATCAACTTGTGGAATGTGGAGAAATGATGGGCATTCCTGTAATGGATCATATAATTGTTTCTGCGCAAAATTACTTTAGTTTTAAAGCAAAAGGATTACTCTAAATTCTTTAAAATAAAAGTGAAGCATGATATGATATTGAGGGGATAAAAATATGAAATGGGCAGTAAAATTCAAAGAAAAAATACAAAATAATTTATCGTTAAACGTAACATTCAGAATTGTTGCGGTTTTATTTATTGTTTATTTACTGTCGTTAACATCTCATGTTTGGATGTCAATATTTAAAACGGTATTAAAGATTGCATTACCATTTATAATTGGATTTATAATAGCTTATTTGTTACATCCAATCGTATCTAGGTTAGAGAAGATGGGTATTTCAAGAAAATTAGTAATTCCAGTCTTATTTATCATAGTTATTCTATTGCTGTGTACGCTCATATTTGCAATTAGTCCTACAATTTATACTCGTATTGTAGCTTTTATTAATAGCATTTCACAAGGAGTCAATTCGTTGTTTGAAATTTATAAATCATTAAGTGAGAATGCACCATCACCGATAGTTCAAGCAATGGTATTACAGTTCAATCAAATGATGAATGGATCAAAAACTCTATTACCAAATTTCAGTGTATTAATTCCTCAAATATTTAATGGTTTTATTTCGTTTCTAACAAATACATTACTAACTATTATAGTTTCATTCTATTTTTTAATTGATTATGAAAAAGTTACCTCTTATATTGATTATATAAGTGAAGCTATTAATGCAGATTTAGTAAAGATATATGACTTGGTGGATGATCAAATCGGTTCTTATTTACATGGATTATTAATTCTTATGATTATTAAATTTATTGAGTATAGTGTACTTTATAGTTTGGTTGGACATAAAGACTGGGTTATCATTGCACTTCTTACATCCATCGGACTAGTTATTCCTTATTTTGGTGCAACTGTGGCAAATTTAGTTGGTATTTTAACGGCGTTAACTTTGCCTACAAGCAATATTGTTATCTTAATAATTGGTATTTTAATTCTATCTAATTTTGATGCTTATATTATTGGACCACTAGTTCATTTAAAAAACAGTCAAGTGGAACCATTATGGACTTTGTTTAGTATTATTACAGGAGGAATCCTGTTTGGATCAATTGGTGTTATGATTTCAATCCCTGTATTTATGATATGCAGAGTGTTGTTTAATTTTTATAGAGAAAAAAGTAATAGTGAAGTGAAAGATTCATTGTGATATAATTTTTAAAGAAAAGAGGTAGTTCATGAAGAAAAAATTGTTATTAGGACTTGTCTTAATTTTATTAGTTTCATCTTTGACAGGATGTACGGTAAAGAAAAATCAAGTTGCATATACTGTTTATCCACTTGGATATATAGCAAATCGCTTAATTGGAGATAAACTTCAAGTAGTTTCAATACAAAATAATGAGATTGTTCAAAGAGCAACATTGGTTGACGATTATGAAACAAGACTTGAACTATCACAAGCATTGTTGCATATAGGAAATCTTGAGCCATATTTAGCTACAAGCAGTGAAGAAATAAAGAAAACAAATGTGCCAACAAACGACTTATCAATATTAAATGCTATTTATAAATTTCAAAGATATACACCGATTAATGTGGATGGAACGGTAACATATATTGAATCAAGTTATTACAAAGGTGAAGTATTTGATGGTTTAACTAGTTATGATAAAGACTTATATTTGTGGATGGATCCGATTGCGATGCTTAGCATGGCAAAAGACATTACAAAATGGTTATCAAGTAACTATGATGATCAAGCAAAATATTTTGAAGAAAATCTAAATTTATTAGAAAAAGATTTGGTGCAACTTGATGCAGAATATCAAAAATTAGCATCAAAATTAATAAGTGAAGCAAAAGAAATAAAATTCGTATCAATGACACCGAGTTTTGGAAATTGGCAAAAAGCATATGGATTTCAAGTGTATCCAGTAGTTATGTCTATGACTGGTGAATTACCAAGTGAAGACCAGTTAAAAATTATTAAAGATCGTATTATTGCGGATGGAGTTCAATATATAGTGTATGAACCTAATTTACCTGAAGATATGCAAGCGCTATTTGAACAACTTGAATCAGAATTGAACTTGAAACGTGTAACAATGAGTAATCTATCAGCTTTAACTGATTCTCAAGTCGAAGAAAATAAAGATTATATTTCAATTATGTATGAAAATTTAGCGGTATTGGATTCAATTGCTACACCAATTCCAGTTATTACTCAAAAAATTCAAGAATCTACTGATTCAGCAATAGTTGAAGCGGGTGGAGATCATGATAGCTATGGAAACTAATGAGAGTTAAGGCTCTCATTTTTCTATATATACAGTTGGTTTCATGATAAAATAAGAGTGGAGGTTTTTATGAATAAATTACTATTAGTAGATGGCAATTCAATGCTGTTTAGAGCATATTATGCAACAATATATGGAAGACCAATGACAACATCTAAAGGAATACCTACAAATGCTGTTTTTGGTTTTGCTTCAATGTTTCAAAAAGCACTAGATATCGTACAACCCAATGCAGTAATGGTCGCATTTGATTGTGGTAAACATACGTTTAGACATGATCTTTATGAGGATTATAAAGGTGGTAGAAAAGAAACACCGGAAGAGTTAATTGTTCAATTTAGTTTAATAAGAGATTACTTGGACGCTTTTAATATTACGAGAATGGAGATGGCTTCAATCGAAGCTGATGATATCATTGGAACAATGAGCAAAAAATATCCTGATTGGGATATAAATATATTATCAAGTGACCGAGATTTATTACAACTAGTAGACGATACAACTTCAGTTTGGCTAATGAAAAAAGGTATAAGTGATATTGAAGAGAATACTGTTGAATCAATGAAAGAAAGCTTAGGAATTGAACCCAAACAAATTATTGATTTAAAAGGTTTAATGGGGGATGCGTCAGATAATATTCCAGGAATTCCTGGTGTTGGAGAGAAGACGGCACTAAAACTATTATTAGAATATGGTAGTGTTGAAAATTTATTAGAGCATACATCAGAATTAAAAGGAAAACTAAAAGAAAAAGTAGAAGAATTTGCTGATCTTGCTAGATTAAGTAAAACACTAGCAACAATTAAGACCGATGTTGATTTACCATTCAATGTTGAAGGTTGTTTGTATCATCCAAATTACACTACGCTAGTTAATTTTTTCAATGATATGGAAATGAAAAGCTTAGTTAAAAAATATGAAGCATTAATTACAAATGATAATCAAGAAATAACAGAACCTAGACTAAATGAATTTGAAGTCGTTGAAAGATGTCCAAAAGAATTATTAGTAAATGATGTAGTTATCTCATTAGATTGTAGTAATGATCATCCATCAAATATTGAATTATTTGGGTTATCTTTACTAAAAGATGATAATTGTATATATATTGATTTAAAGCATATCAAACAAGATGAAGAATTATTGAAATGGTTAAATAGTGAAAACCATAAAATATGTTACGATGCAAAACTTATTTATCATGTATTTGCAAATATGGATATTAAATTTTGTGGCGTGACTTTTGATACAATGATTGCTACTTTCTTATGTGATAGCACACTAACTTCATGGGATAAGATTCGAACTAAATATGAATTTGTTGAAACACTAAAAAAGGAAGAGGTATATGGAAGTCTTGCTAAGCCTAAATTTCCTGATTTAGATGAACAAATTAAATATACATCTGAGCAAGCACATTTTATTAAAACACTTTACTTAGAATGTAAACCATTAATTGATGAATATGAAATGAAAGAATTGTTCTATGACATTGAAATGCCACTTGCTAGAGTATTATTCAACATGGAGCAAGTTGGTATATTAATTGATACACCAGTACTTGATCAAATAGCGATTGATACTTATAAAAAAATTGAGGAATGCTCAAGTCGTATCTTTAGTTATGTAGATGAAGAATTCAACATTAATTCTCCTAAACAATTAGCAGAGGTATTGTTTGATAAACTAGAGTTACCGAGTAATAAAAAGCGTAGTACATCAGTTGATGTTTTAGAAAAATTACAAGGATTTCATCCAATTATTGATGACTTAATGGAATACCGAAAAGTTCAAAAACTATATAGTACTTATGCAGAGGGTTTAAAAAAATACATTGAAAGTGATGGACGAATTCATACTATTTATAATCAATGTGCAGCACAAACAGGACGTTTATCTAGTAGTGATCCTAACTTACAAAATATATCTATTCGAGATGAACAGGCACGGATTATTAGAAAAGCATTTGTTCCTAGCGAAGGGAATGTCTTAATATCAGCAGATTATTCTCAAGTTGAGTTAAGAATGCTTGCACATATGGCTAATGAAAAAGGTTTAATTGATGCATTTAACTCAAAACTTGATATACATACTAAGACTGCTATGGATGTATTTGGGGTAGATGAAAAAGAAGCTGAGCAGTATCGTAGACAAGCGAAAGCAGTAAACTTTGGAATTGTTTATGGTATATCTGACTTTGGATTATCTCAACAATTAGGAATATCAAGAAGAGAGGCGCAGTCATTCATTGATAACTATTTTAAAGCGTATCCAGGGATTCATTCTTATATGGATGGAGTTATTGAAGAATGTAAAGAAAACGGCTATGTAACTACATTGTTAAATCGTAGACGTGAAATAAAAGAGATACATGATAAAAACCACATGGTACGTGAGTTTGGTAAACGAGCAGCCATGAATGCACCGATTCAAGGGTCAGCAGCAGATTTAATAAAGATTGCAATGATTCATATTAGCGAAGAAATGTTTCAACAAGGATGTAAATCAAAAATGATTTTGCAAGTACACGATGAACTTATATTTGACGTAACGCAAGATGAAATAGAACTTATGAAAGAGTTAATACAAAATGGGATGGAACATGCCATGGAGTTAAAGGTACCATTGGTTGCAGAATGCAAAGTAGGTACAACTTGGTTTGAGGCAAAATAATGCCAGAATTACCAGAGGTAGAAACTGTTCTTCGTACACTTGAACATCAAATTCAAAAACAAAAAATTATAGACATTGATATACGCTGGGATAGAATTGTACAGGGTGATAATGATGAATTTAAACAAACTTTAATTGGTCAAGAATTTGTTGACTTTAAACGAAGGGGTAAATATTTATTATTCATCATGAATGATTGTATTCTAGTTTCACATCTTCGCATGGAAGGAAAATACTTCTATGTTGATAAAGATACACCAGTGGATAAACATACGCATGTAATATTTAAATTATCTAATAATTTAGAACTTCGTTATAATGACACTCGGAAATTTGGAAGAATGGAAATACTTCCAAAGGACACTGACCTTGATACATTTAAAAATTTAGGATATGAGCCTTGGGATGAAAGATTAACAAGTGCATATTGTAAAAGTGTACTTCGAAAAAGGACAGGTCCAATTAAAGGAGCGTTACTTGATCAAAGTTTTATTGCTGGTATCGGTAATATTTATGCTGATGAGATATGTTTCAAAATGGGTGTTGATCCTAGGAAAGCATGTAAAAAAATAACTAAGAAAAACTGTGAAGATTTAATTATAGCAACTAGAGAAATATTACAAAGAGCTATTGAGTGTGGCGGAACCACAATTAGAAGTTATACTTCATCTTTAGGTATTACAGGTCTGTTTCAATTAGAAGTATATGTACATGGTAAAAAAGATGAAGTGTGTCCAGTTTGTGGAACGCCAATAAAAAAAATAAGAGTTGCGACGAGAGGGACTTACTTTTGTCCAAATTGTCAAAAGAGGTAAAATGAAAAAAATAGCAATTACTGGAACAATTGGATCTGGAAAAACTGAGTGTAGCCGAATAATTAAAAAGTTAGGATATACTGTTTTTAACTGTGATGAAGAGGTTAATAATATATATATGTCAAATCATCCAGATTTAATTAACCTAATTGATGTGTTTCCCGATGCCTATAATGATGGGATATGGGATAAAAAAGTAATTGCTACAATAGTGTTTAATGATGCTTTTAAAAAGAAACAGTTAGAAGCCATTATATATCCAATTCTGTTAAATAAAATGCAGGAAGCTATGAAAATGAATGGTGCTTATTTTTTTGCTGAGGTACCATTGCTATTTCAAATTGGTTGGGAACAATATTTTGATGAAATACTAGTGATAACATGTGATGATGAAGTTGCAATCAAACGTCTTGTTGATTACCGACATATGGATTTGAATGATGCAAAATTACGACTACAAAATCAAAAAACAATATCAAATAAAATTGAAAGTAATGTTAAATTTATCTATAATAATAAAGATGTTATAGATTTAGAGAAACAAGTAATTGATTGGTTAGAAAAGGAGATAATAAACGATGGAACTAAAAGCTAAAGATACATATCGTGTTGAACTTATAGAAGTTGCTAGTAACAATGCAATTGCATCACTTATTTCTTTATACCAACCAATTATTGGTAGAGACGCACTAAATTTCTACTTAACTATTTTCTTTGAGGGTTTGAATCAAAAATCATTAGAGACTCATCAACGCTTATCTATAATTATGAATATGGATATACCAGCAATGGAAAGAGCTCGAAAAAAATGTGAACAATTCTTTTTAGTAAGAACATTTTATAAAAGTGATAATGATAAAGATAGTTATATTTATATCGTTAATCCACCATTATCGGCTCAAGCATTTCTAAAACATGATTTATACTCCAGACTTTTACTTAAAGCATTAGGGCAAAAACAATTTGAACTGACAGTTGCAAAAGTTGCGAGAGTTGAAAATAGTAAAAATGGATTTGAAGATATATCAGATCAATTTGATAAGAACTTACTTGCATCTTGGGATGCAGATAATGAGGTGCAATTTAGTAAAGTACAACCTAGCTTTAACTTTACTGATCATGATAAAGTGAATATCAATTTCAACTATGAAGAATTATTTGATACTACATCAGCACTTGTATTTCCTGTTGAAGCAAGAACAAAAGAAAACTTACAAATAATTGGAGAATATGCGACACTATATGGTTTATCAGCTACTAAAGTTCGTATACTCATTGGAAAATGTATGAATCTTACTACAAATACATTAGATGCTGAAAAGTTTAAAAAACTTTGTTCAATTCAAAATCCAGATGCAACAACGTCTTCTAAAGATCCATTTATGTTACCACCAATTGCATTTTTACAAGCAAGACAAAATGGTATACCGGTAGCATCGGTAGATAGACGTTTATTAGAGTACTTGAACTTAGAATTAAAACTACCAGCTGAAGTAGTTAATGTACTAGTAGATTATGTATTGTCAGTAAATCAAAATAGATTAACAAAACGTTTTGTTGAAGCAATTGCTACAACATGGATAAGAGAAAAAGTATTAACTAAGGAACAGGCTATAGCACAAACAAAGAAGAGTCCTATTGTTAAACAAGGAAACTCGACTAAGAAGAAAGATGTCTTGCCAGCTTATTACGAAAAAATGAAAGCTGTCGATAAACAAGATAATTTAGAAATAATTAGCGATGAGGAAGCAAAAGAGATTGCTAAGAAATTGAAAGGATTGAGTGAGTAATATGAAAAAAGCACAATTTGATATTCCAGCATTTACTAAAAATCAAAATAAAACTCAAACAGTTCTTTTAGTTGAGCAATTAAAAAAAGATGAACATATTTTGAATTTTATAAAAAGAAATAATTGTTCAATCGATTTAGTTGAAAAGTATCCAATTAAGTTTAATAAATGGTTAGATGTGAAAATGAAATGTGAAAACTGTCCAGGTTTAAATTCATGTGTTCAACCCGTTAAAGGACAATTTCAAGATTTAGAATGGAATGGTTTATTAACGCCAGTAATTAGAACGTGTCGTTACCAAGTTACACAAAATAAAGAAGTGGCACATATGGTAAATTATCTTGTATGTGATATGCCAAAACATTTTTACAATTTAAAAATTGAAGACATACAGATACGTGGTGAGAGCAAAGATTACTTTGATGCATTACTTAAGGTTGTAGATTGGCTTAAGAACCCTAAAGAAAGAGGTTTATATCTTTATGGTAGTGTAGGAGTGGGTAAAACTTATATCGCTGCATGTGCTGCAAATTACTTTGCAAGAAAAGGTAAGAAGGTAGCATTTATTCAAGTTCCTGATTGGATTAGTAGAATGAAGAATTGTTTTGATGCAGATGATACATTTACAAAGGAAATATCTAAAGTTAAAAGAGCTGACTTTGTTGTGTTCGATGATATTGGTGCAGAAAGTGTTACACCATGGGTAAGAGATGAATTATTATTTCCAATATTGAACAAACGCATGGAAGAGAAAAAAATGACCTGGTTTACATCAAATGAAGATTTTGTTAGTTTAGAAAATCATTTTAGAAATACAAAACAAAATGACCAAGAAGAAATGAAAGCGGTTCGCATTTTGGAACGTGTTAAAGCATTAAGTAATGAATTTCAAATTCCAGGTAAAAATAGAAGAAATCAAGGATAAATTTATTTCCCTTTGTTCATTAAAAATGGTAGAATGTATTAGATTAAATTAGGAGGCACTTATGGTACGCAAAATAGGTATTTTAACATCAGGTGGCGATGCTCCAGGAATGAATGCTGCAATTCGTGCGGTTACCCGTGTTGCATTAGCTAATGGTATTGAAGTCGTAGGAATTCGTGATGGATATCGTGGATTAGTTGATGGAACATTTGAATCTTTTAGTAAAACAAGTGTATCTGATATTCTAGATCGTGGTGGAACAAAACTTGGTTCAGCACGTCTTCCAGAATTTAAAGATCCAGAAATTCAAGCAATGGCTGTTAATCAATTACGTGCAAATGGTATTGAGGCAATTGTAGTTATTGGTGGAGATGGTAGTTATCGTGGAGCACAAGCTCTTACAAAACTTGGAATAAATTGTATTGGAATTCCAGGTACTATTGATAATGATATTCCAGGAACTGATTTTACGATTGGATTTGATACAGCATTAAAAACATGTGTTGAAGCAGTAGATAAATTAAGAGATACTTCAAGTTCTCATCATCGTTGTTCAGTAGTAGAAGTAATGGGAAATCGCTGTGGTGATTTAGCAGTGTATACCGCAATTTCTTGTGGAGCCGAAATAGTAGTAAGCCCTGAAACAGGTTATGATGAATTGGATATATTAGAAAAATTGAGATATTTAGATACAGCAGTTCATAAGAATCATGCGATTGTAATTATCTCAGAAAAAATCACAGATGCAGATGGTTTAGCGAGAAAGATTTCACAAAATAGTGGATTTTCTGGACGCGCTACTGTCTTAGGCCATATACAACGTGGAGGAAGTCCTTCTCCTACAGATCGTATTCTTGCCTCAAGGATGGGTGAGAAAGCTGTAGATTTACTGATGAATGATATCGGTGGACATTGTGTAGGAATAATCAATAACGAGATTATCTCTATGCCAATCGACGAAGCACTAAATAGACCTAAAGCTTCAAGAAAACATTTGTATCGATTATTTGATCGTCTAATCTAAGGAGGAGTAAGAATATGATCGGAAGAAAAACAAAAATAGTATGTACTATTGGACCAGCAAGTGAAACACCAGAAATGGTTGAAAAATTAGCACGTTGTGGAATGAACATTGTGCGTTTCAACTTTTCACATGATACTTACGAAGGTCATAAACGTAGAATGGATATGGTAAGAGAAGTTTCAGATCGTACTGGAATTAATCTTGCTATTATGCTTGATACTAAAGGACCAGAAATTCGTTTAGGGGAATTTGAAGATGGTGGAGTTCAATTTACAAAGGGTGAAACAGTTAAAGTTGTAAAAGAAGAAGTTATGGGGAATCATGAACGTTTCCATATTCAATGTCCTGAATTATTCGATGACGTTGTTGCTGGAAACATTATCTTAATTGATGATGGAAAAATGAAACTAACAGTACTTGATAACAATGGCGAAGAATTAAATTGTCGTGTTGAAGTTACTGGACCTATTAAAACTAGAAAAGGATGTAATGTTCCAGGTGTTCGTTTATCAATGCCTTTCATTTCTAGTAAAGATGAATCAGATATTCGTTTTGGATGTGAAAATGATGTAGACTTTATTGCTGCTTCATTTGTCCGTCGTGCGGCTGATGTTAGTGCTATTCGTAAAATTTTAATTGAAATGGGTAAACCAACAATTAACATTATAGCTAAAATTGAAAATCAAGAAGGATTTGATAACCTTGAATCAATTTTAGAAGTAGCTGATGGAGTAATGGTAGCTCGTGGAGATTTAGGAGTTGAAGTTCAAACTCAATTTGTACCAATCTATCAAAAACAAATTATTAAACTAGCTAATAGAATTGGTAAGCCAGTTATTACTGCAACACATATGTTAGATTCAATGACAGCTAATCCACGTCCAACACGTGCTGAAGCTAGTGACGTTGCAAATGCGGTGTTAGATGGTAGTGATGCTGTAATGTTATCAGGTGAAAGTGCTGCTGGTGAATATCCAGTAGAAGCTTGTACTACAATGGCAACAATTGCAGAAGCTGTTGAAAAGATTATTCCTTATCGCGAACGTTTAGACTTATCTAGAACATCTAGTAAGAAAACTGTTCAAGATGCAATTGGACTTGCTGTTTCTGATGCTACATTAACATTAGACAATGTAGGTGCTGTTGTAGCGTTTACTCAAGGTGGAACAACTGCTCGTCGTATTTCAAAGTTTAGACCTTGTGTACCTATTTTAGCTGTAACATTCACTAAGAGTACTCAAAGAAAATTAGAAAGTTATTGGGGAGTTACACCAATCTTATCTGATGTTCAAAATGAACTTACTAATGATGATGAATTAGCATGTACTATTGCTAAGGCTTATGGTATTAAACCTGGTCAATTAATTATCATTACTGCTGGTTATCCTACAGGTGAGGGTTCAGCTAATATGATGAAAGTAATTGAAGTAAAATAAAAAAATAGCTTAGCTTGGGATTACAATTCCTAAGTTAAGCTTTTATTTTGTTATAAAAAAAAACCTTATTGCTAAGGTTTCATTTAGATATTATTTCTAAATAATAATTCTAGATTTTGAAATTAAGCTTGGATAGAATTAACTGCTTTAGCTAAACGAGCTTTTTGACGAGCAACATAATTACCATGTTTGATATGACTAGTAATTGATTTGTCTAATAAAGAGTTAGCTTTGTTTAAAGCAGTTGCTGCAGTTTCTTTATCATTAGCTGCTACTGCTTGAAGAACGTCCTTAATTGCAGTTTTAAGTGCAGTTTTTTCTCCAACTTTTGCAACGTTTCTCTTTAAGTTCGTAATTGCACGTTTCTTTTGAGATTTGATATTTGCCATTTGTACACCTCCTGTTATTTAACCTCTAGAATTATATCAAAACATGACTTAAAATGCAAACAAACATGATATAATCATTCAAGAGGTGAATTTTATGGAAAAACCTAGAGTCATGTTTATGGGAACACCACAATTTTCATGTGGTATATTGGATACTTTAATGGAAATGGGAGAGAATGTTGTAGCGGTAGTATCTCAGCCAGATCGTAAAGTAGGTAGGAAACAAGAAATTCAGGAAACGCCTGTAAAGAAGGCGGCTTTAGCCTATGGAATCCCTGTAATTCAGCCAGAAAAGATTAAAGAAGCGGTTGAAGAAGTATTAGCGTTTAATCCTGATATCATAGTTACATGTGCTTATGGTCAATTAATTCCAGAGGCTATATTGAATGAACCTAAGTATAAGTGTATAAATGTTCATGCTTCATTATTACCAAAATATCGTGGTGGAGCACCAATTCATTGGGCAGTCATTAATGGAGATAAAGAAACAGGCATTACAATTATGTATATGGCAAAAAAAATGGACGCTGGAGAAATCATTAGTCAACAAAGTGTTAAAATTGAAGAGATGGATACAACCTCATCGATGTTTGATAAACTTGAAGTAGTTGGTAAAGACTTACTTAAGAAAACGTTACCACTAATTTATTTGGGTGAATTTGAGTCTATTCCACAAAAGGATGAAGATGTGACATTTGCTTGGAATATTGAAAAGGAACAAGAGTTTGTTTCGTTTAAAAGAGAAGTTACTATCGTATATAATCACATTCGTGGATTAATAAGCTGGCCAGTAGGTTATGGTGTAATTGATGGTAAGAAGATTAAACTCCACAGGGTACATCATATAATGAAAAAACATAACGATTTACCTGGTCAATGTATAGGGCTAATTGATGATGCTTTTGTGGTTGCTTGTGATTGTGGGTATATTTGCATTGATGAACTTCAACTAGAAGGAAAATCAAAAACTTTAGCAAAAGATTTCTTTCATGGCAATGGCAAAAATTATGTAGGAAAATATTTTGATTAACATTGACTTCACTATTGAAATAGAGTATTATCTTCAAGGATACCTTTAAGATAGTACGAGATGCTATCAAGGAAGTACAGTAATGGAATGATTACGAGTCTTTTTACTTAAAGGTAAAAGGACTCTTTTTTTTCAATAGGTATCCAATATGGGAGGGTACGATGAAAAAGAATAAATTAGCGATTCAAATGTTTATTGGTATGATCTGTGGCTTAGTAGTAGGAGGGGGATTTCTATTCTTACGTGAAAACTTGCTAGCTAATGGAAACGCAGATTTATGGATAACAATTAATAACATCTTATTTATTGATATTACACAAGAAGGTGCAACACAAGGTATTGGTCTTTTATTTATTATTGGTCAATTATTTGTAAATGCATTGCAAATCATTATTGTTCCAATGGTGTTTACATCAATTGTAATTGCAATGTGTCGAATTACTGATACTAAAAAATTAGGAAGAATTTCTTATAAAACAATTGGTTTATTTGCAATAACTGGATTAGTAGGGATTTTATTTGCTGGAATAGTTGGAATGATTATATATAACATGGGTTACTTTAACGTAGCTGTAGAAGGACTTAATGCTGCAACAGGTTCTACAGGAAGCAATCCATTAAATGTATTCTTAGGAATTATTCCGAATAACTTACTAGCTGCATTCTCATCGAATGGTAAAGTGTTGTCAGTTGTATTTGTAGCGGTAGTTATAGGTTTAAGTGTTAATGTATTAAATGGAAAAGTAACTGTTCTAAAAAAGATATGTGAAGAAGTGAATGAAATTATTACTGTCTTCTTAACATTTGTTATAACTAAATTTGGACCATTTGCAATCTTTGCATTATTGACAAGAACATTTGCAATCTATGGTGTAGAGCATCTTAGACCTGCATTAACTTATGTAATCACAACAGTAATATGTTTACTAGTATATTTAATCTTAGGATATGCATCTTATATTTCATTACTTGCAAAATTAAATCCAATTCCTTACTTAAAGAAAATTGCTAAAGTATCAGTATTTGGTTTTTCAACATCATCAAGTGCTGCAACATTACCAATGAATATTCAAACTACAGTAGAAGAACTAGGAGTTAAAGATGAAGTAGCTTCATTTGTCTTACCATTGGGAATGACAGTTAATATGAATGGTACAGCAATTATGCAAGTTATTGCGACAATTTTTATTGCAGCAAGTGCTGGATATCAAATTAATTTTATTAGTATTATCTTTATTGGAATACTAGCATTAATCGCATCTGTTGGAACTCCTGCAGCTCCAGGAGCTGGGGCAGTAATTCTATTTACAGTTTTAAGTGGAATGGGATTTACAAATGATGCTGCTATTCTAGCGTACTCATTAATTCTTGCAATTAATCGTCCAATTGAAATGTTAGTAACATCATTAAACGTTGTTGGTGATAGTACAACAGCAATAATCGTTGCTAAAAGCGAAAACTTATTTGATGAAGATGTATATAACAGCTAACAGTTGAAAAAATTCAACTGTTTTTCTTTCTTGTTTGAGCTAGTTTTGTTATAATAGTCTAGCACATGTTAGGAGGTGTTTTCATGGATCAATCCAAAATCCGAAATTTTTCAATCATTGCACATATTGACCATGGAAAGTCAACGCTTGCAGATCGTATCTTAGAACTTACGCAAACAGTTCAACTTCGTGATATGACAAACCAAATTCTTGATTCTTTGGATTTAGAAAGAGAACGAGGAATTACGATTAAACTAAATGCAGTACAATTAAAATATAAAGCACAAGATGGAGAAGAGTATTTATTTCATCTAATCGATACACCAGGTCACGTCGATTTCACGTATGAAGTATCACGTTCATTAGCGGCGTGTGAAGGTGCTGTGTTGGTTGTGGATGCAGCACAAGGAATAGAAGCACAAACACTTGCGAATGTTTACCTTGCACTCGATAATAATCTTGAAATTATCCCAGTCATTAACAAAATAGATTTGCCAAGTGCAGATCCCGAACGCGTAAAGCATGAAGTTGAAAATGTTATTGGCTTAGATTGTTCAGAGGCACCATTAATATCCGCAAAGAGTGGATTAAATGTTGATCAAGTGTTGGAAAGTATTGTGAAACATGTTCCATCACCAAAAGGAAATCCTAATTCACCATTACAAGCACTTATCTTTGACTCAATTTATGATTCTTATCGTGGGGTAATTACCTTTGTGCGTATTAAAGAAGGTACGCTCAAAGTAGGGGATAAGATTCGTTTTATGGCTACGAAAGCTGAATATGAAATCTTAGAATGTGGAGTACGTAATCCAAAAGAGGTTAAACTGACTGAATTATCATGTGGTATGGTTGGATGGTTCGCTGCTTCAATCAAATCAGTACAAGATGTTCATGTAGGTGATACAGTAACGACTTGCCAAAATCCATCAATTGAACCACTTGTGGGGTATCGTAAAATGAATCCAATGGTTTATTGTGGATTGTATCCAACGGATGCAGATAAATATAATGATTTAAGGGATGCATTAGAAAAATTGAAATTAAATGATGCAGCACTTCAATATGAAGCAGAAACATCTCAAGCGCTTGGCTTTGGATTCCGCTGTGGGTTCTTAGGTTTACTCCATATGGATGTCATTCAAGAAAGACTTGAAAGAGAATATAACTTAACACTTATTGCGACTGCACCAAGTGTTATCTACAATGTATATCTTACAGATGGATCGATGCTAACGATTGATAACCCGGCTCATATGCCTGAGGTTCAACGTATTGAACGAATCGAAGAACCATATGTCAAAGCTGAAATCATGGTTCCTAATGACTATGTAGGACCTGTCATGGAACTTTGTCAAAATAAACGTGCAGTTTATAAAGAAATGCATTATATTGATGACGGAAGAAATCAATTAGAATATGAAATTCCATTAGGAGAAGTTGTATTCGACTTCTTTGATCGATTGAAATCAGTAACAAAAGGATATGCTTCATTTGATTATGAACTTATTGGATATCAACCAGGTAAACTTCAAAAGATGGATATCTTGTTGAATGGTGAGGTTATTGATGCACTGAGTATCATTGTCCACAAGGATTTTGCTTACAATCGCGGAAATGCGATTACCGTAAAATTAAAAGACTTGATACCTCGACAACAATTTGAAATACCTATTCAAGCGGCAGTAAATGGAAAAGTCATTGCTCGAACTAATATTAAATCATTACGTAAAAACGTTTTGGCTAAATGTTATGGTGGAGATATAACACGTAAAAAGAAATTATTAGAGAAACAAAAAGAAGGTAAAAAACGAATGAAGTCGGTGGGTTCTGTTGAGATTCCACAAGAAGCATTTATGGCTGTACTTTCTATGGATGATAACTAGATTAGTGAGAAATCACTAATCTTTTATTTTTTATGGGTTGACAGAAATGATGATAGTGTATATAGTGTATATATACACTATGGAGGTGAAAGATGAAGATACATTTGTATAAAGAAGATAAAGATCCTTTTTATTTACAAATTGTTAAGCAGATTAAATCGCAGATATTGGATCATTCACTTCTAGCAGGTGATTGCTTACCATCAATGCGCATGTTGGCCAGTGATCTAAGAATTAGTGTAATCACAACTAAGAGAGCTTATGAAGAATTAGAAAAAGAAGGATTTATTGTTACTGTTTTAGGAAAAGGAACATTTATAACAGAAAAAACTGTTAATGTGATTAGTGATGAACATCAAAGAGAATTTAATAAAGCAATAGATGAGATCCTATTACATGGGAAAGCTCTACAGTATTCAATGGATGATATTGTAGAAAAAATTAAAAAGAGAGGGAAATAACATGCTGAAATGTGAAAATGTTAGAAAAGAATTCACAGGATTTACGCTAAATAATATAAATATAGATATTCCAGAAGGCTCTATAATGGGGTTAATTGGAGAAAATGGTGCTGGGAAATCAACTTTAATCTCTTGCATTCTTGGAAGTATGATTAAAACATCAGGAACTGTAAAAATATTTAATAAGAATCAAGAAAAATTAACAAGCTATGAAAAAGAAGACATTGGTGTTGTATTAAGTGAGTCAACATTAAATGGAATGTTAAACTGCAAAGATATTAATGCAATAATGAAAGCAATGTATAAAAAATGGGATCAACAATTCTATTTTGATTTCTGTAATAAGCACAATTTGACATTAAATAAAAAAATTAAAGATTTTTCAAAAGGTATGCAAATGAAATTAAGCATTAATATTGCTTTAGCTCATAACCCAAAATTATTAATCTTAGATGAGGCAACTTCTGGATTAGATCCAGTTGCTAGAGATGAATTACTTGATATTTTCTTTGATTTTGTAAAAGATGGAAATCACTCAATATTAATTAGTTCACATATCTTAAGCGATTTGGAAAAAATTTGTGATTCAATTACGTTTATTTCAAAAGGACAAGTTAAACTATGTGAGGATAAAGATTCATTAGAATACAAGTATTGTATTATTAAATGTGACGAAGCAATGCTTCAAACGTTTAATAAAGAAGATATTCTAGGTGTTCGTAAAAATCCTTATGGAATTGATGTGTGTATTTTAAGAGATGCATGTCCTAGTGACATGATGAGTGATAATGCAAATATGGAAGATATTATGGTATTTGCTAGTAAGGGGATAAATTTATGAAAGCAGCTTTAATAAAAGATTTTCTATCTTGTCGTTTATATCTTAGAACTTATGCAATGTTTTCAGCTGTATTTATGGTAATTGGAATAGCAACAAATAATCCATTCTATTCTGCAGGTATCTTCATGATTGTCCCAATAATGTGCTTGGTTTCAACCTTTTCATTAGATGAAACTTCAAAATGGGAGAAGTTAGCTCTATGTTCTACATTAAAGAGAAAAGATTTGGTTAACGCAAAATATGCACTTGGATTTATTCTTGTAATAATTGGATATCTATTAAATCTATTTACTATTACATTTGTAACTAAAGCTTTTATGGAATCAATAGTAACTAGTAGTGTATTTATGATCTTATCAATTTTCTATATGAGTGCAATGATACCACTTATGTTTAAATTTGGTGCAGAGAAATCAAGAATTTACTCAATGTTAATTCTTGCAGGTCCAGCACTTATTGTGATAGGTTTTTCAAGTTTTGTTGATCCTAATTTGATTGATATCGTTTTAAACCCAATGATATTTACTTCGGGTATAGTAGTCCTACTACTTGCGATATTAATAGGTTCCTATGTATATTCATTGAAAATTGTTAGTAAAAAAGATTACTAGAAGTTGCTGGATTCAGCAACTTTTTCTTATTGGTATACAAACATTAATGATGTTCAGGTTGATGATGAAATTATCCTGATAGGTTCATCTGAATCGTGTCAAATTACAGTGACAGATGTTGCAAATGAATCCAATACAATACCTAATGAAACGTTAATCCAATTAAAAAGTAGATTACCTCGTATATTAGTTAATTAAGATGCAAAAGATTATGGTAAAATAAACTTGAGGTATTCCAATGAAAGCTTTATATATCCATGTACCATTTTGCGATACAATTTGTGCATATTGCGATTTTTGCAGAGTTAAAAGCAGTCAACCTATTATAGAAAAATGGTTGGATGCTTTTCAAGTAGAAGTAGAAGATCGTTTAATTGAAAATGAATATGACACAATATATATTGGTGGGGGAACTCCAACTTGTTTAAATGAGGTTCAACTGGAACGTTTACTTAAATGTATTCAACCCTATACCAAGAATGTTGAAGAATATACAATAGAAATTAATCCGGAAACACTAACGCTTAAAAAATGTTCTATTTTAAAAAAGTATGGCATAAATCGAGCAAGTATTGGTGTGCAAACTGTAAATGAGGATTTATTAAAATTAATCAATCGTAAACATACAAAAGAAGAAGTTATACAATGTATTAAATGGTTGAAGAAAAAGGGAATTACGAACATTTCTTGTGATTGTATGTATTCTTTGCCAACGCAAACAATAAGTGATGTGGAAGATACACTAGCATTCATTAGTTCTCTAGATATTCCTCATGTTTCTATTTATAGTTTAACCATTGAAGAGAATAGTCAATTTAAAAAAGATGGTTACTCATCTCTGGATGAAGATATGGAAGCAGATATGTATGAGTTCATTATCAAGTATTTAGAAAGTCATTGGTTTATTCAATATGAAATCAGTAATTTTGCTAAGCCAGGATATGAATCTGCACATAATATGCATTATTGGAAATATGATGATTTTGTTGGTTTATCAATAGGTGCTAGTGGTAAAGAAGAAAACTGTCGTTATGATTGTACAACTAATTTTATGGAATATTTCCGACATAATTATTTCAAAGAAATAATCCCGTTATCTCAAGGAGATCAAATGTTCGAATTCATTATGATGGGATTACGATTAAAAAATGGATTTGATATGAATGATTTCAAAAAGAGATTTCAATATGAATTTAGTGAAGTATATAAAAAAGAACTACAAGAAGCAATGGATAGAAATCTGCTTGTAGTTCAACAAAATAAAGTTAAATGCAGTGAACAAGGTTATAAAATTTGTAACACTGTGATCGAAATGTTTATGAAGGACAACAATTAAGTTGTCTTTTATTTTTGATATTGCTTAATAATTGCTTGTGTACCTAAGTCTTCATCACCTTGAATCATCATATCTTGATATAAATCACGTACAATTTTAAGGATTGGTAATTCTAATTTTTCATCTTCTGCACCTTGAATCGCAATATTCATGTCTTTCACAAAGTGTTTAATGAAGAATCCAGGAGCATAATCTTCAACAATCATCTTAGGACCATTATTACTCATTTGCCAACTGCCTGCAGCACCTGCGCTAATTGCACTGAGCATAGTTTGAGGATCTAATCCCATTTTATTTGCGTAGGCAATCGCTTCAGCAACGCCTGAAACAGCTCCAGCAATAGCGATTTGATTTGCCATCTTTGTATGTTGACCACATCCAGCATGACCACAATAGATTATATTTTTACCCATACTGTTAAAGATAGGTAGACACTCATCAAATATTTGCTTATTACCACCTACCATAATTGATAAAGTACCATTTTTAGCACCGATATCTCCACCAGAGACAGGGGCATCAAGAACATGGATATCTTTCTTTTTACCTTCTTCTTCAAGTTTTTCAGCAAGCCTAGGACTAGAAGTTGTCATATCAATTAGTACAGAACCAGCTTTAGCGTACTTGAATACTTTAGTAGCCACTTCCTCAACATCGCTAGGTAATCCAACAATCATAATAATTACATCTGCGTTTTGTACGCATGATTCAATTGTTTCACAAAAAAGAGCGCCATCTGTTTCCAAAGCTTTCGCTTTTTCAACACTTCTGTTATATACCGATACTTGATAATTATTTTTAAGTAAGTTACGTACCATGGATGAACCCATTACGCCAGTTCCAATAAATCCTATTTTTTTCATATTTTCACCTCAGTTATTATTATACCTCGATTTTCGGTGGATATTTAGTATCTATTTATGCTGTTTTTTGTAATCATAGTAGATATTGACTTAATAAAGGAATTATAATCTTCACATTTTGATAATTCGTAAATATTTTCGAGTTCATATAAAACTGCAATTAAGTCATCAAAAATTTCCTTAAATAAACTTCTATCCTCTTTACAGGTTCCTATCAAAACAATAAGTTTTACTTCATAATTACCCCATTTAATTGGTTTTTCATTAATAATAACAGAAAGAAATGATTTTAAAGCAGATTGATTTAGAGAGTGTGGAATGGCAACTCCGTTTGAAAAAGAAGTTGGTGATAATTTTTCTCTGTCTAAGATTTCATTGTAGTATCCCGGTAGACAATATCCAAATTCAACACATTCATTTACTAATTTCATTATTAGGTTAGACGAAGTATCTGCATAATAATTTCTCTTGAATAGTTTTTCTCCAATAAAGCGATTAATGATAGATTGCATATTTTTTTGTTTTTTCTCTAATTTAATTTTGCTAATTAAATCTTGTAATGCAATCATGTCAAAATTAGTTATAAAGGGTTGGATTATTATAATAGGAATATTTGTTTCTATTTTAATTTCCGATGTAGAAATAATACAATCCGTATGCAAAGGAATGAAGTTAATATTTTTAATTGAAACAATTTTAATTATATTTAAGTCGTTTTCAAACTGTTTCTTGATTTTATCTATGGATTTTAGATGCATCCCATGGTAATCGGCATAGACGAAATAACAACTAATCTTATTCTTATTTAAATTTGAATTTTCTAAGTATGATCCTATATGAAATGCAATAAAAGCTATTTCATCTTCTGAAATTTTTTGGTTATTATATTTTAATAATTCATTAGCTATGAATATTGCCATATCATACACTAATGGATAGGTGTTTTTAAGTTTATCAGTTAAGGGATTCTTAGTGAAACTTTGATTTTTGATTCTTTGAAAGAGATTTCTAATGTGAATAGTGAATTTTACTAGAAATTCGCTATCAAAATCTTCGAGTGAATAACATGCCTGTAGTTTCATGATTATTTCGTTTGTGATATTAATATACTCAGGCTCAATATAATTTCCTATGTTGTTTGCATCAATAAAAGAGTAATCGAATGTGTTCGAATTACTAGATATCGTTAACGTTAAATAATAAAGTTCTGAATTTGATATTAATATGTTATATTTTTTCTCAATGTAATTTTTAATATGTTTAGCTACATCGAAGTCTTTTGTGGAGTTTATTTTTTCGATGCTTGGAGCTTCTTGTATTGTTTGATTATTTTTTATTCTATCAATTGTAACAATGATATGTAGGACAATATTATTAAGACCATAATCATTTACATATAAATTGTATTGATCAAATATTTTATCTAATTCATAAAACAATTCTTCTGTATCTAATTGATTTGTTAATAAATCAATATTAGAGAAGGATATAAAACTTTGTGAGTTTTCATCGCATATGATTTGATTGATTAATTTTCTTTTATTTCGTTCAGATCCATCAATTTTCAAAATATCTCTAGAACGCATTAATGTTAAATTGCAAGTTAGTAAAGTTTTCTTAATAGTTTTCAAGTCATTTTCGATTGTTGAATCACTTACATATAATTCGTCAGAAAGGGAGTAAATGCTAACTTCGTTAGAAATATTTAAAAGCTTCCTTAGAATATATTTTTCTCTTTGGGAAGGGTTGTCAGGAAAAGGAGCCTTTTCTGGTGTATAAGCGACATTAGCATTTAATTTATATCCCTTATATGAAGAAAGAATTATTAAATCATTCGTATTTGCTTTGTTAACATAATTCCTAATCGTTCGTGAAGAAACATGAAAAAAGTTAGATAGGTATGCGGACTCTATCCAATTATTATTTTGTTTTAAAACATTTATCAATGATTCAACCGATATCTTCATAATATACCCCGTGTTCTTTATTATAAAAGCAAACAGTGTGGATAGCAAAGTAAATTAGTTGCCTATAGGTAGGAAGCATCAGACAAAGATATTTTTTCCTAACTAAAGGAATTTTAATTATTTGAGTTCAATATATAAAATAGTTAAAGTAAAAGTGTAAACAGAAGAAAGGAGATAATATGATTAAAATTCTATTAGCATGTGGAACAGGGGCTTCTTCTGGTTTTGTTGCTCAAAGTATGAGAAAAGCAGCTAAAGCAAAAGGAATAGAAGTCTCAATTAAAGCGACAAGCGATACCGAGATACAAGAATATGCTTCAGATATTGATGTTTTATTGATTGGTCCACATTTAAAGCATCGGTTTGTTGAAATACAAGAATCTGTTAAGCAATTTCCTGTAAAAGCAATGCTTATTAATGCTGAACATTATGCCATTTTAAATGGTGAAGCAGTCTTAGAAGAAGTATTAAAAGAAGTATTAAAAGAAGTTCAATAATAAGGGGGAAAATATGAAAAAATTTATGGATTGGATGAGTGAAAAGGTTGCTCCAGTTATGCAAAAAATTGCAAACAACCCTTGGATCTCAGGTTTACAAAAAGCAATTATTAAAACATTACCAATGGTATTGGTTGGTTCATTAGTTACTATCTATAATGTAATTAGAAAGTTTGCAACTACTATTCCAGATTTATCAGCTATTAGTTCTTACACATTTGGTTTAATTTCAATATTTATGGTATTTTTAATTCCATATTATATTCTTGAAGAGAAAAAAAATCATAAAATGAAATTTATTGCAGGATGTACAGGTATTTCGCTATATATGATTTTAGTTAATCCAACAATTGTTGAAGGTGGTTACTTGTATAACTTCTCTAACTTTGGAGCGGGTGGTATGTTCGTTGCAATTACTGCAGGATTATTCACTGCGTTAGTATTTAGTTTATTCAAAAAATTGACATTCTTCAAAGAAGATAGTGTAATGCCAGATTTTGTTAAAGAGTGGTTTGATTCAATGTTACCGATCGCTACAGTAGTAATTATTGGTTGGTTTGTAGTTATTCAATGTGGCTTTGATATGTATACATTTATTGTCAATTTATTTACTCCACTAATGGGTATTGCTCAGTCATATCCAGGGATGGTTCTATTGTATTTAATACCAACGATGTTGTATTCTATGGGTATTAGTGGATGGGTATTTCAACCTATACTTAATCCAGTTACTTTAGTTGCTATTACAGCAAATGCGGAAGCAGCGGCAAGTTATGTGTTTACTGCAGAAACAACTACAGCCTTCTTAAGTTTGGGTGGACGTGGTGCAACTTTAGGATTAGTGTTGTTACTTATTTTCTCAAAATCAAAACGTTTAAAAGCACTAGGAACTGCCACAGTTGTACCAAGTGTATTAAATATAAATGAGCCAGTCGTGTTTGGTGCTATTGCATGGAACCCATTATTAATGATTCCTATGTGGATTAATGCGGTTGTTTTACCAACAATTACTTATGTTGTTATGAATCTAGGTTTAGCAACAATACCAGCTGAAGTGTTCTCAATGTGGTATTGCCCAGTTGGAATTTCCGCGTGGTTAGTTACTCATGATATAACAGGAATTGTTTTAGTTGTAGTTAACTTCCTTGTTTCGTTAGCTATTTGGTATCCATTCTTTAAAATGTATGAAGCACAAGAGGTTAAAAAGGAAATAGAACAGGCAAAATAAACTGTAAAGAAAGGAGAACTCCTTTCTTTACTCTATGAAAAGAGGTAAGTATGGAAGAAAATAAAGAAATTGAATTAGTAGCAATGCAAATGATTTTGCATGCAGGGAATGCGCGTGATAATGTAACTAAAGCTTTGAGTTTTATTGGAGAATATAAATTTACTGACGCTCAAAATGAATTAGATATCGCTCAAGAAGAAATGAGATTAGCTCATAAAGCTCAAACAAATATTGTCCAAGATGAAGCTAGAGGAATTACCTATGGCTATTCAGTACTTTTTTCTCATGCGCAGGATACATTAATGACAATTTATTCAGAACTCAATATTGCTAAACAATTACATAAGATGTTTGAAAAATTAGATACTAGATTAAAGAAGGTTGAGCATGAATAAAGATCACGGATTTCCAGAAAATTTCATGTGGGGTGGCGCAATTGCTGCGAATCAAGCAGAGGGAGCTTTTAATGAAGATGGCAAAGGACTATGTATAGCTGATTTACATGCATTCATAGATAAAGAAAATCGTGATGATCGTAAAGAGGATTCTACTATAGATAACACAGTTGAATCTCTTAAAATAAATGAGAATTATTATTATCCAAAACAAAATGGAATAGATTTCTACCATACATATAAAGAAGATATTAAGTTATTCAAAGAATTGGGATTAAAATGTTTCAGAACATCTATAAATTGGTCAAGGATTTATCCAAACGGTGATGATGATAAGCCAAATGAAGCTGGATTATTGTTTTATGATGATTTGATAAGAGAATTGATTCTTAATGATATTGAACCAATAATTACAATTTCACACTATGAATTACCACTTAATCTAGTTGTTAAGTATGGAGGCTGGAAATCTAGGAAATTAATTGATTATTTTGAAAAATACTGTGATACACTTTTTGAAAGATATCATGAGCAAGTAAAATATTGGATTGTATTCAATCAAATTAATTTGGTAACATTTAATTCTTTAGGTATTCCTGTGGACTATATGGATAACGAATTACAAACTACCTTCCAAGGTATTCATCATCAATTGGTAGCACAAGCAATTGCTAAAAAAGTATCATTGAAGTATAGTAATAAACTAATGATTGGGATAATGCTAAGTGATAAAATTGCTTACTCTGCAACATGTAAGCCAGAAGATGTTTTATTTAATACAAGAAAAAATCAAATGCAATACTTTTTTTCAGATGTGGCATTAAGAGGAATTTACCCTGGGTATGCATATCGGTATTTTGAAGACCAAAACATTCATTTCGAGATAAGTAATGAAGATTTGGAACTGTTGAAAAAATATAAGATGGATTATCTATCATTTAGTTACTATTATACAAAAATAAATGATTTTACAAAGAATGGATGGGGTGCAACAGATAAATCTAAAAATCCGTATTTGAAGGAAAGTGAATGGGGATGGGAAATTGATCCTCTAGGATTAAGGAATTGTCTAAATGTATATTATGATAGATATCAATGTCCGCTAATGATTACAGAAAACGGACTCGGTGCGAAAGATGTTTTAATTAACAATAAAGTTCATGATCAATATAGGATTGATTATCTAGGACAGCATTTTTTTCAAATGAAAGAAGCTATTAATGATGGTGTTAACTTAATTGGATATTGTTTATGGTCACCAATTGATATTATAAGTTGTTCTTCAGCAGAAATGAAAAAAAGATATGGTGTGATATATGTTGACCAAGATGATTTAGGAAAAGGTACAAAACAAAGAATTAAAAAAGATAGTTTTTACTGGTATAAAGAAGTGATTAATACAAATGGAAAATCTCTTGAAAAATAAATATTTAAACTATTTTATTGCAATTATATCAATTGGAATTGGTGTAAACATGTTTTTGTTATCAGGACTGGGATCCGATCCTCTAACGGTTTTGCAAGAAGGAATTCATATAGTATTAAATATAACGGTAGGACAAGCATCGCTTGTGTATAACATATTTGTTTTATTTTTTGTATTCATATTTAGTCGTAAAGAATTAAAAGTGGGTACATTGTTGTATTGTGTATTAATTAGTGTTTGTATTGATTTTATCGCTGTAATAATTCCGACTAATATAACACTCTTATTCAAGTTTATTTATTTGATAATTGGAGAAGTTTGTATTGCATATGGATTTTCAAAACTAATTCAATGTGAAATAGGAATGAATGCATTGGATATTGTGATAATAAGAATATCTGTACTAATCCACATTAAATACTCATATATTCGAATTTTCATAGATGCACTGTTCGTATTAATAGGGTGGTTTTTAGGTGGCCAGTTAGGATTTGGAACTGTAGTTTCTGTTGTATGCACAGGATATCTTATTGAATTTTTTTTAACAAATAATAACTTAAATAAATATATATATTGAACTGTGAACATTTATTCACAGTTTTATTGTATTTATTACTTATTAACGCTATAATCAACTAAGCGAGGTGATAGCATGTATTATATACAAAAATAAGAAAAATTAAATTGTGCTTATTTTTGTAAACCTTCATTTAGGAGGTGATTTCATGCTTGAACTAAAGAATTTAACAATCACTACTCATAAGAATAGAGTATTACTAAAGAATTTTAGTTTTGTGTTAAATAATAATGATAAAATTGCGATAATTGGAGAAGAAGGAAATGGTAAAAGTACCTTGCTTCAGGCTATCGTGGATATTAACTTAGTAAAAGATTATGTAAATGTCGAAGGTCATATAAACAAAAATAATGCACGATGTGGATATTTAACACAATCCATGGATTCAATATGGAATGATAGCGATTTTTTTGAGTACTTAATTAAAGAAAATCCAGATGATGAAATAAGTATTGAACAATACAATCAAATGACAAAATTGACGCAATGCTTAACAGAGGTTGATTTGGATATTAATTATTTAATAGATACAAAATTAATTAAAACATGTAGTGGTGGTGAAAAAGTCAAACTACAACTTGCAAAACTATTGTATCAAAATCCTGATTTCTTATTACTGGATGAACCAACAAATGATTTGGATTTAAAAACATTAATTTGGCTAGAAGAGTTTATTAAGAATCAACGCAGACCAATCTTATTTATTTCTCATGATGAAACGTTATTAGAAAACTGTGCAAATGGAATTATTCATATTGAGCAATTAAAACGCAAGACAGAGAGTTTCTGGGCAGTAGAACATATCGGATATAAGGATTATTGCGAAAAAAGAAATTATAATATTGAACGTACAAATCGAATCGCTTCAAAAGAAAAAGCTGAATATAATAAACAATTAGAACGCTATCGTAAATTATATCAACGTGTTGATCATGAGTTAAACTCAATATCAAGGCAAAATCCACATGGAGGACAATTACTTAAAAAGAAAATGAAGAGTGTTAAGTCTTTGGGTAAACGATTAGATAATAGAGAATTGGTAAAAAAAGTAGAACCTGAGGAAGCTATTGAGTTATTCTTTGATGATGTTAGAATTCATAAGAATAAAATCATTTTAGATTATCATTTAGATGAATTGGTAATGAATGATAGAATATTGTGTAAGGATATTAATCTTTATATCAAAGGTGATGAACATATTGTTATCATTGGTCAAAATGGTGCAGGAAAAACAACGTTGATTAAGAAATTGATGGAAGAATTAAAAAGTCGAAGTGATATCAAAGTAGGGTATTGTCCACAAAATTATGGGGAATTATTACCAATGAAAGAAACACCAGTTAATTTTCTGTTAAATGACCTTGAATATACAATGAAATCAAAAGTGCAAACTTATTTAGGATCGCTAAAATTCACTGCTGAAGAAATGGAACATTCTATGGAAAATCTTAGTTATGGACAACGTTGCAAGATTTTACTAGTATATTTGGTGATTCATCAATTCGATGTGCTAATTCTAGATGAGCCTACTCGGAATATGAGTGCTTTATCCACACCAGTATTAAGAAAAATATTCAGTGATTATAAAGGATGTATCATAAGTATTTCACATGATCGTAAATTTATTGATGAGGTATGCGATATTGTTTATGAAATGAAAGATAAAAAATTAATAAAACTTACTTAAATTAGTGTGAAAGTATCCGTTAATACTTGCGTATAATAAGGTTTCATGTTATATTAATAAAGCTTTTGTACTGGGATACTTGACTCCTCGTCGATATTCTCGGTTCATTAGGTCAGTGATATTAGGAGGACTATAAAATGTTAAGTAAAACTGAAAAGACTCAAATTATGAAAGATTTTGCTCGTTTCGAAGGAGACACAGGATCAGTTGAAGTACAAGTTGCTGTATTAACTGCACAAATCAACAGATTAACTGAACACTTAAAAGAACATAAGAAAGACTATCATTCAACTCGTGGACTTATGAAAATGGTTGGACGTAGAAAAAATTTCTTAGGTTACTTACGTGAAAATGATGTTAACCGTTACCGTGAATTAGTACAACGTTTAGGATTAAGAAAATAATCAATTTAAGAAGCCATTGGCTTCTTTTTTTTTTGTAAGTTTTGATAAGTTTCTCTAAGGAAGACATATTATGAACGTGAAAGAGCATATCACTTGTAAATGATATTGAATATCGATAAACTAATAATACAAGATATCAATAAGATATCTAAAGGAGAAAATATGTCAGATCATAAAAAATTAACAAATGAAGTAGGTGCACCAGTAAGTGATAACAACCACTCATTAACAGCAGGTGAAAGAGGGCCAGTATTACTGCAAGACAATTGGTTAATTGAGAAATTGGCGCACTTTGATCGTGAGGTAATACCCGAAAGAAGAATGCATGCAAAAGGCAGTGGAGCTTTCGGAGTATTTAAAACGACTCAAGATGTTTCAAAGTATACAAAGGCTAAAATATTTGAACAAAATAAAGAAACACCGCTATTTGTCCGTTTCTCAACTGTTGCGGGTGAAAGAGGAGCTGCTGATGCAGAACGTGATATTCGTGGATTTGCGATTAAATTCTACACAGAAGAAGGTAATTGGGATTTAGTGGGTAATAATACTCCGGTTTTCTTCCTAAGAGATGCCTTAAATTTTCCAGATTTAAATAGAGCTGTTAAGCGTGATCCTCGAACAAACATGCGATCTGCGCAAAATAATTGGGATTTTTGGACACTGTTACCAGAAGCATTCCATCAAATTACAATCACAATGTCAGATCGAGGAATCCCGTATAGTTATCGCCATATGCATGGATTTGGAAGTCATACCTATAGTCTATTGGATGAAAACAATAATCGTGTATGGGTTAAATTTCATTTTAAAACTCAACAAGGAATTAAAAACTTGACTGATGAGGAAGCTGCGAAAATTGTAGCAAATGATCGCGAAAGTCATCAACGTGATTTATATGAAAGTATTGAAAAAGGAGATTATCCAAAATGGACTTTATATTTCCAAATCATGAGTGAAGAACAAGCGAATAATCATAAGGAAAATCCGTTTGATATTACAAAAGTATGGAGTCAAAAAGAATATCCGTTAATTGAGGTTGGTGTACTAGAATTGAATCGTAATCCTGAAAATTACTTTGCGGATGTTGAACAAGCAGCGTTTAGTCCTTCTCATCTTGTTCCAGGTATTGGCTTATCGCCAGATAAACTTTTACAAGGTCGTTTATTCGCTTATGGTGATACCCAACGTTATCGTTTAGGTGTTAATCATGATCAAATTCCTGTAAATAAAGCACATGTTGAAGTTCATAGTTCACATCGTGATGGTAGTATGAGAGTAGATGGTAATTATGGTTCTACTGCAGCATATCACCCAAATAGTATGGGCGTTTGGAGCGAGCAACCATCTGTGCGCGAACCAGGGTTAAGTACTCAAGGAGATGTATACCATTATGATCCAAAGAGTGATTTAACAGATGATTGTTTTCATCAAGGTGGAGATTTATACCGTTTAATGGATGAAGAACAAAAACAAGTATTAATCGAAAATACTAAAAACAATATCATGTCAGTTACTGAAAATATTAAGTATCGTCATGCAGTGCATTGTTATTTAGCGGATATAGATTATGGAACAAGATTTACTAGTGCTTGTAACTTGGATTTGGCGAGAGTTATTGAATTATCAAAGCTATCTAACCAAGAATTAATTCAAGCTACTTGTTAAGAGTTCACATTACTTGAAAGAAATAGTACTTCTCGATATGATACTAATATAGTAATAGTCGAAATCGAGGTGACACACTATGAAAGAAGTTAGGAATACCAATCAAAAAGACATAATAAAGAAAGTTATTATGGAAAATAAAGATCATTTAACAGGTGATCAAATATATGAATTAGTTAGAGTACATATGCCTTCAATTAGTCGGGCTACAGTTTTTAGAAATCTCAAAAGATTAGTAGAATTAGGTGAAATAGGGCATATAGAAGTTAGTGATGGAGCAGATTGCTTTGATTACCGAAAACATGATCATTATCATTTTAAATGTAATCAATGTCATCGTGTTTTTGATACTGAGATTCCGTATGATAAAACATTAGATAATTTGAATTCAGACTTTACAGTTGATTATCATATGACTTTATTTTATGGTACATGTCCTGAATGTTTAGAAAAGCATAAATCATAAGCAGATGAATTATTAAATCATCTGCTTTTTTATGTATAAAACCAATTGACAAATAATGAACATAGGTTTACTATTTATTAGTGAACGGAGGTTTACTAATGGCACAAGTACTAAAAGAAGAAGTTAGAAACAGTATTTTAAGGGCTGCTGATGCTGAAATTATGACTAATGGTATTCAAAGTATCCAAATGCGTCGTATAGCTGAGGGAGCAAATATGACAGTTGGAAATTTATACCGTTATTATGAAGATAAAGAGGCACTAATAAACGCAATTATTAAACCAGCGCTTCATGATTTAGACGAATTGTTAAAGCGTGTAAGTAATTCTCAAATTTCTCTATTAAAAGCATCATCAACTTTAAATATGGATGAGGTGTATGTAAATCTAGAAATTTGCGCAATGGGTTTAGCTGATATTTTTAATTCTCACAAAAGCGCAATGCTTTTAATATCTAGCACAGATGAACTTAAGCAATTTTCAATTTGGATTAAACAAGTGCTTTTAACTGGATTAAGATATAAAGAAACAGAACTTGATGAAATTGATTTAGATTTCTTATGTACATTAATATCTACTTCAGTAGTGAAGGGTATGCAAGAATGTTTTAGAATTGCGTTAAATGATCCTGAGAAAGCTAAGAATTTAGATAAAGTTATTCTTAAGTATTTACAAATAGTATTATGGAAATGAGGAAAATATGAGTTATATTGAATTTAAAGATGTAAAAAAAATATATCATGTGGGAGAAGTAGATATCGAAGCACTTGCAGGTGTTGATTTTTCTATTAATAAAGGAGAATTTGTAATTGTTGCAGGAGCCTCAGGAGCAGGGAAAAGTACAATATTAAACATTCTTGGTGGCATGGATACTTGTACTAGTGGTGAAATTATTGTAGATGGCAGTCGTGTAGACATGATGAGTGAAAAACAACTTACTGATTATCGTCGCTATGATATAGGGTTTGTTTTCCAATTCTATAATTTAGTGCAAAACTTAACAGCAATAGAAAATGTAGAATTAGCAACGCAAATTTGTAAAGATCCGCTAGATGTAAATTTAACAGTTGAACAAGTAGGGTTAAAAGATCGTAAAGATAATTTTCCATCGCAATTATCTGGTGGTGAACAACAACGTGTAGCCATTGCACGAGCTTTAGCAAAAAATCCTAAACTTTTATTATGCGATGAGCCTACAGGAGCACTTGATTACAATACAGGTAAGCAAGTTTTAAAATTATTACAAGATACATGTCGTGAACATGGAATGACTGTTGTAATAATTACTCATAACCTAGCATTATGTCCAATGGGGGATAAAGTTATTAAAGTAAAAAACGGAAAAATTTCTTCAATTGAAGTGAATGAAAATCCTGTTAATGTAGAAACGATTGAATGGTAATATGTCAAAGAATTTAATTAAAGATACATTGCGTACAATCAAACAGACACTTGCAAAGTTTATTACTTTATTTGCAATTGTAGCTTTAGGGGTTGCTTTCTTTGTGGGTATATCGGCATCTGCTCCAATCATGGCAAGAAGTGTTGATAAGTACGATGATGAGAATTCGTTTATGGATTTACAGATATATTCTACTTTTGGTTTTGAAGATGATGATATAAAGGCAATTTCTAAAATTGAAGGTGTTGATAAGGTAGTTGGTAATAAATTTGTTGATGTAATTGGTAAATATGAAGATATGGATTTAGTAATTCGTATTGAATCATATAATGAAAATCGAGAAATTAATGATTTTGTCTTAAAAGAAGGTCGCTTACCAGAAAATGAAAATGAAGCTTTAGCAGAAGCAGGTGGTAATTTATTTAGGGCACTTCCTTTAGGGACAACTGTCCAAATATCAAGACCTGAAGGTGATTTAGATGATTCATTGGATGTTAAAGAATTAACAATTGTAGGGTTAATTGATACTCCTGCTTATTTGAATGGAAAAAAATCTAATAGTACATTGAATAATCGTTCAATATCTACTTATATGTATGTGCCTGAATCTACATTCAATACTGATTTCTATGCATCAGTTTTAGTTACTGTAGATGGTGCAAAAGAATTGAATAGTTTTAGTGATGAATACATAGAATTTGTAACTCCAGTAGAAGAAGAAATCGAAACACTAGCAAATACTCAAGCTAAAATAAGAAGAGATCGTATTTATAATGAAGCAATAGATAAATACAATGATGGATTAAAAGAGTATGAAGATGGTAAAAAAGAATTTGATGAAGAAATTGCAAAAGCTGAAAAGAAAATAAATGACGCTAAGCAAGATATAATTGATGGTGAAAAGGAAATCGCTGATAATGAAGCGAAACTTGAAACAGAAAGTGCTCAAGCGTTAACTGATTTAGATAACGCTCAATTAGAATTAGAGAAAGGTTTAGTTGAATGGAAAACACAAAAAGCTAAATTTGATGATGAAACTAAGCCTGCATTACTTACTCAAAGAAGTGGTATATTAGCGCAACTAGCTACATTTGGAATCACTGATGTAAATTCTTTAAATACAAAGATTTCGCAAATCGAAGTTAGTATAAATACTCTTAATCAATTAATTGCGAGTAATGAATCAAGAATTGCAGAAATTGAAGTTTTGTTACAAACAGAATCAGATATTGATAAAATTAATACTTTGAATCAAGAGAAAAATTTAATAGATAATACATTAAATAATCCAACGAATGGATTGAAAGTACAAGTTGCAAAAGCTAGTGCAGCATTACCAAATTTGATACAGGCACGCGATGGTATTAATCAAATTGATGCTGGTATCGCTAGTGGGGAAGCACAATTAAATGGTGCTCATGCGAAAATACAAGAAGGATTTAACCAAGTATGGGCAGGAAGACTTGAACTTGAAGAGACAGTCAAGGATGCTCAACAAAAAATCAAAGATGGAAAAAAAGATTTAGCTGACGGTAAGGTTGAACTTGCAGATGCTGAAAAAGAATTTGCTGAAGAAAAAGAAAAAGGACAAAAAGAATTAGATGATGGATGGGCAGATTTAGTTAAAGCTAAAGATGACATTGATAGTATTGGGAATGCTGAATGGACAGTGTTAAATCGAGATTCTAATTATTCGTCAAAAACATTTAAAGATACTATCGGACAAATGAGATCAATTGCTGCTGTATTCCCTGTGTTTTTCTTTCTTGTTGCAGCTCTTGTTTGCTTGACTACAATGACACGTATGGTTGATGAACAACGTGGTCAAATAGGAGTGCTAAGAGCATTAGGATATGGAAAACTTGCGTGTGCTTCTAAATATTTAATATACGCTGTTTTGGCAACAATCCTTGGTGGTGTTGTTGGTACAATAGCAGGGTTATTGTTATTCCCAGGAGTTGTTTATACAGCATGGGGTATGATGTATGTATTACCTAAAATCCAATTGTTTATTCCATGGGATTTAGTGATACTTTCTAATGGTTTGTTTATCTCTGTAATGGTTTTAACTACTTGGTTTGCATGTCGTCAGTCAATGAATGAGGTGCCTAGTCAATTATTAAGACCTAAGTCTCCACCAATGGGTAAAAAGATTATTCTAGAGCGTATTCCGTTTATTTGGAGTAGATTCTCATTTACATCAAAAGTTACAGCTAGAAATATTATTCGTTATAAAAAACGTTTCTTTATGACAGTTATAGGAATTGCAGGTTGTACCGCATTATTAGTTGCAGGATTTGGTATTAAGGATTCTATATCAACAATTGTTACTAAACAATTTGATGATATTTATAAATATGATGGTGCGGTAGTTTTGGATGATGAGTTAGTACCATCGCAAATTAATCTAATTGAAACACAAATTGCTGATATGATAGAGGTAGAAGACACAATACAAATAACAAGTTATCAATCTGAAGTCAAAGCAAATAATAAAGATGAAGTCGCAATAATTTATGTATATCAAAACGATGATGAAATGAAATTAATGAATGACGTTAAACATCGAAGGGATAATAAAGCAGTAGTACTAACAGATGATAGTGTGATTATCAGTGAAAAACTTTCGGAATTATTGAATTTAAATATTGGTGATACAATACAAATAGAAAGCAAAAATGAAATTGTTAAAGATTTTGTGATTAGTGATATTTGTGAAATGTATGTGAATCATAATATTTTCATGAGTGCTAAAGCATATGAAGATACGTTTGGAATCAAACCAATTACTAATGTAATACAAGTGGTACAACAACAAGATTCAAATGATTTTTTACAAAAAATTACATCAATTGATGGTGTAGAAGCTGTAGAGTTCTATGGTGCACTTGTGGATAATTTTAATAGTATGATTAATGGATTAAATATAGTTGTAGTGGTATTGATTGTTTGTGCAGGTTTATTAGCGTTTGTCGTATTGAGTAATTTGACAAATGTAAATATAAGCGAACGACAAAGAGAAATTGCTACACTTAAAGTACTTGGATTTAATCGTAAAGAAGTGAACATGTATATTTATAAAGAAAATTTAATTCTTACATTTATTGGTTCACTTGCAGGTTTAGTTTTAGGTATAGTGTTACATAAGTTTATTATTCTTATGGTTGAAATGGATTATTTAATGTTCGGTAGAGATGTTAGTGTATTTAGTTTATTCTTATCGGTGCTTATCACGATGTTCTTTGCGTTAGTTGTAAATTTCTTTATGACATTTAAATTAAGAAAAATTCAAATGGTTGAATCCCTTAAGAGTGTTGAATAGTGAATTATGTTTATATACTAGAATGTGGTGATGGATCACTTTACACAGGGTGGACTAATGATCTTAAACATCGTATTAAAATGCATGAAGAGGGTAGTGGTGCAAAATACACTAGGGCACATTTACCGGTTAAGTTAGTTTACTTTGAAAAGTTTGAAGATAAAAGTGAAGCTCTTAAAAGAGAATATGCAATAAAACAACTAACAAGAAATGAAAAATTGATGATAGTTAGTGCAAATCACTTGAAAAATGATGAGTAAATCGAGATAATACAATCGAGGAGGGAATTTTATGAAAAAAGAACTAAAATTCTATATTTGTGAACACTGCCATAATGTTATTGTAAAACTTTCAGATTCAGGTGTGCCTGTAGTATGTTGTGGTGAAGAAATGAAGGAATTAAAACCTAATACAATTGAAGCTTCTGTTGAAAAACATTTACCTGTAATTAACCGTAAGGATAATAATAAGATTGAAGTACGTGTAGGAAGCGTTGATCATCCAATGGAAGAAAAACATTACATTGAATGGATTTTATTAGAAACTGAAGTTGGATATCGTATTCAACATTTAGCACCAGGAGAACACAATTATGTAGAATTCTTAAATGATGAGAAAGTAATTGCGGTTTATGCATATTGCAATCTGCATGGTTTGTGGAAAACGTCAGTATAATTACATTATGTTAAGGTGATTTTGATATTGGACTTAGAGTTATCAAATCAAAATAAAAAGATAATAAAAATGTTACTTTATGACAGTCTATTGATAAAATAGACTGTTTTTCTTAGGTTATTTGATGATTTGCATTTTTTCTTAATCTTTAAAATACCTATTCCTTTTGAGGTAAATGTGCTAAAATAAATAGGTTAATATAGAGAAGAAGAGAAAAGAAGAAGAGGTAAGTAAATGTCTAAAGAAATCTTTAGTATGGATTTCTGCGGTAGAAATTTAACCGTAGAAACAGGCGAAATCGCCAAACAGGCTGGAGGGTCTGTCATTGTTCGTTATGAGGATACAGTAGTGTTATCGGCTGCAACAGCTAATCACACACCAAAAGATACTGATTTTTTCCCATTAACAGTAACATTTGAAGAAAAATTATATTCAGTAGGTAAGATTCCAGGGGGATTCTTACGTAGAGAAGGAAGACCAAGTGAACATGCGACTTTAACATCTCGTATGATTGACCGTCCAATCCGTCCATTATTCCCTGAAGGATTCAGAAACGAAGTACAAGTTGTTAATACAGTATTATCTGTAGATCAAGATTGTTCAGCAGATATGGCTGCAATGTTTGGTGCTTCTTGTGCATTATGTGTATCTGATGTTCCATTCAATGGTCCTATTGCAGGTGTAATCGTTGGTCGTATTGATGGCGAATATATTATTAATCCAACAGTTGAACAACTTGAGCAATCCGATATTCATTTAACTGTTGCAGGTACAAAAGATGCAATTAACATGGTTGAAGCTAGTGCTAAAATTGTTTCTGAAGAAGCAATGCTAGGGGCATTATTATTCGGTCATGATCATATTAAAATGTTATGTGCATTCCAAGAAGAAATTCTTGCGAAAGTAGCTAAAGAAAAAATGGAAATTTCATTATATGAAATTGCTCCTGAAATTAAAGAATACATTGATGCAAATGGTAAACAACGTTTAGAAGAAGCAGTTTCAATTAAATTAAAGCTTGAGCGTTATGGCAAGATTGATGAAATAACTGATGAAATGGCTGCAGCTTTTGAAGCAAAAGAATATGCAACTGATAAAGAAAAAGAAAAAACAGTTAAACAAGCGAAAGAATATTGTACTGAAATCGTAGCGAATGAAGTACGTCGTTTGATCTCAGTTGAAAAAGTTCGTCCAGATGGTCGTAAACTTGATGAGATTCGTCCATTAAATAGTCAAATTGATCTATTACCAAGAGTTCATGGCTCAGCATTATTTACTCGTGGTGAAACACAAGTATTATCTGTAACTACATTAGGTGCTTTAGGTGATAATCAAATCATTGATGATTTAACAGAAGTTGAAGAAAAACGTTTCATGCATCACTATAATTTCCCTCCTTATTCAGTAGGTGAAACAGGACGTATGGGTAACCCTGGACGTCGTGAAATTGGGCATGGTGCATTAGGTGAAAAAGCTTTAGCGCAAGTATTACCAAGTGTTGAAGAATTCCCATATGCTATTCGTACGGTTGCAGAAGTTCTAGAATCTAATGGTTCAAGTTCACAAGCAAGTATTTGTGCTGGTTCAATGTCATTAATGGCTGCAGGTGTTCCTATTAAGGCTCCAGTTGCAGGTGTTGCAATGGGTTTAATTACATTTGGTGATCATTATTCAATTCTAACTGATATCCAAGGTATGGAAGATCATTATGGCGACATGGACTTTAAAGTAGCTGGTACTACTGAAGGTATTACTGCTTTACAAATGGATATTAAAATTGATGGTATCAATAAACAAATTTTACAAGAAGCTCTTGAACAAGCTCGTGTTGGACGTTTACAAATCATGGAAAACATGTTGGAAGCAATCAATACTCCAAGAGAAGATGTATCTAAATATGCTCCAAAACTTGTATCAATGACAATTCCTACAGATAAGATTCGTGATGTAATTGGTACTGGTGGTAAGATGATTAACCAAATCATTGCAGAATGTAATGATGTTAAGGTTGATATTGAAGATGATGGACGTTGTGTAATTTATCACTTTGATAGAGAAATGCTAAACA
>NZ_JAVWFO010000010.1:37525-39998 GCF_036641015.1 Anaerorhabdus sp. | reverse complement strand
AAGTTTCATCACGAAAATTCATACTATCTTCTCTACGAAGTAGTTTGTTTTCCATTTCTTGAATTTCTGATTTACGCTCTTTCAACTCTTTTTCAGCAATCAACTTAAGTTCATAGACTTGTTGTTTGCCATCCAAAGCAGCTTGTCTTAACATGTTTTCTGCTTTGTTTGAAGACTCTTCAATTAGCATTTTCGCTTTTTGTTTTTCTCGATTTAAACCTAATTTACTTACAATTACCATTACGATAATTCCAAGTATTACCCCTATAACACCAGACAAAATGGATGAAATGTTAAATTCAAACATAATATTCCTCCATTATTTTTTAAAACTGAAGTAAAACTTCATATTTATTATATCTATAAAAGCACTTTTTCACAAGTTAAACCGTACTAAAGCGCTATCATTTTACTAAAACAAATAGAAAGAAGGTCATCAGACCTTCTTTCTATATACATCATATTTACTAATTAAACTGAATAAAACACCATATAACGTATCTGGATCAATTGGTTTAGTTAGATAGTAATTCATTCCAGCAGCAAGTGAATTATCCTTGTCCGTGTCAAAGATATTAGCTGAAACTGCAACAATAGGAATAGCTTTTGAATCAGTACGACCTAGACTACGTATTAACCTAGTAGCAGTTAACCCATCACAAATAGGCATTTTTATATCCATAATAATCGCATCATAGTAATCTTCCATTGATTTAGTAAACATCTCTACTGCTTCATGTCCATTTGTAGCAGTATCAACTAAGTAATTTCTAGTCTCTAGAATACGTTTAGCCACTTTAGTATTCAATTCATTATCTTCAACCAATAATATTCTTCTATTTTTAATAAAACAAGCTTCATCCGTATGAGCTAATTCTATTTCCTTTTCAAAAGCCTTATTTGAAGCTATATCATATTCTAATTGAATAATAAAAGTCGTTCCCAATCCTAATTTACTCTCAACTTGAATAGTTCCATTATTTAAATCAACTAAACTTTTTGCAATACTTAAACCAAGACCTGTACCAGTTAATCCATATTGCGTAGCATTTTCTTGACAAAAAGGAGTAAATATTTTAGGTAAAAATTCGTTGGACATTCCAATTCCATTATCTTTAATAGTTAATTCAACTTGTACTTTTGTTTCAGTTATTACTGTTTCTTCAAGTATAAAATCGATATCACCATTTTCATATGAAAACTTTATTGCATTCGATAATATATTCATTATCATTTGTTGAAAACGTAGTGGATCAACTAACAATAATCTATCTTCACTCATATTTGTCTTAAATCTTAAGTTAATACCCTTAGACTCTATTTCTAGATCCAATATTTTCTCACACTCATTCACAACTGAAATCAAACTAGTGGGTACTTTCTTTAGGGTTAACATACCACTTTCAAATTTAGACATATCCAAAATATCATTTACAAGCAAAACCAAATATTTACTAGATTTTTTAATATCTTCTAAACATTCTTCTAACTCTTCTGGATTATCCTTTTCACTAATCGCTGCTTGCGATAAATTTACTATTGCATTCATTGGAGTTCTAATTTCATGTGACATCTGTGATAAGAAATCACTTTTTGTTTTATTAGCTAATTCTATTGATCTTAGCTCTATTTGATTTCTAGCTTGCTGTTTCTTGTTTCTTGACATTAATATTGCCAATAATAAACTTAATATCGCTAACACCCCTATTACAATTAAAGGAAGACGATAAGGATAAATGTAGTTAAGTAACGTGATATTAGTATTAGCATGATTATTATGTGTCAATATAAACAACTTAACATCTTCTTCAGTTACACTTGGGATAGTTTTATTTATAACATTAATTAATGTATCATTACCCTTTAACGCTACTAAATCAGCCGTTAGTGTTTGCGTATAATATGTTTTAACTTCAATATCATTGAAATAGGGATTCTTAAATTCATAATTAAAAACAAATGAGTTTAACAATGCAAACTCAACTCTATCTTTCATTAACTCACTTAAGCAATCATATGTAGAGTTATAAGTAAGAAAGTTCATATCGCTAAGATCTTCATCAAAACTTTGATTAATTTCATTTTTATGAAATGGAATCGCCACATTTAGCTTTTCATCCATATTAAGAATTCTATTTTTTTTACTCACCACCACATAGTCTGATGAAAGTATGGGTTTGCTATGGATCATATGCCAATCTTGATAGGAACTTGTTAAACTAACAGCTAGGTCCAAATTACTAAGCACGATATTTTGTTCAGTAGTTAAAGAACTATCAAGTTCAACATATTCAAATTCTAAACCAGATGTTTCAGCTATCATATCTAAAATATCTACTAATATACCACGTGCACTTTCCCCAATCCATCCACTTAATGGAAAGTTATTACCATATAAACCTATTTTTATTTTCTTGGCATGTTCAATATAAGCAACATCTTCATATGTAAAACTAGGTTCATACTTTATACC
>NZ_JAVWFO010000010.1:0-37425 GCF_036641015.1 Anaerorhabdus sp. | reverse complement strand
AATATAAGCTATCTGATGTATCCGCAAATGCAATGATAATCTCTTTGGATGTACTCTTCGCTGATACTGGAACAAAAAAAGGTGTAATCATTATAATTACACTAAATAAAAGAATAATTCTTTTAATTTTATTTTTCATCATTACCCCTATTTCTTATCTTCTTAAACCATATATATACAAATATAATAGCACAAATCGCTAATACAAAAATCATAATATATGTATAAGTATCAAAGAAAGTAAGGACTTGTTCCCAATTTTCTCCAAGTTTAACACCTAGAAATACCAAAAGAATATTCCAAGCCAATGAGCCAATTGTTGTATAAAGTAAAAATTCACTTAACCGCATCTTAGCCATTCCTGCTGGTATTGAAACAATACTACGAATAACGGGTACACAGCGACCAAATAATGTTCCGTATTTACCCCATTTACTAAACCAAGTTAATGTCTTTTCTAAATCTTGTTTTTTAAACCCAAGCCATTTACCCCATTTACTTGATATAAATTGTTCAATTCTTTCTTGTGAGAATATTCTTCCTAAATAATATAATAAAATTGCTCCAATCACTGAACCTATTGTCGCAGCTACTACTACACCAATAGGCGTTAAATCACTCTTAGTTGTAAGAAAACCACTAAACGTTAAAATAACTTCTGATGGTATTGGTGGAAATATATTTTCTATTGCGATTAAAAAAGCTACTCCAAAATAACCAAATGCATTTAAAATACTTAATAACCAAGCATTCATAGATTCACCTCATCTTGATTAGTGTAACACTCAACCATCGTTTTTCAATAGACTTAACATAGATTTAACAATTCAAAAAGAAACGTGGATATTCACGTTTCTACTTAAATACTACTAGTCGATTTTCAATTGGATCAAACTCTTTTTCATCAGCACAAGCTGTAATACCACCAATTGGCATTTGTGACATTAATTTCCATGATTTTGGTAAATTAAATGTTGCATGGATTTCATCATCAATTAGCGGATTGTAGTGTTGTAAATTAGCACCTACGCCCTTTTCTTCTAATGCTGTCCATACAGCAAATTGCATCATCCCACTGCTTTGTGTTGACCACAATGGGAAATTATCGGCATAAAGTGGAAATTGTTTTTGTAACTCTTCTACTTTTGATTGATCTTCAAAGAATAATACTGTCGCATGACCTCTTGCGAATCCAGCTATTTTTTCATCAGTTGGTTTCCAATTAGCCTCTGGCACAATTTTATGTAATGTTTCTAAAATGATATCCCAAACTTTTAAATGATTATCACCAAAAGCTACAATCACACGTGCAGTTTGAGAGTTAAAGGCAGATGGTACATGTAATACACATTCCTTAATTATATTTACTACTTCCTCATCACTAATAGGTAAAGCATTATTAATTCCATAAATTGATCTTCTATTTTTTATTGCTTCTATAAACTCCATAAAATCACATCCTCTCTTGATTTGTTGTTTATACTCTAACAATATCAAGAAAATGCTATAACTCAAGCAAAGTGCTCTTGGAGATTCCCCTATTATTTAAATTTATGTTTAACTAGGAACTTATCCCAAATCTCATACAGTTTTGTCGTAGCACCCCATGAAAAATTAAATATTCCATTTCCGGCACCAGAAGATGTAACTAGAACTTCAATTTTGTTATCACCTATAACAAATGTCATTACAACGCTAGCATACGAAGAAGTACGAAAGAAAAATCTCTCGTTTACTATATTTAATATCGTAACACCATTCATCGTAGTACTTTCAATTGAAATATCAGTTTCTTGATTAGTTATATCTCGTTTAATATCATCAATTATACTTAAAACATTGTCTCCTTCATAATAATACCTATGACTTATCATATTTTCCTCCAAATTTAGAAAAAGAACTCAATTATGAGTTCTAATCTTCTTTATCTTTCGCTTCTTCTTGCACTGGTGCAGCAAATAATTTTTCTTTTAATGCTACAGCTACTTCTTCTTCAATTAATGGATTAGCAATTAAGAAAGCACGTACGGCTTCTTTACCTTGCCCAATTTTTTCACCTTTATAACTAAACCAAGCTCCAGCTTTTTGAATGATATCAAAATCAGATGCCATTTGAATAAGTTCACCTTGTCTTGAAATACCTTCTCCATACATCATATCTACAGTTGCAACTTTAAATGGTGGCGCAACTTTATTTTTTACTACCTTAATATTTACTTTATTACCAATAACATCAGTACCATTCTTAATAGCTTCTCCACGTCTAACATCTAAACGTACAGACGCATAGAATTTAAGTGCTCTACCACCTGGAGTGGTTTCTGGATTACCAAACATAATTCCAACTTTTTCACGTAATTGGTTAATAAATATCGCTGTGCAACTTGAACGATTCATAACACCAGCTAATTTACGCATAGCTTTAGACATTAAACGAGCTTGTAAACCAATATTTGAATCACTCATTTCACCATCTAATTCAGCTTGTGGTACAAGGGCTGCAACTGAGTCAATTACAACTAAATCGATTGCTCCTGAGCGAATTAACACTTCCGTAATTTCTAATGCTTGTTCACCAGAATCTGGTTGCGACAAGATTAATTCATCAATATTAACACCAAGTGCCTTTGCATACATAGGATCAATGGCATTTTCTGCATCAATAAAAGCAGCTCTTCCACCAGCTTTTTGACATTCTGCAATTGCATGTAATGCGATTGTTGTTTTCCCTGATGATTCAGGTCCATAAACTTCAACAATTCTTCCTTTAGGGTATCCACCTATTCCTAGTGCATAGTCTAATGCAATTGATCCGCTACATATTGCATCAACCTCTACATTAGCACGGTCCCCTAACTTCATAATACTTCCTTTACCGTATTGCTTTTCAATTTGTTTTAACGCTTCTTCTAAAAGTACGTCTTTTTTTACTTCTTTTTCTGCCATCATAATCTCCTTCAATTATTTATACGCAAAAGTATAATTAATTCCTATTTACTTTCAAAAATATATTCTTTCATTTGGTTAAAGTATGAAACTCCACTTGCTAATGAAACAAATGCCGCAAACCATAGTACAAAATCAGATATTGGTAATCGATATAATTCAAATGGAACATTGTTTAGTAAGATTAAAATAATACTTACCATTTGTAATACCGTTTTTACCTTTCCTAAATATCCAGCTGCAACAACAACACCATTTTGTGATGCTATCATGCGACAACCATCAACAATTGTGTCTCTAATAGTCATTATAAGTACTGGCACTACTGGAATAATTCCTTGTGATGCAAATAGAATGAACATTGTTGTAACAAGTAATTTATCTGCAATTGGGTCAGCAAACTTACCAAATGTTGTTACAAGATTTTTCTTTCTAGCAATAGCACCATCTAAATAGTCAGTAAAGCTAGCTAATGCAAAAATTACCAAACATATGATATTTACTAGTGATATTGACACATAGCCTACATAATACGTTGGTATTTGAATATTAAATTGAGCATATGGGAATATCCAAACAAGCACAATAATCGGTATCAATAAGATACGTATAACAGTTAATCGATTAGGTAAATTCATGAAATCTCTCCTTGTTCTATCTGCTTGAAATTATATCAAGTTTCCTTAAGAAAGTAAAACAAAAGAGACATTTTACTGTCTCTTAAATTTCACACTCTGTAAGCCATGTTCTGTCCCCTTGCGGGTGGCAACCATTTATCTATACTTTGCAGTATCCTTTCACTCCTTCAAGTTAGTCATGAAAGGTTCCCCTACCAAATTTGGGTTTCTCGCTTATGGGGTTTATCTCGTTCCACTCTATACGTTTCCCTATAGACTTCGTCACTGTGACACTTTATAGTCTTTTACCATAGTTTCCCTTAGGTAATCGATCCGCCGTTAGGTTATTCACCTACCTAGCCTTATTTATTGAGCTAGCATAAACACTACAGTCATCGCAGACTGTGCGAGCATGGACTTTCCTCTAATGCCTAAGCACCAGCGATTGCCCGAGTATGATGTTTATTCTTTATTGTAAACGACTTGTTCCAAACGAGAAAGTCGCTTAAGAATATCCAATTGTGATGCACTTTGACTACCTTCATCATTTAAACGTGATTTACCTTCAAGTTCAATTAATTGAGCACGAAGTGTTGCATTTAAACGATCAAGTTCAATAACTTTATCATTTAAAGTTTTAGTTACATCCTGAAGTGTTTCATAGTCCTCAAGAACTAAATCAAGAAAGCTATCAACTTCTGTAGCACTATAGCCTTTAAAATCGATATTGAATTGTTTATCAAGGATTGTTTGAATATCAAGATTTAATTTTGTTGGCATACTAAATACCTCCATCTCTAATATTATGACAAACCCACCCACTAAAATCAATATATCTTCCAATTTTTCGCACTAAAATGTATAATAATACAAGGTGATAATATGATACATTACCCAAATGGTAAGAAAACAAAACCCAGTATTGATAGAAAACTTTCCGCAAGCAATCGTGGAATGACTTTAGAAAACGATTTAAATCTAACAAATGATTACTATTTACAGCTGGATATTGCTAATATTCATAAGAAGCCTACTCCTGTACAAATTGTTACTGTAGACTATCCAACTAGAAGTGCTGCCAAAATAACTGAGGCATATTTCAAAGTTCCAAGTACTACTGATTACAATGGTGTGTATAGAGGAAAAGCAATAGATTTCGAAGCTAAGGAATGTTCAAGTAAAACATCTTTTCCATTTCATAGCATTCATGAACATCAAATAAAACACTTAGAAAGTGTTCTAAGGCATGGAGCAATTGCATTTGTCATTGTAAGATTTTCTAAGTATAATGAAACATACTTTGTAGAAGCACACAAAGTAATAGAAGCATATTATGGTGTAAAACGCTCGTTGCCTTACGAATGGTTTAAAACCGAGGCAATTTTGATACCAATGGGACTACGACCCCATGTTGATTATTTAAAAGTAATTGATCAACTCTACTTAGGAGGAAAACATGAAACTGAAAACAAAAAAGACCGCAAATAAAACAGTATCCACATCAACTAAACCAAAAAACAAAAGAAAAGTGAATACGAGAAATGTTACAGCACTTGTAATTTCAATTATTGTTACATGCGAAATTATCGTAGGTTGCGTTGGCTTATTCTTATTAGTGACAATGTTGTCTGATAAACCAGCATTTGATTTAAGTTTGTATGAAAGTAAAGAATCATCACAAATATTTGATCAAAATGGCGAGTTAATCGCTGATGTTGGTAAACAAATTCGTTCCAATGTTACCTATGATGAAGTTCCTACTTCATTAATAGATGCTTTTGTTTCGATAGAAGACTCTCGTTTCTTTGGACATAATGGTTTCGATATAGCTCGTTTTGGAAAAGCTATGATTGAAAACGTATTGGCTATGAGTTTTGCACAAGGAGGATCTACTCTAACCATGCAGTTAACTAAAATGACATACTTCATGGATGATGATAGTGGTGTTGGAGCTGCTAAGAGTGTTGAACGTAAAGTACAAGAAATTGCCTTAGCATTAGAAGTAGAACGAAATACAAACAAAAAATCACTTTTAGAAATGTATTTAAATAAATCAAATTTTGGTGGAACAGGTAATATCCGTGGTGTTCAAAAAGCTGCGAACTACTATTTTGATAAAGATGTAAGTGAATTAAATCTTCCTGAATCAGCAATGCTTGCAGGTATTGTAAATGCTCCAGGGCGTTATAATCCATTTAGATATTTAGACTATTCGACAAACCGTCGTAATGTCGTATTAAATATGATGCTTCGTCATGGATATATTACAGAAGAAGAAGCAAACTTAGCAAAATCGATTAAAGTTGAAGATTTACTTGTTGATCCAAATACTAGAAAATCAGATGATGCATCATCTGAAGAATATGCATACCAATCATATATTGATACAGTAGTCCGTGAAGTACAAGAATTAACTGGATTAGATCCTACTTCAACATCAATGAAAATTTATACCTACATGGATAAAGATGTTCAAGCAACAATGGATTCTATCCAAGCTGGTACTTATGAAGGTGTTGAATTCGCTGATGACTTAATGGAAGTCGGTATGGTTTCAATGAACAACCAAAATGGACAAATCATTGCCGTTGGTGGTGGTCGTAACTATGGTCGTGGTGGTAGTTTACTATTGAACCACGCAACAGACCAATATAAACAACCAGGATCAGCAGTAAAACCATTCTTAGATTATGCCCCGGCATTCGAATACCTTGGCTGGTCAACCAGTCACGTTGTTACCGATAAACCTATCGTATATGCTGGTACAAATAAAGTTATTAAAAACTTTGATGGCGTGTATCGTGGTCAAGTAACACTTGAAGATGCCGTAGGTAAATCATTAAATACTCCTGCTCTACAAGCATTACAAGATGTTATTCAAACTGCCACAAGAGAAAAAGTAGTTGAGTATTTACAAAACCTTGGATTCTCGAAAGTTACATCTGAAAAATTTGACGTCGGTTATGGTATCGGTGGTTCTAGCTATGAATGTAGTGTTGTTGAACTTGCTGGTGCTCATGCTGCTATGTTAAATGGTGGATATTATTATAAACCTCATACTGTTTCAAAAATCGAATTCTCTGATGGAAGAGAACCATTAGAACCTGTCTACACTGGTACACAAGTCATAAGTTCTGAAGCCGCTTATCAAACTGCATACTTAATGAGTAAAGCTCCGTATGCACCATATGCAAACTATATGCAAATGGTTTCCGCTGGTAAAGATTACCAAGTCTATGGTAAAACAGGTACAACCGACTGGGGTACAGATGGTCTTGTATTTGGAATTCCAAAGGGAGCTGCTAAAGATAAATGGATGGTAATCGAAACATCCGAAGTAACAAATGTTGTTTGGGTAGGTTACGAAAAAGGTGTTAAAGATAAAGAAACTTACTTTACTGGTAAAAAGAGTAATATGAATATTCCTGGTAAGATTAGTAGAGCTCTATTATCTGCAACAAGTGATGAAACAAAACCAGGACCAATTCCAGTACCTGAAGGATTAGTACAAATTCAACATATCCTAGGTACATGGCCATACGCTAACACAATTGAAGGTATGGATCCTAAATTCATTACAACAGGATATATCAAAAAAGAATTTAACAACTTAGTTGAACCACAAGCTGCAAATATTGAGCAAATTACACAATTTAGTGCAACTGGAAATAATGATGGAGCACTTACTATTAACTGGGGTGCATACCCTAATGCTGAACAACTTCAAGTTGCTCCAGACACAATGGACTTATCACTAAGTGGTAATGGGTATTATGTTGAGGCTTGGGGAGCAAGAATCTTTGATTACACTTGGATCTTTGGTCCAATTCGTTATAAAGCTACAATACGTGAAAACGGAAACATTATTAAAGAAGTTTCATCTGAAGGAGCAACTTGGACTGAAAACTTAGGTTTAAGTCCTGGTAAACACACGCTAAACATTGATGGATTCTATGCTTATGAGTGGCTAGGAACTCCTAGTAATGTAATGAACGCTATTGTAGAAATCACTATTCCATTTGATACCAATTCCGCTGAAGGATGTGTAGCTTCTGGTAAGTACTGGTGGACTACTACAAATACTTGTAGCGAGACAAAACCTGCAACAGACAATGAAGCAGGATGTAAAGAATTAGGACAACATTGGTATGGAAATGCATGTCATGTTGATCCTGAACCTACTCAAAGTCCAGATACAACTACTCAAGCTGGATGCGAAGCAGCTAAAAAATATTGGTATGACAACAAATGTAATGATGTTCCAAATCCAAATCCTACAAACTAACAAAACAAAAAGAATCAATTCACTTGAATACGTGAGTTGATTCTTTTTAATTTATAAACTATCTAATTACTAGCACTTCCATGTAAAGGACAATTCAAATGACCAGGAGCAGTGATGTCTATAATTGTACCATTAGGACATATTTCACCATACTCATTAATAATTTGTTTAAATAATGTTTCCTTATTGTCAGTGTATGGACTCTTTGCATAGTATTCACTTAAAATGGCTTTTTGATTATCTAAACACACTTGTTTGTTACCTGACCTAATTGTTTCTATGATACTGGGAGCACTTAGTAAACTGAGCACCGCAATAATACAAACAATTACAATCATTTCCACTAACGTAAACCCCTTCTTCATATTATATAATTCCTTTCAAAGCTTTTGCTTTTTTATCTACACACTGTGTTGTAAAAGGACACTCATCACATTTAGGACTTCTTGCTGTACAAAAATATCTTCCAAAGAATATAAATAAATGATGTGCTCTATTCCATTTATCTTTATCAATTTTCTTCATTAATTTCTTTTCAACCGTTAACACCGAATCATTTTTAGCTGCAAATTTTAATCGTTTTGAAATACGTTCAACATGAGTATCAACAGCAATTGCTGGTACACTAAAACACACCGATAAAATTACATTAGCACTTTTCCTACCAACTCCTGGTAGTGTCAGTAACTCTTCCATTGTCTGTGGCATAACACCATCAAATTCATTTACTAATCCTTGCGCAAGTCCTAATATACTTTTAGCCTTGTTATGATATAACCCTATTGATTTAATATATGCTTCTATATCTTCAAGTGTTGCCTTTGCCATTTTTTCTGGTGTAGGATATTTTTTAAATAAATTAGGTGTTACTTTGTTTACCGAGACATCTGTTGCTTGTGCCGATAACACTACAGCTACTGCTAACTGAAATGGATTATCGTGAATTAGTTCACACTCAGCATTAGGAAATAGTTCTTCAAGTTTTTCAAGAATTTCATTCGATGTCAACTTTAGTCCCCTCCTCAATCATTTTTGCAGTAATACCTTTTTCACTCCATGTTTGTAATATCTTTTGGATATAATTCATACTTATTTTTTGATACATTGATGCTTCACGTAATGCATACACAACTAGTTTAGAATCCATTGTTTTTACCCAATCGCTTAGCTTCATCATTTCTGAATTACTTAAAGGTCTAGCAAACTCTGTTTCAAACAAATCAAATAATGAACTATTTAAAGCATTTTGTGTCTTTGCTACCTCAGTATCAAATAAGCCATCAAGAATAAAAGATACTTGACGATTGGTTGCTCTAATTTCTAAATATTTTTTAGCCACTAAAATACTTAATACTTTATCAACCTCTGTTTGTGTTAATCCTGTTTTCTTTGATAATGCATCCATTGTTACTTGTATTTGATTTGCATTAAAAAAATCTATTAACAATACTAAGACTGTTTCTTGAAGTGATAATCCTAAAACTTCTAAATTTTCTAGAATCCAATCACGATGATTTACATATGTTTGTTTATACCATTTCATAAATTTACCTCTTCCTCTATTATACTAAATTAATTAATAAATAGTTAGTGAACATTGACATCATTTCAAAATTAAATCAAAATTGCACTTTTAAATGAAAAATGATACACTATTAAAACCGAGGTGACATAGTAAATGATAAAAAAATTATTAATATCACTAATGAGTCTTTGTACTGTTATTAGTCTACTATTAGTATTCTACTGTTTCTTTAAGCCAAAGAACAATGAAAACATTGTTCAAGCTTATACTGCTGATGCCTTAGTAATACCTTATTCTTCTGCTAAAGATTATATTATTACAAATGGTGATACAGCTACATCTTACTTATTCTTTTGTTCTCCTAATAACGCTGATTGTCAATATATGCAAAATACCGTTATGAAAACATTAGAAGCTGAACAAGGTAGTAGTTTGAGTGCTCTTATTGATTATGTAGATGTAACTGAACTTGAAGAAAACTTATCAATAAATCAATTAACTGATGACTGGGGAATTAAATCTTATCCAGCATTTGTATCCGTAACCAATAACTATGGTGAACTTACGGTTAATAACTTTATTGAATGGGATATTAATAACCCAATGAGTACTAGAGAATTAAAACAATGGATGCAAAGTAACAACATCTGGGCTGGCTTATTTGAAGAAGCCGATGGTGAAGTTGTAATTCCACAATAAATGCGAGGAACTTAGCCTCGCATTTTATTTTGCATAAACTTGAATAAATTTTTCACACCATAATGCACTACGAGATGATGCCTTTACAGCATACTCACTAAACGAAAGTTCATTGCCTTCTTTATGTGCAATATCCGATAAAGAACGAATGATTACAAAGGGACATTTATAATGCTTACATACCTGAGCAATCGAAGCACCTTCCATTTCAGCACAAAGAGCTGTAGGATAATCTTTGATTATTTTTTGTATCTGATCATCTCGATAGATTAGGCAATCACCTGTTACAATATCACCAAACCAAACACGATCACTTTCACTAGTAATCGTTTTTAAAACATCAATCATTTTTTTATCTGCACTAAATGAGTTTCTTTCTTGATCAAATCCAACTTCCCAATTAGGTACATCAATATCATGGTGGGCAACTCTAATTGATACAACTACATCTAATACTTCTTCTTTCATGTCTAAACCACCCGCTGTACCGATATTAATTACTCCATCAATATCAAAGTGTTCAAACATTATAGTAGTACTTATTGCTGATGCAACTTTCGCAACACCACTTTTCATTACTAAGCACTCTATACCAGCAAGCTTACCAATGTAGAAATCGGTATTACTAATTTCATGTTTAACGACATCACTCATGCGATTTAGAAATGCTTGCACTTCCAATTCCATTGCGCCAATAAAAGCTAACATGCTCTTCTCCTTGCAACTATAAACCATTTTTCTCCTTGTTGTTCACCAACTAAATCAAAATCAGTAAACACTTCCGTATCAAAACCGTATTGATTTAATAATTCTTTTATATCTTCATATTTAAATACTGTTTGAATATGTTGTTCTTGAATAATTTTATCATCTTCAAAAAAGGCAAAATGTTGATGAATTTGATCATCAATACTTTGAATAGTCCATTGATAAGGTACATCAAGCTCTCCTTCTTCAATATAGAGCTCACTGAACTCTTCTAAGCGATCAATGGTATGCATATCAAATAAGAATACTCCATCATCATTTAGACAGCTTAAAACAGATTTAAACATCATTTTAACTTCATCTAATGAATTCAAGTAATTGATACTATCACAAAAACACAATACCCCATCAAATTTAGAATCAATACTAAAGTCACGCATATCCATTACAGCAGTTTTAACTTGAGGATATTTATGATTCAAGCATTCTATCATTGAACTAGAAAAATCAGTTGCCAAAATATCATAACCAACTTCTCTTAATTTATTAGAAATTTCACCAGAACCACAAGCAAGTTCTAACACTTTTTTATTTTGACAATACTTTTGAACAAATTGTACCCACTTTACAGTCGCTTCATCATCTCTAACTAAATCATCATAGTATTTAGCTAATCCCTCATAAATCATAGTTTAACCTCAACCCTTGGTAGATCTCCCCACAAACGTTCTAATTGATATATTTGTCGTTCTCCACCTACGAATATATGGGCAACTACTTCATTACAATCGATTAATTGCCAATTGCTATCTTCATTACCTTCAATAGAGTGAATTGTTTCTTTTGCATCATGCATTTTCTCTTCAATGCGATCAACAATAGACTTTGCCATACGATTATTTAATGCTGTTGCTATTACAAAGTAATCACAAAAAGGACTATGATTTCTAAAATCTAATACAACGATGTCTTCTCCTAAACGCTCATCAATAGCTGATGTAACTATATCTAATATTTTACTTGTCAATTTGTTTACCCTCCTTAACTAAGTATTCATTTCTTTCACTTAGTACCAGTTTATATCCTTCATTTAAGTTTCGCTTTGAAACCTCAATTAAATTACTACTATCATAGCCTCTACTAGGATCCACTTTATCACTAATAAATAAAATCTTACTCAGCTTACTATTGCTATTACAAATTGTATGATTATAAATTGCACTTAATACTTTTTTATTGGTATATCCTAAATTTTCTTTAATCCATGGTATAGCCGTGTATGAGTGATAAATAACATTACTCAAATGTAATTTATCTTTAAAATAAATATTCATTATTTTTAATTCTTCTGTTTTATCCATTTCTTTACAAATATCATGTAGTAATCCAGCCATTCTTGCTTCATGCATATTTACATGATGTATTTTAGCTAATTCTACACATACTTTTGTCATAGAAAAAACATGATTAGCTCTTTTTTCACTACAATGATTTTTAACGATTTCTTCAAGATATAGTTCATTATTTAAAATATAGTTTCTTACACCTTTACAACAATCTCTAAAATGTCCTTGCCGTACGCGTGTACTGCTTTCTAATCGTTTAATATCACTCATCACTAGTAAACGATTATCATCAATTACTAATCCATTACGATTAACCGCAATAAATTGTACTTCCGATAATAATTGATCAATATCTTTCCACGCATTGAACTGAGCTACCTGATCATCCCCAACAATCCAATAAAACTTATCATGAGGATATTTTTTCTTTAATTCTTTTACTGTGTTAATTGTATAAGAAGGTATAGGTAGTTCATTTTCAATTGTACATACTTTTAACTTGCGATATGGCTTACAAGCTATCTTACACATCTTTGTACGCATTTCAAAAGAAGTACTTGTTTGATTTTTCAATGGCGCATCCTTTGCAGGTAGTAACCATATTTCATCTAAACCAAATGTCTTAAGTACTTTCTTTGCACACTCAATATGTCCTATATGTACAGGATCAAATGTACCACCTAAACAACCTATTTTTCTCATGGCAATAAGATTTTTGCTTCCTTACTTTCGCGATACAATAAAATTGTACGGCCAATTGTTTGTACTACTTCACTATGTGTGTTCATAGCTAAATCAAACGCTAATTCTTTAAAATCGGTGTCACATGTTTTAAGAACACTAACCTTTACTAGTTCATGTGCTTCTAATGAATCTTCAATAGTTCTATATAGATTATAAGATAACCCTTCTTTTCCTATTTGGAATAATGCTCTTCTTGTATTTCCTAAACTTCTTAAATAACTTTTTTGTTTTCCTGTTAACATTACATCATTGCCTTTCTAAACGTAACATGTACATTTCTTGGATATGATACAACAATTTCGCTAATGTTGCCACTAATACTAGCCCAACCAAGTCCATCAATTACTATATCCATCTTGTCATAAATCTTTTGTGTCTTTGTTTTTGTAAAATCTTTTACTACTGGGACTGGTGTATAAAGTGTTCCATAATGGTTTTCCCATCTCTCATCTGCACCATCTACTTTACCTCTATGTATAGGACATTCATCAAATGTATAGAAAACAATTGACGCATGATCACAACCTATTAAATCAATTCTAGCCAAACCACCAATCGCAAAGCTTTGGTTATCTCTACATTGGAATACTAATGGTTTTAAGCGACGGCTTGGAAGTATTGTTTTTAGATCCTTCTCATCTATCGCCATTAACATTGTCATATTGCCTTCAAGACCTGGCGTATCAATAAATGTATATCCATTCATATCAATCTTATTAAAATCCAATGTTGTCCCAGGGTATCTAGAACTTGTTAATACATTTTTATTAAACATCGCATTCAATAATGTACTCTTACCTGCATTAGCTTTACCCATTACAATGATATCTCTACCCTGCGCAAGTACATCACATGCATGATATACCTCTTCAACACCCTCTTGAATATTCTTACCTGTAACAACTAACCCTTGAATTTGAATATTTAATTCCTTTAAACGTCCAAAAATAAATTTAGAAATCTTTTCATTACCAAGTGTCTCCGGTAATAAATCTCGCTTAGTCGCAACCATAACAATATCTCTACCCATTAAATGACGATTCAATCCATCAATCATACTTGCCTCAAAATCAAATAAATCAACAACCCATAGAATTAAACCTTCCATTGAATTTATTCTTTCTAAAACTACATCTGGATCTATACCTGATTTCATTGATATAACTAAGTCATCGTAATGCATTAATCTAAAACAACGTTGACAGTATTCGCTATTTTCTTTTGGACTATATCCTAATTCTTTAGGATTAATATATTGTAGTTCAATGCCACATCCCTTACATACAGTCATAATATTTATTTCTCCTCCATTTACCTTGTTTTTCTAAATGTTTAAATACTTTTGTTTCTATAAATCTAGTTACCTTACCCGAAGTATTATCTTTCTTAGATATAGGATCTTGTAGAATCGTATTAAATTTCATACGATTTCCCCCTAATACATCAGTTATTAATTGATCCCCTAATGTAATGACTTCATTAGGAGTACAATTATATCGCTTTAATAGCTGTTTGTATTTATATTTTAATGGTTTTAATGCAAAACTAAAGTAATCACATGATCCTTGTCTTGCGACCTCTTCAACACGTTTCTTCACATTATTAGATATAATTACAGGAATCATTCCATGATTTTGGATTTCATGAATAAAAGCGATTGCCTTACTATCTAAGTCACTCACCTCATGCGAAATCAATGTATTATCAACATCAATTACAAAAACTTTAATCCCCTTTTTAACAAGTGAATCAAGGTCTAAATCCTGATAGTTTCTTATATACATCGTAGGTAAAAAATAGTTATCTATCATTGCTCACGCTCCATGGTATTATTATACACTATTTTGCTTTTTATTAGGTATTAGATATAATAGTTCTTGTAAAACTTTGAAAGGGCAATTACTAATGATAAAATGTGTAATATTTGATTGTGATGGAACAATGTTTGATACCGAGCGTTTAGCTAAAAAAGCATATGAGGACTATGCCCTTAATCATGGCATTCATTTAAACCAAGAATTCTGGAACGGAATATGTGGAACAGGTTTAGAATATGCAACCCCTACTTTAAAACAATACCCTATCATCTTTGATAATATTGAAACTGTATTAAAGTTAAGACTAGCAAATATTACAGAGGGTGCCCAAAGTCAAAAGGATGCACTTGTAAAAAAAGGATTATATGAATTACTTGATTATTGCGAAAGTCATCAAATACTTATTGCAATTGCATCAAGTAGCCATTTAAATTACGTTATGATGTTACTCGATCATATGTCACGTAAAATCGAATTCGATACGATTCTATGTGGAGATATGATAACCCATAAGAAACCTAATCCTGAAATATTCACAACAGTTATGGATAAACTTAATGTTTCTCCAGATGAAACATTAGTTCTAGAAGATTCACTAATGGGCTTACTAGCAGCAAAAGCTGCCAATGCTACTGCCGGTTTTATCGAAGACTGCGTTACTAAAAATGAAAAAATCGAAGAACTACTCGATGTAGAATTCTCCGACTTTACAGAAGTCATTAACTATCTTAAATAATTATAGTTCTGTATACTTTTTCGCATTACCCTTAGCTTTGTCTACAGGGTATTTTTTTGCATTTTTAAGCATTTTTGAATGAATGATTTCTTCAGGATCAACATTTAGTGCAATACACATTTGAAGACAATAGCACATTACATCCGCTAATTCTTCTAATACATGCTCTCTATCATAGTCATTATTCCATTGAAAACATTCAAGCAATTCACCTGCTTCAATACTAACTGACTTTGCTAAACAATCAGGAGTATGAAACTGTGTCCAATCTCTCTCTTCAACAAATTCCTTGATTTCATCTACTATTTTATCCATAATTCACCTCAACACTTACTTATTATATTACTAGAAAACAGTTTGATAAACTAGATATATATTATTCATTAAACTATTTATGTTATTAACAAGAAATAGTCCTACCCATTATGGGTAAGACTATCCTTCAAATATCTTCTTTTTTATTTTTTTTCTTTTTCTTAACTGCCTCAGTTAGTATATACTCGATTTGTCCATTTATTGAACGGAAATCATCTTCTGCCCATCTATTTATTTCTTCCCAAAGACTTGGGGACAAACGAAGGAGAATTGGCTTCTTTCCGTCTTTTTTTTCAGCCATTAATATATTGTTCCACTATTCACAATAGGTTGAGCGTCTTTGTTTCCACATAGAACAACGAGTAAGTTTGAAACCATTTGTGCTTTTCTTTCATCATCTAATTCAACAATATTGTTTTCACTTAGTTTATTAAGTGCCATTTCAACCATACCTACAGCACCTTCAACAATTTTTTGTCTTGCTGCAATAATTGCAGTTGCTTGTTGGCGTTGCAACATAGCTGCAGCTATTTCTGGTGCATATGCTAAGTGAGCAATTCTTGCTTCTAGTATTTCAATACCTGCAAATTCAACTCTTTTTTGAATTTCTTTTTGAAGTTCAACAGCAACTTCTTGTGAAGAACCACGCAATGATTTTTCATCGCCTTCATCAGAAATATCATATGGATATTGACGAGCTACTTGACGAATTGATGCATCACATTGTGTTGAAATATAACGAATATAGTTATCTACTTCAAAAACAGCTTTTGTAGCATTTACTACTTTCCAAATAACGATAACTCCAATCTCAATTGGATTACCTTCGCAGTCGTTTACTTTTTGTTTATCATTGTTTAATGTCATAGCTTTTAAAGATACTTTCTTTGAAAAACCTAAGTTAACATTTACTTTAGTTCCAGAATCTTTTTCATCTAAAGACACAGAGTTGTTATTTAATTGTGTATTATTGAATGCTCCACAGAATGGATTAATCCAATAAAAACCAGCCTTGTTTATTGTTCCATAATAATTACCAAATAAAGTGTAAACAGAAGCTTCATTTGGGTTAATTACTTTTAACCCACCCAACATAATTGGAAAAATAATAAATCCAAAGACTATTCCAGGAACTATTAGAAATGCATTTCCAATAACACATCCATAAGCAAATATTCCTATCATAATAACAATACCTGCTAATAATCCTAGTAACATTGGAATACCATTCATTGGGTGTAATATTTTTTCTTCTCTATTTTCTTGATTGATCATATATTGATCCTCCTTGTTGATATCATAATGATATCATTTTGTATCGTATTGTCAAGCATAATAAGAAAAAGACTAGAATTTCTTCTAGTCCTCAAATAAGTCAATCATTTCGTAATCATTATGTACTTTTTCTTCAATTTCAGCACTTTGATCCATGGTTAGTAAATCATCCATTGGTCCATCAATTATCTTACATTCTTCAATACCTTTTACAAAGTACCAGCCATTTTTAAATGAAATTGGATTTGAGAATGTAGCATCTTTTGCCATAAGTGGAACATCTTTCGCTTGAAGAATATATCGTTCTTGATCTAAGAATACACATTCATCATAAGGTATTACTGCTTGAGCATAACTTATAGTAGAAGGATTACTCTTTACCTTTTTACAAATCATTTCACCTTTTACAGTACGCGATGTAGTAAGGATATCAGGTGTTCTTAATCGTTTCATTTGTCCTTTTTCACACAAGACAAGTAAACTATGATTTTCATCCGGTAAAACACATGCTGTAGCAAGACAATCATCTTTACCAAAATTCATCGATTTAACACCTTGTGATCTTGTATTTGTACTAGGTACTACATCCGCTGGATAACGGGTACAGAAACCAGTTTGACTCATACACACAATTTCTTGATTATCATATACTAAGAACGCCTTTAACATTTCATCTTTAGCTTTTAGTTTCATCGCAGGCATAACTTTATTGTTTCTTTGAACTACCCATTGATTAATAGGAGTCTTCTTTATGTTACCAGATGCACTGATTGTAACAACCCAAGCATATGTATTAAAATTCTTAACAGCTATCGCATTAATAATCTTATCATCTGCATCAATTTTCATGATGTTATTTACATGTGAGCCTACATCTTTCCATTTTGCTTCTTCCATTTGATAAACTGGTAAATAACCATAATTACCTTTTGAAGTAAACAATAAGATAGTATCTAAAGTATCAACTTCTAAAGCACCAATCAGTTGATCACCTTCTTTAATACCTGTTAACTGACCCTCACTTGCAGTATATGAACGTAATGATACACGTTTTACATATCCATCACGAGATATTGTAATCATTACTCTTTCATTTGTAATCATACTAAGTTTATCAATTACTATTTCTTCAACTTCATCTTGAATTTCAGTACGACGTTCATCGCCATATTCTTTTTTAACTTCTCTTAATTCTTTAACAATAGTACTTCTTAAAACATTCTTATCTTCTAAAATTGTTTTTGTGATTTCCATTTCATTTACAAGTTGAGCAAACTCTTCACGTAATTGAATAATATCAGTTGAACTTAAACGATATAATCGCAAATTAACAATTGCCTCAGCTTGTATATCAGTAAATCCAAATGCTTTACATAATCCTAGTTTAGAATCTGCTTTATCTTTTGATTTACGAATAATTTCAATCACTTCATCCATTACGGATACAGCCTTCATTAATCCCTCTAAAATATGACAACGAGCTTCCATCTTATTAAGTTCATAACGACTTCTACGTAATACCACATCTTGACGATATCTTACAAATGCATCTAAACATTGTAGTAACCCCAGTTGCATCGGTCTTTTTTCTACTATCGCAACAACATTAAAATTATAGTAAACTTGTAAATCAGTATTTTTATATAAATAATTTAATACCAAATTAGCATCAGTATCTTTCTTTAAATCAACGACAATTCGTAATCCATTTCTATCTGATTCATCACGAACATCTAAAATTCCATCAATGTCTTTTGATAAACGAATATCATCCATCTTCTTAACTAAGTTCATTTTAATTACTTCATATGGAATTTCTGTGATAATAATTTGATTAATTGTTTTAGCTTCTTCTATATAAGCTTTACCACGTACAACAATTCTTCCTTTACCACTACGGTAAGCTTCTTCAATACCTTTTTTACCTTGGACAATTCCTCCTGTAGGAAAATCAGGACCGGGCATTACCTCCATAATTTCCTCAAGTGAACATTCTGGATTTTGCAAACGATAAACGGTCGCATCCACTACTTCACTTAAGTTTGATGGTGGAATGTTTGTTGCATACCCTGAAGCAATACCTGTCGCACCATTAACTAATAGCGTAGGAAAGCGTGCTGGTAAAACAGTTGGTTCTTCAATTGTATCATCAAAGTTTGGTGAAAATTCTACTGTTTCTTTATCAATATCCAACATCATTGTACTTGATACTTTTGATAAACGTGCTTCCGTATAACGCATCGCTGCAGCTGGATCATCATCAATAGATCCATTATTACCATGCATATCTATAAGTGGAACGCGTACTTTCCAACTTTGTGACATACGTACCATTGCTTCATAAACTGAACTATCACCATGTGGATGATAATTACCAATTACAAGACCTACTGTTTTTGCTGATTTGCGGTGAGCACGCTCAAATACGTTTCCATCATTGTACATCGCAAATAAAATACGTCTTTGTACTGGTTTTAATCCATCTCTAGCATCTGGTAGTGCGCGTTCTTGAATAATATATTTTGAGTAACGACCAAAACGATCACCCATAATATCCTCAAGAGGCATAGGTAAAAATATCGTTTCTTTTTTCTCTTCTATTTTTTTCTTTGCCATTAGTCTACCACCTTAAATGTATCCTCAAGGGTAAAGGCAACATTTTCTTCAATCCAATCACGACGAAGATTAGCCTTATCACCCATAAGCACTGAAACACGTCTTTCAGCAATTACTGCATCCTCTATAGTTACTTGGATTAAAGTACGTTGTTCAGGATCCATTGTTGTATCCCACAATTGGGTTGCATTCATTTCTCCTAACCCTTTATATCTTTGTAATTCTACTTTGCCCCATTTAGTTCTTACTTCATTAAGTTCTTCATCGGTATAACAATAAGTAGTTTCTTTGCCTTTGCTTACTTTATATAGTGGAGGTAATGCAATGTATACCATTCCCTCTTCTACTAAAGGACGCATATAACGATAAAAGAATGTTAAAAGTAAAACTTGAATATGTGCACCATCTGTATCCGCATCGGTCATGATGATTACTTTACCATAGTTACTATCTTTGGCTTCAAAGCTAGGACCTACTCCTGCTCCTAGTGCATGAATAATAGTATTTAATTCTTCATTACGTTCAATATCAATCATAGAACATTTTTCTGTATTCAATACTTTACCACGTAAAGGTAAGATTGCTTGATATTTAGAATCTCTACCTTGTTTAGCACTACCACCAGCTGAATCTCCTTCTACTAAGAATAATTCTTTACGTGCACTATCTTTTGATTGTGCAGGAGACAACTTTCCAGAAAGAATTTTTTCAGTTTTACCTGTTTTCTTTCCTTTACGAGCTTCCTCACGTGCTTTACGTGCTGCTTCTCGTGCAAGTGCTGCCTTTTGCATTTTTTTAATCAATGCCGTTGATAAATCTTTATTCTCTTCAAGAAAATATGTCATCTTTTCCAAAACAGTATTCTCTACTGCTGGTTTTGCTTCAGCTGTGCCAAGTTTGCCTTTAGTTTGTCCTTCAAATTGTAATAAGTTCTCTGGAACTGATACCGATATGATAGACGTTAATCCCTCACGCACATCATTTCCTTCAAAGTTTTTATCTTTTTCTTTTAATAAACCCATCTTACGTGCATAATCATTAAAAGCTTTTGTAATTGCAGACTTGAATCCTATTTCATGAGTTCCTCCATCCGGAGTTCTAACTAAATTTACAAAACTATACGTATTCTCTTGATAAGAATCAGTGTATTGAAATGCACAATCTACTTGTATTCCTTTAAATTCCCCATTAAAACAAACAGGATCATGTAATACATCACGATCTTCATGTAAATAATCTAAGAATGCTGTTAATCCATTATCATAATGATAGATTTCTTTTTTATCATGTCGTTCGTCATTAACAAACATTGTAATTCCATTTAATAAGAAAGCCGTTTCTTGCGCTCTTTCACAAACTGATTTGTAATTAAAATCAATTGTAGAGAATATTGTTGAATCAGGTTTAAATCTAACCTTAGAACCAGTCTTACTAGACTTACCAATAACTTCAAGTTTGCTAACTTTTTTACCACCATTTTCAAAACGCATTTGATAAAGTTTTCCATCACTTGCGACAGTAACCTCTACCCATTCACTTAATGCATTAACAACAGATGCCCCTACACCATGTAATCCTCCTGATGTCTTGTATCCACCTTCAGCAGAAAATTTTCCTCCAGCATGTAACACTGAGAAAATAACTTCCACTGCTGTTTTACCACTTTTATGTAAACCGACTGGCATTCCTCGCCCATCATCTTCTACACAACAAATATTACCCTTCTCAAGAGTAATCGTTATTTTATTTCCAAATCCATTTAAAGCTTCATCGACAGCATTATCTACAATTTCCCAAATTAAATGATGTAACCCTCTACCATCAGTAGATCCAATATACATCCCTGGTCTTTTTCTAACTGCTTCTAAGCCTTCTAAGACTTGTATACTATCTGCATCATAATGTTGATTATTCGCCATATATACCCACCATAACTAAATCTTTGGATTATCCTTTCTACTTCAAAACTACGCCTGCCTTATTATACTAGAAATTAGGTAAAAGTTAAAGTTTAGAAGATACAAGAAATATGATAAAATGATTTCAGGAGATAAATAATATGACAGAAATTTTTACATTACAAAATATTCTAGTAATACTAGGAGCTTATTTGTTTGGATCTATACCTTGGGCACTAGTCATTGGTAAAGTATTCTATAAAACTGATGTCCGTGAACACGGTTCAGGAAATTTAGGAGGAAGTAACGCTGGTAGAGTTTTAGGTAAAAAAGCAGGTATAAGCGTAACAATTCTAGATGCATTAAAATCTACATTCACAGTTCTAATATGTTCAATTTGGTTTAAGGAAGTTATGATCATCGCTGGTTTAGCCGTATGCTTTGGACATTGTTTCCCTATATTCGCTAAATTCAAAGGTGGTAAAGCAGTCGCAACAACAATGGGTTATTTTCTAGGAGTAGGAATTGTAACTGGACAATTTCTAGCAATCTTCTTACTACCAATTGCCATCTTCTTTGGTACTTTGTATTTATGCAAAATGGTTTCATTGAGTAGTATGATTGCCATTGGTATTGAAGCTATCGTATCTTTCTTTATTCAACCCGATATGACTTTATCATTATCATTTGTTGCACTATTCTTATTTGTTACATATCGTCATAAATCAAATATCAAACGTATTATGAATCACGAAGAAAAGAAAATCACTTGGATGTAATCCTAATTCTATCGAAATCCTCTTTACTAGAGGATTTTTTTTAATGCAAATTAAAAGTGCTATTGATTTTACCAATAACACTTCTTAGTACATAATTTATTTAATTTTTTCTAAAAATGCAATATATCCACGATATGTTTCATAAACATCTGCCTTAGAAACTACTTCATAAGGAGCATGCATGTTTTGTACTGCAATACCTGCATCAATAACTTCAACATTTAAGTTAGAAAGAACATAAGCTATTGTTCCTCCCCCTCCAGCATCTACTCTACCAAGTTCAGCTGTTTGGAATTGTACTTTAGCTGTATCAAATACATTACGTATTTCTGCGATAAATTCTGGACTTGCATCACTGCATCCACCTTTTCCACCTGATCCAGTATATTTATTTAAACAAATACCCATTCCTAAGAATGCTGAATTTCTTTTTTCAAATACTGATGGATAATTTGGATCAAAGCCAGCAGATACATCGCTTGATAACATTTTTGAATTTGTTAATGTTTTTCTAAATTTAAGATCTGTGAAACCTTCTGTTGCTTCTAATAACTCAGCAATTGTATTTTCAAAGAAACGTGATTGCATACCTGTATTTCCTTGAGAACCAACTTCTTCTTTATCAACTAAAATGCAGCAACTAGTGCGTTTTGGTTTCTTAATTTCTAAAATTGCAGCTAAAGATGTATATGCACATACTCTATCATCATGTCCATATCCCATAACCATACTACGATCTAAACCATAGTCTCTTGCTTTACCAGCAGGAACGATTTCAAGTTCAGCACTTAAGAAATCATCTTCTTCAATTTTGTATTCTTTCTTTAATAAGTTTAGTAAGTAAGTTTTTACTTTATCATTTTTAGCTTTTGTATCAGGAATAGATCCCACTAATACATTTAGATCTTCACCTTCAACAACTTTCGAACCTGTTTTAGCTAACTGTTCTCTTGCTAAGTGAATTAATAAATCACTAATACCAACAACTGGATCACTGTCTTTTTCGCCAATCGCTAATACGACTTTAGTTCCATCTTTTTTACAAACAACGCCATGCAGTGCCATCGGTTGAGCTACCCATTGGTATTTCTTAACCCCACCATAATAATGAGTATCAAATAATACTAATCCATCAGCTTCATACACTGGTACTTGTTTAAGGTCAATACGAGGTGAATCAATATGTGCACCTAGTATATTTAAACCACTTGAAATAGGTTGACTACCAATAACATAAAGACATAAGTTTTTATCTCTATTAATAAAGTAAACCTTATCTCCTGTTTTTAGTTTCTTATTTTTTAATGTAGCATAATCTTTAAATCCTTCTTTTTTCGCTAGCGCTACTGCAGCTTCAACACATTCTCTTTCAGTCTTTCCAGCATCAAGATATTTTTTATAATTTTCATTAAAATCAAATACTGCTTTCATTTCAGCAGTTGTTAGTTTTTCCCATACAGTTTTCATATTTTTATCCTCCTTTTGATATTGTACACCGTACTAATAAGGTAATTCAATTGTTATAACTTAGAAAATACAGTTTTTCCATTAAATATAGTGTGTAATACTTCGGTATTATGAATTTCAGAAGAATCAATCTCAAATAGATCATTATTTACGATTATAATATCAGCTATCATACCTTCTTTTAACTTACCTTTACTATTTTCTTCAAATGATGAATAAGCACCATCCTCTGTATATGTATCGATTGCTTCAACAAGTGTTAACGCTTGGTCAGGACGATAAGGTTCTTTACTATTAATTGATGATCTAGTTATTGCACACTCAATACCAGTAAAACAATTTAATGATTCTACTGGAGAATCCGAACCATTTGATACTGTTACAGAATCATACAACGTTTTAAATGCATAAGATGTATTAGCTTTATCACCAACACGATCTTTAACAATTTTACTATCATAATCAATAAAACATGATTGAATATATGCATGAAGTTTTAGTTTTTTTATTTTCTCTAATTGATCATTCCTTGTTATTTGAACATGAACTAATCCTGAACGATTACGGTTATCACTATCCAAATATTTTTCAAAACTATTACAAACCATATCAAGGCAACCATCACCAATTGTATGAATAATTGTTCCCATGTTTGTTTCCATTCCTTTTTGCACAAAGTAATCAAAATCATCTTGTGTATAATTTACCATACCACTAGTACTTGGATCATCATGGTAAGGTGTTGACATTTTAGCAGTTCTTGCACCAAGAGATCCATCACCCACAACTTTAATTGGACCTAACCTAAAGAATTCACCTTGTTGTTTACTTAAATGATCTTCTTTAATAAATTGCATTAAGTCTTTTCGTTCGATAAATTGACATTGTTGATTTACTCTTAACTGTAATTTACCTTCTTTTTCCAATTCTAAATAAGCTTGTAAAGGAAGATGATAATCATTTGTAATTGTTACAAAATCATCTGTTTGAACTGATGTTATACCATTACGATGACATTCCTCAGTCGCAATGTGTATGTATTCCTTTAAATCGTTACATGTAGTATTTGGATAAGCATGATGAATAAGTTCAATTGCCATTTCTTTAAACAATCCTGTATCCAAATCAAAATCTCCGCCATCAACACGAGTATCCTTTGTCACATGTGCCAATTCTATCGCCAATGAGTTTACTACTGCAATATGACCACAGCATCTTGTTAAAATTACTGGATGATCTTTGGTAATGTTATCCAACATTTCTCTTGTTGGGTATTTTACTTCATCAAAGTTATCTTGATTCCACCCTCTACCAATTATCCAATTTCCTTTTTCTATTTTTTGTGCCGCTTTACTCACTTCCTCTAAAACCGTTTGTAGTGACTTACAATTTTGTAATTGAATATTTGATAAAAAGACACCTGTCCCTACCAAATGACAATGAGAGTCATTAAAACCTGGTAGTACAAGATGTCCTTTACAATCAATTACTTCATTCACTTGTGCCAAATCAAAATCAATTAGTTGCCCAATTTGTTTTATTTTATTATTCTCAATTAAAAGAGCTTCACAATTAGCTTTATAAAATTTGCCATGAATTAGTAATGTTTTCATACTTATTCTCTTTCATCAGCTGGATAAATTACACCCATTTGTCTTCTACATTCAGTTAATACTTCCATGATATCTAATGTTAATTGATGTGGAAATACTTCAGATTCAATTCTATTAGCTTTTACATTTTCCACAAAATCTTTCAATTGATATGTAAATCCTTCTAAACTTGGTTTTGAAATAAGTGTCTTTTCGCCTTCTTTTGCCTTAAGTGTTCCACCAGTTGATTTATTTCTTGGTGTTAACCAAACGTTTAATACACGACTTAATAAATCAATTTGAATAATACCTTCCTCACCTTGTATTTCTGATACTACTTGAGTATCAGTAATCTTTGAGTGTTGAATTGTAACTTCAAATCCATCATATTGTAATAAACATGTTCCTAATCCATCAACCCCTGTATCAAGAATTAATCCTGTAGCTATTATTGATTTAGGTTTACCAAATAACGCAACAGCATCACCCAAACAATAAATTCCTAAATCCATCATAGAACCATTACTTAAATCTCTTCTAAATGTTGTAGGATTCTCACCTCTTAGATATGCATCATAACGAGATGAATATTTACCAAAAGTAAATACACAACGACGTAATTTACCAATGCTATTTATTGCCTCTTTTACTACTTGTAAATTTTCTGTATACAACGGAATTAATCCATCGTGTAGATATGTATTCATTTTTCGTGAATACTCAATCATTTCTTTAGCTTCACGATAATTTGTCGCAAATGGTTTTTCTGTTAATGTAGGAATTTTTCTTTTCATACATTCTATTGTCATTTCATAGTGCAATTGATTTGGAACAGCTAAATATATCGCATCAATTTTACCTGAATCAATCATCTCTAAATAATTATCAAAGACATTTTCAATATTATATTTTTCCGCAAAACGAATTGCATTCTCTTTTCTTCCACTACATACACCAGTAACTTCTATTTCTGGTACCTCTTTTACACCACTCATAAAGAAATCAGATACAAAGTTAGTTCCTACAACACCAAATCGCATAATTACTACCTCCCATTATTACTGATAGGATATCATAAATATATTAATAATTGTAGGTATTTAGAGAATTAGTAATAATTACTTGATAGTTTTAGTTGTTCCTCATATTGTTTAAATTTATGGAATACCGCTTTATGTTGAATTGGTTTAAAATTACATATCTTGATGGCATTTGTTAACCATTCAGGTAAACTTTCACCACTTACTTCAAGTAAAATTGAATCATCATTAAACAATTGAATATTCTTAGACAAATCACATAACCTAAAATCTTCAAAACGATATCGTATATTCATAGAAAATGTTAATCGTACTTTTGGATTAAATTTACTACAATACGCTACTCGTTCATATCCGACAAATAATTTTGGTAATAAACCACTATTCCTTAATAATTCATCAATTTGATTATCACCACAATCATGTTGCTTGCATAATAATTCATAGGCTTCATCCAAAGTCAATTCTAGCCTTTGTTTGTGTGTTTCCTCATTTTTTGTTTCTTTTATTTCAATATAAACAGGATCACTAATTTGAGGAATTCCATAACTTCTTAAGCGAATAATTTCATTGGGTATCCTACTTTTATATACTTTTGAAATTAAAGTTTCACTTACTGGTTCATAATAAATGTTATATACCGTATATTTAAAATGTTCATCTTCCTCTATTTTATTTGATAAACATTCCATGAATTTTTTAACTTGTCCTTCTTTAATTAAGTACTTCTGTTGAACTTGATTACTACTTGATACATTCCTCATAGTAAATTCCTCCTAAACATACTTTAGACCTAAAATATGGGAAACAAATGGGTTTTGTATGAAATTTATGTGAACGCTCACATAATAAAAGGTAGAGCTAAACTCTACCCATACTGCGTGATGCAATTACATCAACATCCAACCCACAAACGTTCTTGATAATAACATCGTTAATGTGTATTGGAGCTTGTATTGTAATCTCATTAATTTCTTTCATAGCATCAAATATTTTTTCTTTTGGTATTGGTTTACTAGTAATTACCGGACATCTAGAAACTAATGCATTTTTAATAATAACTGTTGATGTTAATACACGTAATGGATGTAAGCACTCATTTATTGCATAGTCCTTTCCTCTAGGACATGTATTTCCACTAACTGATTTTACATCATTATCAACAAGTTCAACTGTAAGATGACACCCCATAGGACATGTAATACATATCATTTCCTGTTTCATTGTATTACCTCCACAAGAATTTCCTGTTTTACTTTCTCACATTCTTCTTTACTTAGAATTACCTTTTCCATTTCTGAAGGATTTAAATGTTTCTTTTTAATTTCCTTAATAATTCTATCTCCATCTTTAATTCTAATAATACCATCTTGGCTAGGCTTAGTTACTCTGAATAATAGTTCAAAGTTATCAGTTATATTTTTATTCTGCATACTCATGGGTACAACATAGCCAATTCCATTACCACTTAAACATTTCTTCCCGTTTTCTAAAATTAATTGATGATTTAAATATTTCGCAACCGCTAAACCAGTCTTACCTGATTCATGACTTACAAAATCTACTAAATCATGGACATGTAGTACATTTCCACATGCAAATATACCTTCAACACTTGTCATATAAGATTCGTTTACAATAGGTCCTTTAGTTTTCGGATGAAGTTGAATATGTGCTTCTTCACTTAAGGCATTTTCAGGAACTAAACCAACAGATAATAATACTGTATCAACATCAAATGATTTCTCACTGCCATCTATTGGCTTAAAATTAGAATCAACTTCACTTATCGTAATTCCTTCAACTCGATTCAATCCTTTAATATCAGTGATTGTATGACTTAGATAAAGCGGAATATTAAAATCCTCTAAACATTGTTTGATATTTCTAGGTAATCCATTAGAGTAAGGCATAATTTCTGCGACCCCACAAACAATAGCTCCTTCTAATGTCATACGCCTAGCCATAATTAATCCAATATCACCTGAACCGAGTATAAATACTCGTTTACCACATAAGTATCCTTCCATATTTAAATAACGCTGAGCTGTTCCTGCAGTCCAAATACCAGATGGACGATAGCCAGGAATAGATATAGCACCACGAGTTCTTTCTCTACATCCCATAGCTTCAATTATCGCATCTGCCACAATTTGAACATAGCCTTCAACTGGATTAACATATTCAATTATCTTATCTTCGCTAACTGATGTAACCATTGTATTGCATTTTATTTCAATTGTCGTTTTGTGAATTAAATCAATATAGCGTTCTGCATATGCTGGTCCTGATAATTCTTCTTTGAATGTGTGTAATCCAAATCCATTATGAATACATTGATTTAAAATACCACCTAATTCTTGATCACGTTCAAGAATTAATATTTCGTGAATCCCTTCATTATAAAGTGATAATGCACTCGCAAGCCCAGCAGATCCACCACCTATGACAACACACCTATATCTCTTCATCATGTTTTGTCCTTCCAACTAATACCTTTGAGCCAATATCATCAAGTAATATTTCATCTTTTGATTTATGTAATTCTCGCGCAAGAATTTCAACAACTAAAGGTTCACAAAATCCTCCTTGGCATCGTCCCATTCCAGGTCTTACTCTTTTTTTAATTCCTTTAACAGTAGTAGCACCACAAGGCCGATGAATTGCATCGACTATTTCACCTTCTGTGACTTTTTCACATCGACATACAATTCTTCCATATCGTGGATCTTTTTTCACCCATTCATTTTTTTCTTCTAGCGATAACTCGCTAATGGTTATATTTTTCAAACGATAAGGTTGCCAATCATCTTTTAACGAAGCCGCATGTTTCTGTAAATAAATATCAACAATCATCTTCGATATTGCTGGTGCAGACGCTAAACCAGGTGATTCAATTGCCGCTACATTATAGAAATTTTCATATTTTTTTGATTCTTCAATTATGAAATCATGTGTTGTTCCTGTAGGACGATTTCCAGCAAAAGTGCGTATTACTTTATCAAATGGTATATTATCAATTAATTTACCTACTTCATTTCTTACATATTCTAATCCTGCTTGTGTATTATTTATTGCACTTTTATCATCAATTTCAAAACTAGTAGGACCTAAAAGTGTATTACCATGCGTTGTCGGAACAACTAAAACTCCTTTGCCCTTTGATGTTGGTACAGGATAGATAACATGATTAACTAAAGGATTTGGTAAATGATCTAATACAAAGTATTCACCTTTTCTAGCTGTGATTGAAAAATCAATTTCATTGTTAATAAGCTTATAAATTTCATCAGCACGTACACCTGTACAGTTAATTACTGCTTTTGTCTCATAAACATCTTCTTTTGTTTTTAATATATAATTCTCACTTTTATAAATATCACTAACTTCACTGTTTAACTTAAGTGTCACACCATTTTCCATAGCATTTTCAATGCATGCAATCGCAACTTCCCAAGGATAAATAATACCTGTAGTTGGTAACCATAGTCCCAATTTAATCGATTTATTTATGTTAGGTTCAACTTTTTTAATTTCTTCATATTCTTGTAATGCACACGGTATATCTCTATTTATAGCTCTTTGATAAAGGATATGTAGTTGTTCAATCTCCTCATCACTACTAGCTAATACATACGCTCCAATACGTTTAAATGAACAGTTTAATTCTTTACAAACTGCTTCATACATTTTATTTCCTTCAACATTTAACTTTGCTTTTAATGTTCCATCTAATGGATCATGACCACTATGAATAATCGCACTATTAGCCATTGTAGCACCTACAGAAACATCATTACCTTTTTCTAAAACTAATACATTTAAATTATACTTACTTAAATCTCGTGCAACAAAACACCCAACAATTCCAGCTCCAATAATAATTACATCAAACATCATTCTTCATCAAAAGCCATACACGCGTGTACTGCTTTTTTCCATCCTTTATAGTACTTCTTCATTTTTTCCGGATCTTCTGTTGGTTTAAATATATGTTCCATTTCAAGTTGTTTTTTAATTTCTTCTTTATCTTTCCAAAATCCTACTGCCAATCCCGCTAATGCTGCAGCCCCTAGTGCAGTTGTTTCAAGAACTTTAGGTCGATCTACATTTACACCTAATAAATCACTTTGAAACTGCATTAAATAATTATTCATTGCCGCTCCACCATCAACTCTCAAGGAAACTAATTCTCCATTGGAATCTTCTTGCATCGCATCTAGGATATCTTTTGTTTGATATGCTAACGAATCTAATGTAGCACGAATAATATGTTCACGTGTTGTTCCACGTGTTAATCCAAACATTGCACCTCGACATTTATCATTCCAATATGGGGCACCTAAACCAACAAAAGCAGGAACCAGCACTACTCCTTCTGTATCTTTTACACTTAATGCAAGTTTTTCACTTTCTGATGCATTTTGGAAAAATTGTAATCCATCACGTAACCATTGAATAGCACTTCCTGCCACAAAGACGCTTCCCTCTAATGCATACGAGACTTTACCATCAAGTCCCCAAGCAATTGTTGTTACAAGTCCATGCTGACTTTTAATTGGTTTATCACCTGTATTCAAAAGTAAAAAACAACCTGTTCCATAAGTATTCTTCGCTTCACCTTCACAAAAACAAGCTTGTCCAAATAAAGCTGCTTGCTGATCACCAGCGATACCTGCTATCGGTATTTCATGATTAAAGAAATGATAACTAGCAGTTGTACCATAAATCTCACTTGAGGCCTTTACCTCAGGCAACATGTTCATTGGAATATCTAATAACTTACATAGTTCCTCATCCCATTTTAAATCAAATATATTATAAATAAGAGTTCTGGATGCATTTGTATAATCAGTAATATGTGTTTTTTGACCTGTAAGTTTCCATACTAACCATGTATCAATTGTACCAAACAACAATTTACCTTTATTCGCTAATTCACGTGCTCCATCAACATTATCAAGTATCCATTTAATCTTAGTACCTGAAAAATAAGGATCTAGCTTTAATCCTGTTTTATTCTCAAATGTTTCTGATAAGTTTTCCTTTTTTAATTCATCACAAATGTAAGATGTTTGGCGTGATTGCCATACAATTGCATGATAAATTGGTAATCCTGTTTCTGAATTCCAAACAACTGTTGTCTCTCGTTGATTGGTAATACCTAATCCAGCTACATTACTAGGATCTATTCCAGATTGCATTATACAATCTGCAATACACGCTAATACACTTAACCATATCTCATTAGCGTCATGTTCAACCCATCCTGGTTTAGGAAAATACTGCTTAAATTCTTTTTGTGATGTTTGAACAACTTTTAAGTTATGATCAAACAAAATTGCTCTAGAACTAGTAGTTCCTTGATCAATAGCCATTATAAATTTTTCCATTGTTAAATCTCCTTGAATAATTCCTTACTTTTATTATACAAGAAGATTGTAAAAGTTTATAATAAATCTAAAGATAAGGAGTAAAGATATGATTGATTTTAAACATTCCGTTATTTATCAAATATGGCCACGTTCTTTTAAAGACAGTAATTCTGATGGTATTGGTGATATTCAAGGCATCATCAGTAAATTAGATTATTTAAAAGACTTAGGAATTAATTGCATTTGGCTAAGTCCTATTTATGCATCACCCAACGATGACTATGGTTACGATATTAGTGATTATTATGCTATTGCCCCAGAATATGGCACAATGGATGACTTTGATGAATTGCTAGTAGAGTTAAAGAAGCGCGATATCGCCCTACTAATGGATTTAGTTGCAAATCATACATCTACGAAGCATGAATGGTTTTCTGATGCACTAAATAACCCTACTAGTCCTTACCGTGATTATTATTTTTTCAAAGAAGGAATTAATGGAAATCCTCCAAATAATTGGTTAAGCTTTTTTGGTGGTAGCTCATGGACTAAAGAAAAAGATAATTCATATTACCTAACTTCTTTTGCCCCAACGCAAGCTGATTTGAACTGGAAAAATGAAAATGTACGCAATGAAATATATAAAATTATGGAGTACTATCTAAAAAAAGGTGTTGATGGATTTAGAATGGATGTAATAAACTGCATCGATAAAAAAGAAGGTTTACCTGATAAGAATCCTGATAAAAAAGGATATCAATTTCCTGATGATTATTTACTCAATGGACCATTAGTACATGAATACTTAAAAGAAATGAATGAAAAAGTATTGTCTAAATATGATGCATTAGGTTTAGCCGAAGGATGTCTAGTTACCCTTGATGATGCTATGAAATACACTAATCCTACAACCAAAGAAATACAGATGACTTTCCATTTCGATATTTCAATGCTAGGTTATGGGGCACTAGGAAAATATGATTTTAGAAAATTTTATCATTTTACTACTGCAGAATTCAAAAATGTTACACGCAAATGGCAAAATGCTATGATTCAACATAATGGTTATGTAGGTAACTTTTTATCTAATCATGATAATGCACGACACATTGAACGTTTCGGTGATATTAAACTATACTATCTTGAATCCGCTAAAGCTCTAGCCTTATATAACTTTACACTTTATGGTACTCCTTTCATTTATCAAGGTGAAGAAATTGGAATGACTAACTTAAAACTAGACTATAGTGAATGGAAAGATTATGAAGCAATCAACAGTGTTCAAGCAATGCACGATATGATGCATGTTCCAATGGTAATTGCTAAAAAAATTGGTGCACATGTAACTCGTGACAACGCAAGAACTCCAGTTCAATGGACAAACGATACTTATGCAGGATTTTCATCTTGTACTCCTTGGATTAAGTTAAACCCTAATTATATTTACATAAATGCCGAGGATAGTTTAAAGGACCCTCAATCTATACTTAATTTCTATAAGAATTTAATACAATTACGCAAAGAACATGAAGCTTTGTGCACTGGTAAGTTCATTGAATTAAACAAAGATCACAAAAGTATCCTTTGTTTCAAAAGAACACTTGCAGATGAGGAACTATTCATTATCATTAACCTTACAAAACAAGCTTCTGATATTACCTTAGATGAATCATTAACAGGTGAAGAATTACTTAGTAATTTAACTCCTAAGCAACTAAGGAAAGTTATGAAATTATCTCCATATGAAGCACATATTTATAAACTAATTAAAAAAGAAGAGAAAACTAAAGTTCCTCTTCACTCTAGTAAGTATAGGGTTTAATCTCTATACTTATTTTAATTTATCTTTTACTTGATTACTTTAATCATATATTTCATCAGTTAAATCATTACCAACTTAAAGTAGAATTAGTTACTTTTATTTTTTTCTTTTAATAATTCTTCTTGATTTTTTAATAATTGATCTATTTTCACATGTAAATCAGATAAGATGATTTCAGTTTTAACATTAACTCGATAATCATTTTCAGCTCTTTGACGATCTTTTTCTTCTTGTCTATTTTGACTCATCATAATTATCGGAGCTTGCATTGCAGCAAGACATGATAAAACTAAGTTCAACAAAATAAATGGATATGGATCAAATTTCTTTTCCACTGCTGAATTGAACATCATCCACCCACATAGTATTGCCATAAAAATAATAATAAATGTCCAACTACCCGCAAATTTTGCAAGGCTATCCGCTGTTTTCTCACCTACTGTTAATTTTGTATTTATCTCTTTTTTTGCCATTTTACGATCTAATAACAAATGTATAATCTCTTCATCTGTCATTTCTTCATCAACATCTTGAAGTATTTCTTCTAATAATTTATTTTTATCTTCCATATTATATTAATTTCCTCTTTCTAAAATAATATAAGCTACCAAAAACAACCGCAACACTAATGCCCATAACAAACATGTATCCATATTCCCATTCAAGTTCTGGCATATTGGTAAAATTCATACCATACCAACCAACTATTAGTGTTAAAGGTAAAAAGATAGTTGTAATCACTGTAAATAATTTCATTATACTGTTAAGTTGATAGTCTAACATTGCATCCAGCGCTTCTCTTAAATGTATTAAATCTTCTTGTTTTGCTACACATGCATCATATAAACGATTACTCTTATTTGCAAAATGCTTAAAATGATTTAACTTATGTTCATTAAATAATCCATTTTCATTTTCTTCTAGATAGTATCCAATTTCTTCAAGTTGCTGATAATAATTCTTTAAAATACTTAATTGATCTTTTAGCGCAAAGATACCTCTATTTAATTTAGAACTTGCCCTTTCTTCCACTACACTTTCTTCCATATCTGAAATCTTTTTATCAATTTCTTCAATTACTTCATATCCGTTTTGTAATAGTGTCTCTAATAGTAATGCAATAATTTTTTCGAACTCAGCATTTCCCATATAGGATTTAGTAACATTTTCAAATATTTCAAATACACTTCTATTTTCATCTTTTAATTCAATAAAATAGAAACGATTCTTCATAATTAAGAAAGCAATACGATCTTTTTCACTATATACATTGCATACATCAAGAACATTTATAATACCAAATGTATATCCATCATAATCATCCACACTATTCTTATATTGTGCTTGGCTACTATTGCATATATTTTTAACTAAATCAGGTATATTTGAGTGAGTATTTAACTCATCCATTGTTAAATATGCAATAACTGGTAATGCATCATCCTCATGTTCAACAAGTTGAAGTTTATTTCCACTAATTACATATTTCATAGTTATTCTCCTTCGATATTTCCCCAAGTAATAATATTTGAATGTGGTTTTAATCCTAGTTTATTTTGCAAATGAATAGAAGCATCATTGTTTGGTGATACTTGGCAAAATGGATATCTATTGTCATCTAATGTCTTCTTAATTAAGAACGATTCAAGATATGTTCCAATACCTTGTTTCTTGAATTCATCTATTACTACTAATATCCCCATTGCTCCTTCATCATGATAACCAATAAAACCACAACATATTTCTTCTTTAAATGCACCATATATATTTCCACTTATAAGTCTATTCATAATATATTTTTCATCATCATAACCATGATAGTTTTCCATTACAAAATCAAAATAACTTTCATCCAATAGTCTTATTTCTAAATCATCACGATGTTCAAAATCAATAGAATCTTTTTCATAAAAGTAGTTACAACATTTAAATCCTTCATCCATTCCTGGTATATATTTACATAAAGCTTCCTCTTGAATACAAAATGCTTTACAAAAATTATAGTCAACGTAACTCATTAATTCATCATATTCATTGTCATCTTCTGAAGCAATAAAGTAACAATCCATATCTTTTTTATACATTAATAGTGAGTGTTCACTCTCATATATTTTAATTACCATTGGATCAGTTTGTAAATGTAGCAAATTGCAGTTTTTTCTTATATCTTTCATTAAATTCATATTCATCACCCATACTTAGTATACCATTGCATAATAAAAGATGTATTAATTTATATACATCCTAATCTTCTAAAATAATGGCGTAACGAAAAAAAGATGTACACGAATTGTGCACATCTAACTTGGAAAGGGATAGATTATAGTAGTCCAATAAATGAACAAGCAATAGCTAGAATGATTGTACCAATAATTAATACAACTGGACTAACTTGTTTCTTCTTCAAGAAATAGAACATTAACAATGTATAACCCATTGGTAATAATTTAGGGAAAATTGTATCTAAGAATGCTGTTTGAATACTTACTTCAATGCCACCTGCAACACTAATAACTGGTAATAAATCAATTTTTACATATGATGCAATTAATGCACCAATAACTGTAATACCAAGAATAGTTGCTGAGTTTGCAATAATATCAGAGTTTTCTTGAAGCATTTCAAATGATTTTGTACCTAAACGATATCCCATATGTGTCCATACAATACGTAATACCCAAATTGCAAGATAAGCACCTACGAAAATCATTGGTCCAATGATTAATCCTTGAGATGCAAATGAACAAGATACACCTGCGATAATTGGTAAGAATGTAAACCAGAATATTGCATCACCAATACCAGCGATAGGTCCGAATAATGCTAATTTTAAACCTTTAATTAAACTACGATCTTCTCCATTTTCTTCTAATGAAATTAGTAATCCCATTAAGAATCCAACTAAGTTTGGATGAGTATTAATGAATTCAAGGTTATCTGTCATTGCTGCTGATAAACCTTTTGGATCATCTGCATAAATCTTTTCTAAAGCAGGTAATTGCGCTAACAACCATCCACCAGCTTGCATTCTTTCATAGTTGAATGAAGCTTGTAAGAAGGATGAACGAATACCAAGCATAGTTAAATCTTTTTTGGTTAATTTTTTAGATGCCGACATGTTTATTTCCTCCTTGGTTTCCTGAATTGTTTGCTACTGCTTCTTCAATTGCATCTCTTCTTGATTTAGCATTGAAGAAATCAAATAAAGCAAATGCAGTACCTAATAATGCTACTGGTAGTAAGTTATTCATTGGGATGAAGTTCATCATTAAGAATCCAGCAATAAAGAATGGGATGTATTTTGCTTTCATCATAACGCGTAGTAACATACCAAATCCGATAGCAGGTAAGATTCCTCCAGCAACTTCTAATCCATGGATTAGCCATGGAGCCATTGAAGTAACTAAGTTAGCCATTAGGTCTTGTGCTAGGTAAGTACAAGCAAATACGATAACACCATAAGAAAGTGCAACGATTGCTGTAGTTGTAATGTTAATTTGACGAATCTTAGCAACATTTCCTTCTTCAGCTGCCTTATCAGCACCAGCCATAAAGAATGAGAATGTTGAATAGAAGAATAGAATTACATATTGCATTAAGAATGAGAATGGTAAACATAATCCTAATGCAACTTCAGCGCTTACACCAGCTGTGTAAGCTATAGTTGTTGACATAAATCCAGCTAATACTGGGTTAGGAGGTTGAGTTCCTCCAGCAGGTGTTAAACCTGCGAACGCTAATTCTGTTAAAGCCCCTGTAGCAAGTCCAAGTGGTACATTACCTAGAATAATTCCTGTCACTGTTGATACAACAAGTGGACGGA
>NZ_JAVWFO010000009.1:0-40949 GCF_036641015.1 Anaerorhabdus sp. | reverse complement strand
GTATTAAACAAAAAAGGTGTTAGTTTTCACCAACACCAGAATTTGTAGAACCGAATAAAATAGTAAAGCTCATCGATTTGAATAGTCGATGAGCTTTTATAATGCAGATATAGGAACTCTAAGATGTAATGCCTTATTCTTTAATTCAATTATAAGTTCCCTTTGTGTATAATTTTCACCATCTGATTGAACATGAACAGGATAGGGAGTTTTAATATCAATTTTCTTAACAAGTAAATGTGTAACTTCTTTATATGATTCCGTATTTCCTTTGAAATATTTAGGTAATAGACATAGCATTTTTAAAATAGGAGTATTATGAACGATACAAACATCTAAAAGACCATCTTGAATATCTGCTTTCTTAGTTGGTGAGAAGCCATTACCATAATACTTTCCATTCATAACAGCAATAAGGATGCTTTTTACTTTAAAACTTTTACTATCGGTTGTAATCAATGCTTCAAATGGTTGAGGATTAAAAATATTAACAACCGCAGCAAAGCCATATAATAAAAACTTTGGTAAAGGTGTCTTTTTTAATAAATCGCATACCATACTATTAACACGAGCATCTAATCCAAGCGTGGTAGTATTTAAGAATACTTTATTATTACATAAACCATAATCAACAGTAATTTCTTTTCCTAAAATAGTTCCGTTTAGAATCTCACTAATATTTTTATCTTTAATGTTAAGCATACGAAAGAAATCATTACTTGTTCCAGCTGGTATTATTGCCATTGAACAGTTGTTTTGTAATCCATTCGCAACTTCATAAGCTGTTCCATCACCACCGACGGAATAGATACATGTATTTGTGGTATATTGTTTAGTTATATCAGTCGCATGACCAATATATTCCGTTTTAAATATTTCGTATTCTTCATTTAGCTGTTTACATATGTTGTTGATTGTTTCAATATATCCACTAGTTTTATCTTTACATGTATATGGATTTACAATAAATATATGCTTCATTATGAATCTCCCCTAGATACAAGATTATAGATTACTAATTATTGCTTGAGTATATTCGGTTGTTGTAGCACTTCCACCAATATCCTTAGTACAATGACTTAGATCTTCTAATGTTTTGTTTATCGCATTTCTGATTTGACTTGCTTCTTTTTGATATCCTAAATAATCGAGCATCATGCAGGCACTTAATAATAGGGCAGTAGGATTTGCCATATTTTTTCCTGCGATATCGGGTGCTGAACCATGTACTGCTTCAAAGACTGCATATTCATCATTCCATTGAGCACTTGGTAATAAACCTAAACCACCAATTAATCCACTTGTTAAATCAGATAAAATATCACCGTATAGATTAGGCATAACAAGTATATCGAATTGTTCAGGTTTCATTACAAGTTGCATACAAGCATTATCTACAATTAAGTCATTGGCTTCGATTATTGGATATTCATTCTTGATTTGGTTAAATATTTCCAAAAACAAACCATCACTTTTTTTAAGGATATTTGCTTTATGTACACATGTTACTTTTTTACGATTATTTTGCATTGCATATTCAAATGCAGAACGTATTATTCTTTCAGAACCTTTACGAGTAATTTTTTTGATTGCATGTACTTCATCAGGACTAATTACATGTTCCTCACCGATATATAAATCTTCGGTGTTTTCTCTAAATACAATTAAATCAATATTCTCATAGCGACTTTTAATATTTGGTAATAATTTAGCAGGTCTAACATTTGCATATAAATCAAATATCATACGCAATTGAACATTCACACTTCTAAATCCCTTACCTATTGGGGTAGTAACAGGTGCTTTTAAAGCAACTTTATTACGTTTAATAGAGTCAATAGAGTCAGTAGGGATTAGTTCTTGGCATTTATTATATGCTGTTTGACCAATGTCATACTTCTCAAATTTCAATGGTAAGTTGCATGCTTCAAGAATTGATAATACAGAAGATGTTATTTCTGGTCCAATGCCATCTCCTTCGAATAGGGTAATCGTTCTCATTTATTTTTTCTCCTTTTCTCCAACATATAATCCAGCAGGGCGGATGATACGGTTGCAATAACATTTTTCTTCAATGTTGTGAGCTAACCAACCAACACTTCTACTTGTAACAAAAAGTGGTGAATATAAATCTTCAGGTATTTGTAACATGTCATAAATTAGACCACTATAAAAATCAACATTAGCACATATATTTTTGTTTTTATTTTCTTTAAAATAGCGAACAACACTATTTTCGAAACGTTCATAGAATTCTAAACGATTAGATTGATTGCATGCTTTTGCTAATGCTCTAGCTTGATCTTTAAGTAATAGACATCGAGGATCAGATAGGGTATATACTGCGTGACCAAATCCATAAACAAGACCCTGCTTATCAAAAAAGTTTTTAGTTGTTAGTCGTTCCACAATGGAATTTATCTGAGAATCAGTTGCATCGTATCCAATTTCATTAATGATAGTATCCATCATTTTCTTACACGTAATATTAGCACCACCATGTCTAGGACCCTTTAAAGAACCGATAGAAGCAGAAAATGCAGAATAAATATCAGTCCCTGTGGATGCAACAACTAAATTTGCGAATGTTGAGTTGTTCCCTGAACCATGGTCAGCATGCATAATTAGTAATAAATCAAGAATTCGTGCTTCCTCTTTAGTAAAATTTGAATCTGTGCGCAATAGATGTAAAATGTTTTCGGCAATTCCATAATCTTTTCTAACAGGATGAATCATCAAACTTTTATTATCAATAAAATGAGCTTTTGCTTGATAAGAATAAATCATCATTTCAGGTAGTTTTGCAATAATGGATATACCTTGTTTTAATGTGTTTGCGACACTAGTATTATCTGCTTCATCATCTTCCATATACAAGTTTAATAGTTCTTTTTGTAATTCATTCATGATACTAGTTGAAGGTTTCTTCAAAATATTTGATGTTAAAAAATCTTTTGGCATTTCATATGAGTCTTGTAGCTCTTCTTTGAACAATACTAATTCATCATCATTTGGTAAATGACCAAATAGAATTAGAAAACAAGTTCTTTCATAACCATCGATTTGATCACTTTCTACTTGTTTTAATAAATCCGATAGTTCAATGCCACGGTAGTATAATTCACCCATGGAATCAGTCTTAGTGCCATCTTCGAGTCTTTTGTAACCTACTACATCAGCGATTCTTGTTAGACCAATAAGAACACCTGTACCATCTTCGTTACGAAGACCTTTTTTAACATTGTGGGTTGTATATAATTCATGTGGAATATTATTTTCTATGGTTGATTTTTCAAATATTTCAAGTAGTTTTTTATTCATAAAAAAACCTCCTAATTGTGTATAGTTTACCATAAAGTAAGAAAAAAGTGCATCGTTAAGTAAGCTATAAATGGATATTTAGAAAATCCATGTTATAATTTTTCTTAGCTGGAGGTAAACTCATGAAAAGTGTAGCACTAAAGATATTAGAAAACCACCTTGTAGAAGGAAATTTAATACAAGGAGAACCAATAAAAATTAGAATAGATACAACATTAACACAGGATGCAACAGGGACTATGACCTACTTACAACTAGAAAAAATGGGTATTGAACGTGTTAAAACTGATTGTTCGGTAAGCTATGTAGACCATAATACATTACAAAATGGATTTATGAATGCAGATGATCATCGTTATCTTCAAACAGTCGCAAATCGTTATGGAATTTATTACTCTAAAGCAGGTAATGGTATTTGTCACCAAGTACAATTGGAACGATTTGATAAGCCAGGTCAAACATTATTAGGGTCAGATTCACATACTCCTACTGCTGGAGCTATGGGTATGATAGCTATTGGTGCTGGAGGACTTGATGTTGCGTGTGCAATGGCGGGAATACCATTTTCATTAAAAATGCCTAGAATTGTAAATGTTAGACTAAACGGAACATTAAGACATGGTGTTTCAGCAAAAGATATTATTTTAAAAGTATTACAACAATTGAGTGTTAAAGGTGGAGTTGGTAAAATACTTGAATATAGTGGTGAAGGTATTAAAAACTTAACTGTACCAGAAAGAAGTACAATTACGAATATGGGAGCAGAACTTGGAGCTACCACTTCTTTGTTTCCGTCTGATGAACAAACAAGAATATTCTTGAAGAAACAAAGCCGTGAAGAAGATTATAAAGAATTAATTGCTGATGAAAATGCTATCTATGATGAAGTAGTTGAAATTAATTGTGATGAACTTGTGCCACTATCAGCCACACCTCATTCTCCTGATAATATCGAAACAGTAGATAATTTAGCAGGAAAGAAAATAGACCAAGTATTAATTGGTTCATGTACTAATAGTTCTTTTACAGATTTATGTACGGTTGCTAATATTCTAAAAGGTAAAAAAGTACATCCTGATGTATCGTTAGGGATATCATTTGGATCTAAACAAGTTCTTGAAATGCTTGCAAAGTGTGGGGCATTAAATGATTTACTGTCAAGTGGAGCACGTTTGTTAGAAGCGACATGTGGTCCTTGCATTGGTATGGGACAATCTCCTAAAACAGATGCAGTATCACTACGTACCTTTAATCGTAATTTTTATGGAAGAAGTGGCACGATGAGTGCTGGGGTTTACTTAGTATCACCAGAAGTAGCAGCAGCATCAGCGATAGCAGGTGTATTTACTAATCCAATGAATGTAGATTTTGAAAAAGCTAGTATGCCTGAATCATATATTATCGATGATTCAATGATTCTAATTCCTGATTGTGATCCTAATAAAGCAATAGAAAAAGGACCTAACATTAAGGACTTACCATCTAAGCAACAATTATCAACAATTGATAAGCAAGTAATGATTAAAGTAGAAGACAATATTACAACTGATCATATTATGCCAGCAGGTTCAAAAGTATTACCATTTAGAAGTAATATTGAAAAGATTAGTGAATTCTGTTTTAGTCAAATTGATGAAAATTTCTATAGCCGTTGTAAAAAATACAATGGTGGAATTATTATCGCAGGTGAGAATTATGGACAAGGTTCATCGAGAGAACATGCGGCATTAGCGCCAATGTATTTAGGAATTGAAGCTGTAATTGCAAAAAGCTATGCACGTATTCATCAACAAAACTTGGTTAATTCTGGAATAATACCTGCAACATTTATTCACTCTCAAGATTATGATAAGATTCAATTGTTAGATGAATTAGAATTTGTTGATGTACTTCAGTTAAAAATTGGACAACCAATGTATGTTAAAAACAAAACTCAAAACTTTGAGTTTGAAGTAAATCATGGTTTAACAGATGAACAAATTACTATTATTAAAAATGGTGGATTGTTGAATACAATAAAACAAAATATTCATTAAATGAAATGCACTCTATAACTTGGAAATCCAACAATAGGGTGCATTTTAATATACAAAAATAATATGATATCAAAGTATAAAAAAGATTGACTCCATTGCAGAAATCAATCTTTATTAATTGCTTAATTACTTTTGATTAAATAATTAAATTTACTTTGAAAGAAGATTTTTAAGATAAATCTCAGCACAGCGCAAGCCATCAACTGCACTAGATACAATTCCACCAGCATAACCAGCACCTTCACCACAAGGATAAAGATTTGAAACTGTAGTGCTTACACAATCAGGTGTGCGAAGTACTCTTATTGGACTACTAGATCTTGTTTCTACACCAGTAAATATCGCATCACCAAGTGCAAATCCAGGCATTCTTTTTTCGAATGATGTAAGTGATTCTACTAAAGCATCATTAATAACTGATGGAAATAATTCACGTAAATTTGCGAATGTTGTGCCTAAACTATAAGAAGGCTTAACATCTTTAAATTCTGTAGATACTTTATTTTCGATAAAGTCTTTAACGAGCTGAACAGGAGCAGAATAATTACTGCCACCCAATAAATAAGCAGAATGTTCTAAATTTGATTGATATGTAAATCCATCAAATGGTGAATCTTTATAGAAATCACTTGTTGGAACTTGAACAAGTAAAGCACTATTAGCATTTTCTTGATCACGGTTATGTTCACTCATGCCATTGACTATAATTGTTTCTGAATCAGTAGAACTTGGTATAACAAAACCACCTGGGCACATGCAGAAACTATAAACACCTCTACCATTTTCAGCAGTATGTGTAATACGGTATTCAGCAGCTTTTAAGCGCGGATGAGTAGCGTATTTTCCATATTGAATCTTATTGATAAATTCTTGTTTATGTTCTATGCGTAAACCAACAGCAAATCCTTTTGGTTCCATAAATACATTTTGTTTATAAAGTGTTTCAAAGGTATCTCGAGCACTATGACCAACACATAAGAATACAACATCTGTATCATAGGTAATACCATTTGCAATTACTCCTTTAACTACATTATCATTAAGAATTAGTGATTCGAATTTAGTATTGAAATGAATTTCACCACCTAAACTAATAATCTTCTTTCTGATATTTTTAACGATAAGGCGTAATTCATCAGTACCAATATGGGGATGAGCTTCATAACTGATGTTTTCATTTGCACCAGCTTCAATTAATTCACTTAGTATTTTTGGTACACGCGTATCTTTGATACGTGTTGTAAGTTTACCATCAGAAAAAGTACCTGCTCCTCCTTCACCATATTGAACGTTACTTTCTGGATTAAGTTTGCCATCATTCCAAAAAGCGTCAACATCTTTAATGCGTTCATCAACAGAGCTCCCTCGTTCAAAAATAATTGGCTTTAGTCCAGCTTCAGCAAGTAATAAACTTGCGAACATACCAGAAGGACCAAAACCGACAACAATTGGACGTGTCTCTATTGGTTCAGATAATTCAGGAATATGATATTTAACTTCTTTATAAGTAGAAATATCTTTATTCGTTAAATATCTGCCTTCATGTAAAACATCAACTAAACAAGTATAGACAAAATGAATGTCATCCTTTCTTGCGTCAATTGATTCTTTACTGATTTTAAAAGATTTTATATCACTAGGCTTACAACCTAATTTTGATGCAATTACTTCATTTGTACACTCTTGGTCTATGGAACATTTTATTTGATTCACTAGTATCATATTAATCACCCACACAATTATAACATGGTATAATGAATACACGGAGGAATTTATAATGAAAAAAATATTTATAGCATTTTTAGTGCTAATACTTGTAGGTGTAACTGGTTGTAGTACAAAACCAAAAGAATCTACATCAACACCTACTCCTGCACCTACAGCAACACCAAATGAAGAAACAAAAGCACCTGAAGAGGGGCCAAAAGAATCTGCGACACCTACTCCTGAAGAGACAGCGCAAACAGATAGTTTAAGCGTAACTGATACAACAATTGCTGGTAAATTTGTTGAAAATACAGAAAATTCACCTACTACAATTATTTTTAATGAAGATGGAACGTTTTCAGCTAATGTTAATGCATGTACAGGTATGATTGATATTACTGGAACATATTTAAAAGAAGGAGAACGTATTTCCTTAACTATTCCTGATGAAACAGGTATATATTATATTGATCATGATCAACCATTTTTCTTTGATTTTAAAGATGATGTATTGAAAGATAAATATGATGGTGGACTTTCTTGTGCTGATGTAGGAGTTTATAGCGTAAAGTAGAAGAAAAAAAATTATAAAGTAAAATAGGCAGAGCTGAATTATTAATCAGTCCTGCCTATTTATTATGCTTATTAACTTGTTGTACAGTTCACTATTTATAGAATAATCTGCTACATATGCTACATCAACTATTCCTTTTTCCTTAAGCACATTGAACGCATCTAGGTTTTCATGAGGTTGATACACAAAGATTGAAATACCACCATGTTCCTTAACAAATGACATTGCATAAGCATCTGTTAATCCATCACCTAAATAGATTACGTTTGAACAGTCATAATTATCAAGATGATTTAACTCGCATATTTCCTTGATTTTATCTACTTTGCGTTGGTCATTCATTGCGTATTTCACACCAGTTGCAATGTTGTCATTATTGTATTCAAAGATTGTTCCATATATTTCTTCAAAATATTTGCTGACACCTGAGTGTAATAATGGCACTTTAAAACCAGAACTTACTAAGTAATTTTTTACATAAGGCTTAACACTTTCAAAATATTCAAATACTCCTGGATTATAATTATTTTCATTTGCAGATAATGCGAATGTCTCATCAGTTAATGGATATCCTGATTCTTCTAATATATTTAAAAAAGTCATGTAATAAGAATCGTAGATATCCTTACCAGGGTGATTAAGTAACCATTCCTTCATTTTTTGTTCATATCTATCAAAACTATATCCAAGTTTGTCCATCAAGCCGATTTTTGGTAGAGAATTTGGAGTTAAAGTACCATCGAAATCATATACGATAATTGTTTTAGTCATATTTTTTCTCACTTTCATGAGTATATTATATCTAGATTATCAGTTTACCTCAATCAAATTATGGTCAATGATTTATAACCATGATAAAATGAATTTGGAGATGTGAATATGATTGTAACTATTAAAACAATGAAAGAATGTGAACAAAACTCAACTTTATCCACTTTAGAACTAATGGATCAAGTTGGTTTTAAACTTGCACAAGAAATAATTAAGCGACATCATAATGAAAAAATTGTTGTTTTATGTGGCAAAGGTAATAACGGTGGAGATGGTTATATCTTAGCTAAATATCTAAATGAAGCAGGATTCAATGTGAAAGTATATCCATTGTTTGATGAGCAATCTACATCTGAATCTAAGAAAAATCGCACGAAGTGTAAAAAAATAATTACAAATGATTTAAGTGATATAAAAAGTGCTGATATTTTAATTGATGCAATTTTTGGATTTGGTTTTTCAGGAAATATCCCAAATGATTTAAGAGAATTGTTTAGATTAGTTAATGATCTAGATTCTATTAAATATGCAATTGATATAAACAGTGGGGCAGAGGCAGATACTGGAAACTTTGATAATGATGCAATTTGTTCTGATATAACATTTGCATTAGGTTATAAAAAAATATTTCATCAATTAAGAAAAGATCATTTTCTATTTAAAGAATGTGATTTGATTTCGTTAGATATAGCTGAATCTAAAACTTCTGATCTAGTAGAAATGGATGATAACATTTTTATGAATCAATTTCCAATTTTAAAAGAGGATGCTTATAAAGGTAGTGAAGGAAAGCCATTAATTGTTGGTGGAAGTTATGGAATGGCTGGTGCAACACTATTAAATATTATGGGTGCTAAAGCAAGTGGATCAAGTTATATTCATGTGTTATGCCATGAAAAAATATATCCGTTGCTTCAAGCTAATGAAATAACTCCAGTATTTCATCCGTTTACAAAAGATACCGTAGTAAGTACTTTTAATAATGTTGTAAATGAAGCAAAATGTATATGTTTTGGTAGTGGCGCAAATTATTTGGATTGTAAAAATAAATTATTTGAAATGATCCTACAACAAACTGTTTGTCCAGTTGTTTTAGATGCAGAAGCTATACGTATGTTAAAAAATGATTTATATTTATTAAAACTTATTAAGACACCAGTGATATTAACTCCTCATATTCATGAGTTTTCAAGTTTAGTTGGGTTACCAATTGAAACCATTCAAGCAAACAGGATAGAAATTGCAAAATCATTTGCAAAAGAATATAAAGTAATACTTGTTTTAAAAGGACCACATACTCTTGTGGTTTCGCCAACACAAGATTTGTATATCAATCAAACAGGAAATGCAGCACTTGCGAAGGCGGGAAGTGGAGATTTCTTGACGGGTTTAATTACAGGATTATTAAGTCAGAAACGCGATTTATATCAAGCAGTAGTCATGGCGGTATGGCTTCATGGCAAAGCAGCGGATTTAGCTATTGCTTCACATCATCCAAAAATGGTAACAATCGAGAGTTTAGTAGATTATATTGATGAGTTCCTTTATTCTAATTTAAATATCTAGTATAATATCAACGTGCTGAAGAGTTGGCCGAGCGGTTTAAGGCACCATCTTGGAAAGGTGGCGTAGCGCAAGTTACCTAGGGTTCGAATCCCTAACTCTTCGCCATGATTTAAGTAACTAATTAATTTGGAGAAATTATGGAATTTATAACTAAGATAGATTTATTAATTATGGAATGGATACAAGCTAATCTACAATCTGAGTGGATGACTTTGATAATGAAGATAATAACTCGTATAGGCGATGTTATGTTGTTATGGGCAATTATATTAGTTGTTTATTTTTTGTTTAAAAAGAATAATAAACGGGCAAAATTAGTAGCACTATCATTACTGTTATCGGTTGTAGTTAGTGAATTGATTTTAAAAAATATAGTAAGACGTCCAAGACCATTTATTGAAAATGCTCATTTGCAATCTTTAATACATAAACCAAATAATTATTCATTTCCATCAAGTCATAGTGCAACATCATTTTCAGTTGCGACATCATTAACTAAAATTAATAAGTGGGTAACTTTAGGAAGCTATACGTTAGCCACTCTTATTGCATTTTCTCGTGTATATTTAAATGTTCATCATCCTAGTGATGTTATTGTTGGTGCGGTAGTTGGTATACTAGCATCAAAAATTGCAGGATATCTAATTCAACGATTCGATAAATAATAAATATATAAAAATTCCTATATGAGATAGTCCTAATATCGTTATAAGCGTTGCTATTATTTTAAGAATAATCAATTTCAAATTTACTATTTCGCTACTTAATTCTTTGTAGTGATTCAAATGTATTCCAATATGACCAATTCTAAAAATTATTGCTGCGATCATTAGTAAGATATTATTTCCATATACGCTTAACAAGAAAAAAGATAATGCAGGAAGAGTTGCTCCTGCAACAGGTATCCCTAATAGACTACTACTCAAATCCTTCATTGTTTTATTGCTTTTAAAATATTTAATCCAATATACCTCATATAAAATCATTAGTATAAATATGAATAGTAAAATAATTGGCGACATTGATAATTGATTTGGATTAAAGTTAGTAAATATTAATGCTGAACAGGTTACTAAGACTTCACCTGTTTTTTCAAAAACTAATAGTAATTTATTTTCGTTTTTACTATATTTATCATAGTCTTTAGGTAGATTCTTACTCCAAATAATATTTGGAATAATAAGCATTACTAAAAATATTAATCCTACATATGAGAATCTAATCTCCATTATAACTACCTTCATATAAGCAATTATCTTTTGATGCGATTTTATAAAAATGTGTAAATAATATCAACTTATCATCCTCTTATAAACTATGGGAAAACGCAAATTTCGCAGTTTTCTATCTAAATACTAGTTAAAAAGATGTTTTAAACATTGTTAAAATAAAAAAAGCCTAGTTTAAATAGGCTTAATTTTAAATTGGTGCCCCAGGCCGGACTCGAACCGGCACAGTATTGCTACCGACGGATTTTGAGTCCGTTGCGTCTACCAATTTCACCACTAGGGCAACTGCTTTAATATTGTAACTTATGTAATATTAAAAATCAACTTAAAATATGTTGTGATAAATTGTAATAATGGTGTATTTTGGATATTTAATGGATGTATTTATTCGTGATATATCAATTTACAAAGATGTGGTAAAATTAAAATATAAATATATTATATTTATATGGGATTAGGGGAGAAGGCAACATGAATAAGATATTTAATTATATCCTTTGGGGTAATGTTGATAAGAATTTTTATACTAGGAATTATGTTCAACTTAATGAAAGAAATTATGGAACATTAGTAACTACGTATACGTTTTCAACATGTATGTGTGCTTTTTTATTCATATTAACTTATTTAGTTAATTTGATTGGAAATTTAACGGTGTTTTATGGAATCTATGTTTTATGGTTTTGTGTATGTACATTGATTATTGTAAAAGTTATAAAAAATCATAAAGAATATTGTAGAATTATGTTTTATTTGTTTGCTGCTAGTCTATTATACATGGTGGCTTATATAGGTACTGTCATATCGTATGACATGTATGCAGTTACTTTCTTTGTATTTATAATGTTTGTGCCAAGTTTATATGTTGATAAACCTTCAAATTCAATTATTTTAACAATTATAGCGACATTATTATTTTGTGTTATGGTATTACTAAATAAAACAGATCCTCGAATAATACAAAATGATTTATTAAATGCCTTATGTGTTTGTATAGTTAGTATTGGCTATGGGGTATATACAACGAATGTTAACTTGGAAAATATACAAGCAGCTATAATACTCAAAGAACAATCTAATATTGATGAATTGACATTGCTTCCTAATAGAAGATGGTTTAATAAATGTATTGTTGATATTTATGATAATTGCTCTAGTGAGGGATTGAATATATACATGATGGATGTTGATTACTTTAAACTATATAATGATACATATGGTCATTTAAAGGGTGATGAGTGTTTGGCTATAATAGGTAGAGAATTAGATAAATGTGTTAAAAAACTAGATGTATTTGTTTCTCGTTACGGTGGTGAAGAATTTATTATTATCGATGATCGTCATAGCGCAGATGAGATGAAAAATATTGCTGAGCGTATTGTTAAAGATATAGAATCTTTGCACATTAAGCATGAAAGTACAGAAAATGGTTATGTAACCATAAGCATGGGGTATGTAAATTCTAAAGAATGTAACTCTAGTACATATATGCAACTAATTAACTTTGCTGATGAGGCAATGTATAAAGCAAAGAATAAAGGTAGAAATAGAGCTGAAGCATATATTTCTAATAATAGTTGACTTAAATATTCTTGATGATAAAATATCAATATCAGCGATGATAAGGAAAGAGCTTAAAATATTTGTATGAAGAAAGGTTCTGGATGATGCGAAGAACTTACAAAGTTTAAGAGATACACCTTTGAGCTTCTTTATTGAATTTAGTAGATAAAGACGGATGTACACGTTATCGTACTAGAGTATGATTGTACTCGATGAGGTAAGTAATGCGAATTGCTTATGAAATAAGGTGGTATCACGTTGATTATAACGTCCTTGGATAAGGGCGTTTTTTGTTTGTTAGGGGGAGAAAAGATGAACAATACAAAATTTACATCAAAATTAGGATTTGTATTAGCTTCTGTAGGGTCTGCAGTAGGTATGGGAAACATTTGGTTATTTCCATATCGTGTTGGTCAATATGGCGGTGCAGCATTTTTAATACCTTACTTATTCTTCATTTTTATTTTTGGTAAAGTAGGGTTATCAGGAGAATTTGCATTAGGGAGATTATTTGGAACAGGACCTATTGGGTCATATGAGCAAGCATTTAAACTTGGTGGAAGAAAACATGGTGATAAAATAGGGACTCTTCCACTTATTGGATCATTGGGAATTGCGATTGGTTATGCAATTATTGTTGGATGGGTACTATTTTATTTAGTATCATCATTCACAGGGACATTAATGCAAAGTAATCCAGCGGAGCTTTTTCAAGAAATAGCTAAACCTTTTAGTAGCATTCCATGGCATATTATAGTTTTAGTTATAACTGGGATTGCGCTTTCATCTGGAATCATAAAAGGAATTGAAAAAGTTAGTAAAATAATGATGCCTGCATTCTTTATATTGTTTTTAATTTTAGCGATTTGGGTTGCATTTTTACCAGGTGCTTTGGCAGGGTATGAATATCTATTGATTCCAAGATGGGAATTTTTACTTAATCCTATGACATGGGTTATGGCTATGGGACAAGCATTCTTTTCACTTTCTATTACAGGATCTGGAATGGTTATATATGGAAGTTATTTAAGTGAAAAAGAAGATGTTATTAAATTATCTAACTATACTGCATTATTTGATACTGTGGCAGCAATGTTGTCTAGTTTTGTAATTATTCCAGCAATCTTTGCTTTTGGGCTAAATCCTGCGGCAGGTCCATCATTGATGTTTAAAACAATGCCGATGATTTTCCAACAAATGCCATTAGGAAGCTTCTTTTCTATATTATTCTTTACCAGTGTTTTGTTTGCTGGCATTACTTCATTAATAAACATGCTAGAAGCAGTTACAGAAGCGGCAACATCACGATTGAAACTATCTCGAACAGTATCAATAATATGTATAGTTATTATTGCCTTTGCAATAGGTGTATTTCTTGAATATGAACCATATATGGGGCAATGGATGGATATTATAACGATTTATATAGTTCCAGCTGGTGCAGTGCTAGGTGCATTTACTATTTATTGGATATTGCCAAAGAAAAAACTTATGGATGCTCTAAATCTTGCCTGTGTGAAACCACACAAGGATTCATTATATATATTTGCTAGATATGGGTATGTTTTACTTGCGATTACAGTCTTTATTTTAGGAATACTCTTAGGTGGTATTGGATAACACATCTTCAATTATTATAAAATAATGATATAATTAAATTAATCACAGGATCATCGTGATGGGAAGGGGTACCTAGAATGGCAGAAAAGAAAGAAACAAAAACAGTAAAAACAGAAACAAAAAAAGAACCAGTAAAAAAGGTGGCTGCTAAAAAACCAACAGCTAAAAAACCAACAGAAAAGAAGGCAACAACTAAAAAGGTAACAGAAAAGAAAACAGCTACAAAAAAAGTAGATGAAACAAAAAAATCAATGCAAGACTACATTGATGTAATTAACTGGAAGAAATGGGAAGCTCATCATATGAATTGGCTTTACATTGAAGTTAATGCAGGTGATTTACTTACTGAATGCGAAGCTGGTGTAGACAACATCGAAACATGCTGTAAGGCAATTCTTGAATGTATGCTTGAAGGTGATGCATTTATAGTTGAACCAAAAGTAAAAGCTAAGATTGCTAATTCACTTACTGTTCGCTACTATGTAGATAACTTAAGTGTTGAACGTAAAAAATATTAATATTTAATAATGAGTCGCTTCGGCGACTTTTATAATATATAAAGACAACAAGATTGGTGTACTACAACAAAAAATAATTTCACATAAACCATTAATGCTTCCATAGAACATAAAGATTGCAAAACATATCGATAACATAAATATATATAAATTGAATATCAGTTGTACAAAGTTAGGATTAAATGATTTTAGTCGAGTATAAATAAGTAATAAATCATAGTTATATAGAATAAAGGATAGATATCCAAAGGCAACATGTAGAAATGCAATAAATGAAATACCATTTTTATAAGGAATTAAAGTAGCGATAAACATAGTAATAAATGTTAAGTTTATCATGTTCATATTAATTAGAAGTTTTTTATTTAACTTATATAACAATAAATAGTGAGTGATTAATGAAATAATTGACCAAACATAAAATAATTGTTTAGTACTAGCTTGATTTGCAAGAAAAGTAAAATTTTCTGTGGTCATACTAGCCTTTGATCCTAAATAGATGGTAAGCAATGGCACAACAAAAAAACTGCATAATAATAAAATTGTGTTAAAAATACTTTTATTTAATTTTGAATTACTTGATTTTTGCATGGTACAATTGTAGCATGAATTTAGAACTTGGGAGTGATAGAATGGAAAAGATAGTAGTTGGGTACCAGGGTGAGCATGGTACATTTAGTGAAATAGCAGTTCATGAGTATTATAAAAATCATGAATTTGAATCAAAAAGTTATAAGAACTTTGTTGATATTCTTAATGATTTAGAATTAGGAGTATTGGATACTGCTTTATTGCCAGTTGAAAATACCACAACAGGTATAATTTATCGGACATATGATTTACTTGCAAGTCGTGATGTTTATGCGATAGGCGAACAAAATGTACGTATTCAAGAAAATCTAATAGGAATACCCGGGTCTAATATTGATGATATAGTTGAGGTATATAGCCATCCTGAGGCATTAGGACAATGTGAAAAGTTTTTCTTGAAACATCCTAAGATGAAATCAATTCCTTATCAGGATACAGCTAAAAGTGTGGATTATATAAAACAGTGTAATGATCCTACTAAAGCTGCATTAGCGAGTTATCTAGCGGCAGAGTATTATGATTGTTCAATACTTGAAGAGAATGTTAATGATAATGAATTAAATACTACGAGGTTTCTATGTGTTTGTAAAGGCGAAAAAGAAGTAAAAGATGCAAATAAGATAAGCATGTACTTTGTTGTAAATCATGAACCTGGTGCTTTATATGAAGTAATTAAAATATTCGCTGAACATAATCTAAATATGTTAAAATTAGAGTCTAGACCACTTAAAGGTCGATTATTTGAGTATTGTTTCTATATTGATTTTGATGGTAATTTAAATAATCCGGTTGTTAAGGATGCAATTTTAAAGGTAAAAAATCATTGTGTAGAAATGAAATGCTTAGGTACTTATCGCAAAGCGAAGGAGGATTAATATGAAAAAGTTAATTTGTTTATTTTCGAGTTTATTATTGTTAGTGGGTTGTACTAGTACCACTGCGCCTACACCAACACCTGAAGAAACGGATAAACCAACTGCAAATGTAGGTTGTGATGTTACTAGTGAATGTGAAAAATGGGAAAAAGCTGATATGAGTGCATATGAAAACTTTATGGATAGTGATCACGTATTCCTTTCTATTGATATGGCAACTGGGAATGAATTGTTGCAAAGTGATGGAACATCTGTTATTTACTATGGTTTCGCTACTTGTCCTTGGTGTGTTGAATTACTGCCAATTTTAAATGATGTAGCTAAAGAAAATGGAATGAATGTAGAATATGTAAATGTAAGACCAGAAGGTACAGACTCAAGTTTTGATATACGCCTAGACTCTAATCCAGATTATGTTAAATTAAAAGAGCTTGTAAGTGATTATCTTCCAGTAAATGATGAAGGTGTTAAAAGATTATCAGTACCATTTGTTTTCTTTGTTTCAAATGGTGAGATTATTGATACTCATATAGGGACATTAGATAGCCATGATGCTAAGGAAAGATTGATGACGGAAGAAGAAAAAACAATATTAAGAAATGAAATAAGCGAGAAATTTGAGAAGATTAATTAAAAGATTTCATGTTTCATAAACAAAATGAAAAAAAGTAAATTATTTTCAGAAAAATATTGTAAAAATATTCATGTGTGTTAAAATAAATATATGTTCGAGGTAAAAAGTATGAAAAAACCAACTTGTTTGAAAGGATTCTTTTATTACTTTAGATAGCCGGGTGATGTCAGTAGATATTGCCCATTTCGTATGATTAGGCATATCTATGGTATATAAACTTATAAAACCATATAGATTGCCTATATGGTTTTTGTTTTAGTTTACAGGAGGAAAAGGTATGAAAATGCATTGTAGTTTAGGTGAAAGAAGTTACGATATTGTCTTAGAAAGAGGATGTTTATTGGATATTAGTGAATATCTAGACTGTAATAGACGATATTTTATTATCAGTGATACAGGGGTACCAAAAGAAATCATTATGTCTATACGTACGCAATTAAAAGATGCGAATGTTTTTTTGGTAGCTGAAGGTGAAACATCTAAATGCATGGAAACATATCAAATGTGTTTAAAGATGATGTTACAAAAGAAATACACACGAAATGATTGCGTGATTGCATTAGGTGGTGGCGTTGTTGGTGATTTAGCAGGTTTTGTAGCATCTAGTTATATGAGAGGGATTGATTTTATCAATATTCCAACTACTACACTTGCTCAAATAGATAGCAGCATTGGTGGTAAGGTAGCGATTGATATGGATGGTATTAAGAATTGTGTTGGAGCATTTTGGCAACCTAAGTTAGTTCTTATCGATCCCAATGTATTAAAGACATTGCCTAGACGCCATTTCTATAATGGGTTAGTTGAAGCTTTAAAAGCAGGATTAATAGGTGATGAAACACTATTTGAAATTTTTGAAAAAGAAGATTATCTAGATTATTTAGATGAAATATTACAAAGATCCTTAGAAATTAAACGTAATGTAGTTGAGGCAGATGAAAAAGAAACAGGATTAAGAAAAATCTTAAATTTTGGACATACAATAGGACATGGCATAGAGAGTGCAGCGCATTTTCATGATTATTACCATGGTGAATGTGTTGGACTAGGAATGTTGGCAATTTTAGAAGATAAAGATATCAAACAAAGAGTAAAGCGTGTATTGGAAAAAATGCATTGTCCAGTACAACATCACTTAGATCCAAAAGAAATATACAAATATATAGCGAATGACAAAAAAGCAGATGGTAAATCTATCACAATAGTGCAAGTTTCAAAGATAGGTGAAGCATTGTTAATAGAAAAATCAATTGATGAATTAGAAAGAAATTGTCATGAGGAAAACATATGAAAAACACAATAGGAAATTTATTTACTGTTACACAATTTGGTGAATCTCATGGTGAAGCAATCGGGGTTGTATTAGATGGTGTTCCTGCTGGCTTAGAAATAGATATGGAAGCATTGAATTATCAAATGTATATAAGAAAACCAAAGGGGACAATATCAACACAAAGACATGAAGCGGATGAAGTAAGATTTGTTAGTGGTGTATTTAATGGAAAAACAACTGGATCTCCTTGTTGCATCATTATTGAAAATGGTGCTCAACACTCAAAGGACTATGAATCATTAAAAGAAGTTGCAAGACCATCTCATGCAGACTATGCAGCGGAAGTTAAATATAATGGTTTTCAAGATTATCGCGGAGGAGGACATTTCTCTGGTCGCTTAACTGCACCGATTGTTGCAGCTGGTGCAATCGCTATTCAATTACTTAAACAAAAAGGTATAGTATTAGCAACACATGTTGCACAACTTCATCATATAACTGATGAATTATTTTCAGATAATCAAGATGAATGTTTAAAACAAATTAATATGATTAATGAAGTAGAATTTGCATTAATCAATCAAGATAGAAAAGAAGAAATGATTGCTTGTATTGATCAAGCAAGAATGAATTTGGATGCTGTGGGTGGAATACTTGAGACATGTGTATTAGGTATGCCTGCTGGAGTTGGTGAACCTAATTTTGATTCAATTGAAAGTAGAATATCACATGCAGTATTTAGTGTAGGTGCTGTTAAAGGCATAGAATTTGGATTAGGATTTGGATTTAAAGATAAGTATTCATCAGAAGTTAATGATGAGTTCGAAATTGTTAATGGTAAGGTTGTAACTAAAACCAATAATAACGCTGGAATAAATGGTGGTATTACAAATGGTATGCCAATAAAATTTAAAACGGTTGTAAAGCCAACCCCATCAATTGCTAAACAACAAAACTCAATTAATTTTAAAACGAATGAAAATGTACATTTAGAGATTAATGGAAGACATGATCCAGCAATTATTCATCGTGCTAGAGTTGTGATCGATAGTATGGTTGCGATTACTTTAGTAGATTGTTTAATAGAAAGATTTGGAATCACATGGTTTCAAGAAGGTATTCAATGCAAAGAGGATTAATAGGATATCCATTAGGACATAGCTATTCAAAATTAATTCATGAGCAACTTGCAGACTATACATTTGAAATTAATGAATTAGCGCCAGAAAATTTTGATCAGTTTATGAAAGAAAAAGACTTTATATCTATTAATGTAACGATACCTTATAAGCAGGAAGTAATTCCTTATTTAGATAGTCTTGATGAGAAAGCTAAAAAAATTGGTGCTGTAAACACAATAGAAAATAAAGATGGAAAATTAATTGGATACAATACGGATTATTACGGATTTTGGTGGATGTTAACTAATAACAATATTCACATTAAAAATAAAAAAGTTGCGATATTGGGTAATGGTGGAGCAACTCAAGCGTGTAAAGTTGTGATTCATGACATGGATGCAAAAGAGTGTTTAATAATATCTAGAACAGAGAGTGATACTACAATTACATATGAAGAGTTATTCAAAAATCATTACGATGTAGAAGTGTTAATTAATGCAACACCGGTAGGAATGCAACCTAAGCATGATGATAGTCCAATTGATTTAAGCAAACTTAAAAATTTAGAGAGTGTTGTTGATATTATTTATAATCCAGGTAAAACTAAGTTAGTGTTACAAGCAGAATCATTAGGTATTACTGCAATTGGTGGTTTGGAAATGCTTGTGGCACAAGCAAAACAAGCTGTAGAGATATTTACTGGGAAATTACTTGATGATGAAGTTATAAAAAGGATTACAAATAATATTCAAAGACAAAAAGAGAATATAGTATTTATCGGGATGCCATCTTCTGGTAAGACAACACTTGCTAAAATGGTTAGTGATATTTATCATATGCCATTCATTGATCTAGATGAAGAAATAGTTCGAAAGGCATCAAAGACTATTCCAGAGATATTTGCATTAGATGGAGAAGCAACATTTCGCGATATTGAATCATCATGTGTGCTAGATGTATGCATGAAGGAAGGTTGTGTTATTTCTACTGGTGGCGGCGTTATTAAAAGAGAAAAAAATATAGAACATCTTAAAAAGAAAGGCTATCTAATATGGTTAGATCGTGATGTAAGTTTATTACAATACAACGGTGATCGACCATTAGTTAAAAATGCTGATGAAGTAAAGAAATTATATGAAGAACGATTACCACTTTATCAAAAATATTGTGATGTTAAATTTGATAATAATGGAACAGTTGATGAATCAATAAATAAGTTAAAACAACTATTAGAAAGTAGGAAAATAAAATGATAATAACATTAAAAAAGGGAGCACCTCGACAAGAAATTGATAAGTTAGTACACCAATTTGAATCTCAAGGATTACAAGTAAATATGATTACTGGACAAAACTTTAATGTTTTTGGTTTAGTAGGAGATACAGCAAAATTAGATGAAAAGCGTGTTCAAGCAAATGAATGGGTTGAAAATGTTCAACGTATTGCTGCGCCTTATAAACTCGCAAATAGAATGTTTCATCCTGAAGATACTGTTATAGATGTAATGGGAATAAAAGTTGGTGGAGATAACCCAATTGTATTAATTGGTGGTCCATGTTCAGTTGAAGGTGAATCTATGATGGTTGATATTGCAACCGAAGTAAAAGCTGCTGGGGGTTGTATGATGAGAGGTGGAGCATACAAGCCTAGAACTTCACCATATGCTTTCCAAGGCATGGGCGAAAAAGGTCTAGAATGTATGGTGAAAGCACGTAATAAAACAGGCATGCCAATAGTTTCTGAACTAATGAGTGCAGATAAAATTGATGAATTTGTTAAACATGTTGATATTATTCAAATTGGAGCACGTAATATGCAAAACTTTGATTTATTAAAAGCAGTAGGTAAACTTGATAAACCAATTTTGTTAAAACGTGGTTTAGCTAATACAATTGAAGAATGGATTATGTCTGCTGAATACATTATGGCTGGTGGAAATAAGAATGTAATTCTATGTGAACGTGGAATTAGAACATTTGAAAAATATACACGTAATACATTGGATTTAAGTGTAGTTCCTATAATCAAACAAAAGACTCACTTACCAATTATTATTGACCCATCCCACGCAACAGGAGATTGGAAACTAATTGAAAGCATGTCACTTGCTGCTATTGCAGCGGGAGCAGATGGTTTAATAATTGAAGTACATTCAAATCCAGAATGTGCATGGTCTGATGGTCAACAATCATTGAAACCAAAGAAGTTTGCAGAGCTAGTTAAAAAATGTAAAAAAGTAGCGAAAGCTATTGGACGTTCAGTGTATGAAGGTTAAGATTTCCCCATCATCATTAACAAAACGTGTTATTGAAATACCACCAAGTAAATCAATGGCACATCGTGCGATTGTTTGTGCATCTTTAGCAACTGGTAGAAGTGTTATTACTAATATAGATTATAGTGTAGATATTCAAACAACACTTGATGGAATGAAAAAACTAGGTGCAAAAATTCAACAGTTTGATGATTATGTCATTGTTGATGGAGTAGAAGATTTAACACAAATTAATGATACTAATATTGAATGCAATGAATCAGGATCAACCTTAAGATTTTTTATTCCAATCTTTTCATTAACAAATAAAGAAATTACTTTTTCTGGAACTAAACGATTAATGGAAAGACCACAAGATATATATGAAAAAATATTTAATGACCAAGGATTGGTATTTAAACAAGAAGATGGAAAGATAATCATTAATGGATCTCTTCGTAAAAAAAGATATCAATTAAAAGGCAATGTATCATCACAATTTATATCGGGTTTACTATTTACATTACCACTATTAAATGGCGATTCTATTATCGAAATAGAACCACCATTTGAAAGTCGTTCATACGTAGATTTAACATTACAGATGATGAAGAACTTTGGTGTAAGTGCATATTTTGTTAATGATACAACAATTCATATAATTGGAAATCAAAAATATGTTGCAAAAGATACGCGTGTTGAAGGAGATTTTTCTCAACTAGGTTTCTATGCAGTTTTAGGAGCATTACAAGGTCCTCTTGATTGTATCGGATTGAATACAAAATCATTACAAGGGGATAAGCAAATAGTATCTATACTTAGAGATATGGGATGTAATGTAGAGGTACTTGATGAAGGCTACAGATTTAATCAATCAAAATTACAAGGTTGTACAATTGATTTAAATAATTGCCCTGATTTAGGACCTATATTATCAACCTGTGCATCTTATGCAAGTGGTGAAACTAATATTGTAAATGCAGGAAGGTTGCGTATTAAAGAGAGTGATCGTATTGCGGCAATGGAAAGTGAATTGTTGAAGTGTGGAGTTGACTTTAAGTCTACAAAAGATTCAATTACAATAAAAGGACCGTCTCATTTTATATGTGACAAAGAGTTACAAGGACATAATGATCATCGAATAGTAATGGCTTTAGCAATTGCGGCAACATGTGCTAAGCAACCATTAATTATTGATGATGCACAATCAATAAGAAAATCATATCCTGGCTTTTTTGAAGATTTAGCTTCGCTAGGAATTGATGTGGAGAAAATCAATGATGAATCATGATACTCAATTTTGTATTGTTGGCTTAGGTTTATTAGGTGGTTCATATGCTCAAGGGTTAAAACAAAAAGGATTTAAGGTATCAGCAGTTGATATTAATGAAAATAGTATTGAATATGCACTAAAAATGAAATGGATTGATGAGGGTAGTACTTCATTAGAATGTTTGAAAAAAGCTGATTGTGTAATTCTAGGGTTGTACCCTACACTTGTTGTTGATTGGATAAAAGAAAATCAATGTTTGATTAAAAGTAATGCAATTATAACTGATGTCACTGGGATTAAACGTGAAATAGTTCCAGCTATCCAATCGATACTAAGATCTGATTTAGAATTCATTGCTAGTCATCCTATGGCAGGAAGAGAAGTAAGTGGAGTTGAATTTAGTACACCTTCAATATTTAAACCTGCAAACTTTATTATCACACCAACCGAATCAAATACAGATAGAGCAATTGAGTTTGTAACAGAGTTAGCACAATTATTAGAATTTAGAAGAGTAACTACTTTAACAATTCAAGAACATGATGAGATGGTAGCATTTTTATCACAATTAACACATGTTATAGCGGTAAGTTTAATGAATACAAATGATAATACACATCTTGTAGAATATACAGGAGATAGTTTTAGAGATTTAACTAGAATTGCTAAAATCAATGAGAATCTTTGGAGTGAATTATTTATTATGAATAAAGATATGTTACTAAAAGAAATTGATGATTTTAGTAAGGAATTACAAAATTTTCGTGATACACTAGAAAAAGAAGATGTAGAAAGAATGAAACAATTATTTATTCAATCAACTATGAGAAGAAAACAATTTGATAAATAGGAGGTTTACAATGAAATTCATGATTCTTAATGGACCTAACATTAATATGGTAGGTATTAGAGAAAAGAGTATCTATGGAACAATGAACTTTGAGAATATTATTGCTTATATTAAAGATGAAGCGAATAAACGTAATATCGATGTAGAATGTTATCAAAGTAATCATGAGGGTGATTTAGTAGATGCAATTCAAAGAGCTTATTTTGAACACATGGATGGCATTGTAATTAATCCTGCAGCATATACTCATACTAGTGTTGCTATTGCGGATGCAATAAAAGCAATATCACCGATACCTGTTGTAGAGGTGCATTTGTCTGATATTAAACAAAGAGAAGAGTTTAGACATCATTCCTATTGTGCTCCTTATTGTATTGAACAAGTAAAGGGGCATGGACCTTTAGGTTATATAATGGCAATGGATATTTTAATTAAGAATGTAGAGGAAAAATTATGATTCGTTTTGGAATAATTGGACCTGGAAAAATATCACATCGTTTTATTAAAGGAATGAATGATGTTGTTGGTGCTAGAATTGAAGCGGTAGCATCGAGAAGTATAGAACGTGCTAAACAGGTACAAGAACAATATGGTTTTGATAAAGCATATACTTATCTTGAATGCTTTGAAGATAAGGATATTGACGCGGTGTATATTTCAACTCCACCTCATACCCATTTTGAATTAATACAATTAGCATTAAAACATGGTAAACATGTTATCTGTGAAAAACCTTTACTTGGTAATAGTAAAGATGCTATAGAATGTTTTAAGTTAGCTAAAGAAAGTAATTTGATTCTTATGGAAGCTAATAAGAGTGTATTTACACCAATCTTTAAACAAGCGAAACAATGGATTGAAGAAGGTATAATTGGTAAACCGTTATATATTGATGGCAGTTATTGTTACCGTCAATTATTTGGTGATGATCATTGGGTGTATTGGGCTAATGAAGCAGGTGGAGGAATGTTTGATGTTGGGGTATATCCACTGACATTTGTACATTGTTTACTGAACTGTGCAGTAACAGAAAAAACTAGAATGGCTATTACGCATAATGGACTATGTGATGGATTTGAACAAATATTATTACGATATGAAAATGGTGTAGTAGCAAGTGTTCGTGGTGCAATTGATGTTCAAACGGAAAATAAAATTATGATTTATGGAGAAGATGGATACATTGAATCTGTTAACTTTTGGAAAAGTCATGATATTAAGTGTGTAATAAAAGATCAAATCATTGAAAAACACTTTGATTTTAACAGTGAGTTCACATTTGAAATACAACACTTTGTAGATTGTATTATGAATGGCTTACCAGAAAGTGCAATCATGTCTAGCAAACATAGTATAGAAATTATACAAATCATTGAAAAATAACTCATTTGAGTTATTTTTTCCAAATTAGGGGGATGCAAAATGAAGGAGTTTTTAAAGAAATATATAGGACCCAAAGCATTCTATGCAAAAACTGCAAGGATTGCAATTCCATTATCATTGCAAAATCTATTATCAAGTTGTATGGGGATTGTTGATACGTTAATGGTATCTTGGATTGGAATGGTAACTGCAGTTGGTACGGCAGCACAAATTGATACATTATGCTCAATGATATCTTATGGTTCAATTGGTGGAACAAGCATGTTTTCATCTCAATTTTATGGTGCTAAAGACTATAAAAATCTAAAGAAAACATTTGGCTTGAGCTTAATGTTAGCAGGTGGTAATGCAATATTCTGGTTTTTAGTCGCAACATTTGCGGGTAGAGAAATACTATTTTTCTATATGCCAGATCAAGAAATAATCAAATTTAGTATGCAATATTTAAATATCGCAAAGTTTGGGTTAGTTATTGGTAGTATCAACTTTGCGTTTAGTTATATGTATCGTAGTATTCAAAATGCAAAAGTTTCTCTTAGTGTAAGTATTCTAACAATATCAATGAATGCAGTATTAAATGCATGTTTAATATTTGGATTTGGACCATTTCCACAAATGGGTGTTGAGGGTGCAGCGTTAGGAACAGTTATCGCTCAATCAACTGGCTTAGCTGTGTATATTACTCATGCCATTTTAACTAAACAGCCATTCTTTGGAAGTTTTAGAGAAATGTTTATTATGGATAAAGATTTCACATTACCAATATTGAAAAAAGTAGTGCCACTTATTTTTAATGAAACATTATTTGGATTAGGGTCAACCTTATTTATTAAAGCATTTGGACAACTTGGTAAATCAAGTATGGATGCATATTATGTTGGTAATCAAATTTATAATACATTCTTATTTATTGTTTATGGATATGGAAGCGCTATTCAAGTATTGTTAGGTGTTAAACTAGGCTCTGGTAAAATAGAAGAAGCTAAACAAGATGCAAATTATCATTTAGGCTTATCGGTGTTATTATCTATAATTCTAGTTATTGGTATGATTGTATTTGCTTTCCCAATGACTTCCATATTTAAATTAGATGATCCATTTGTACAATTACTAGCTGTACAAATTGTGTGGGTATTTGCGGTAAAAGTATCTATGCGTTTATTTAATTTCATTATTTTCTCAATTTTAAGAGCTGGAGGGGAATCGAAGGTTATTCAAGTCTTAGATTCAGGTATTTTATGGGTTATTGGATTGCCTAGTGCCTTTATTTGTGTTAATCTACTAGGCATGAGTAGTATCGTATGGGTTTTACTAATTACTCAAATTGAACAGTTAGTTCGATTATTCTTTGGAATGATTTGTGTTCGACAAGAAAATTGGGCAAGAGATATAACTGTTTTGGTAGATTAGTAAAATTTTGGTATAATACTCCTGTTAGGTGGTAAAAGATGAAGAAAAAAGAAATAGTATTTATTATAGGAATAGTTGCATTAGCAGCAGCGATATTTATTGGTGTGCAATTAATGAATATGCAAAAAAACAAAGATGTTGTTAAAATTATCTATCGTTCTGATACTGTGCTTGAGGTAGATCCAACCAAAGATGGTGAATATTGGTTTGATGGTAGTTATGGTAAATTAATGGTTGAAGTTAAAGATGGTCAGTGGCGTGTTACTAATGAAGAATGTCCTAACCATGTGTGTAGTAAAACAGGATGGGTATCAATAGATGATTATTTACCTATTATTTGTTTACCAAATGAGATATCAGTAGAGTTAAAATAGGTGACGATATGAAGACAAGTTCTACTAAACGTTTTGTATATATCACTTTATTAAGTGCCATGGCAATTACAATCAATATTTTGGAATCAACCTTAATTCCTACGTTGCCATTTGGAATTCGCTTTGGATTAGCTAATATTATAGCCTTAATCACAATTGAAATACTTGGTATTAAGGAAATGATTATTGTTAATGTAATGAGAGTCGTGATTGGAAACTTATTAAGAGGTTTAATATTTGGTACAACATTTTGGATTGCATCAGGAGGAGTTATCCTTAGTAGTATAGTATTAATACTATGTAAGAAGATGAATTCATCATTATTGTTTACATCGACTTTAAGTTCAATTGGACATACCGTTGGTCAAGTATTTGTAGTTATGTTTATCTATCAACAAGCAAGCATGATTGCAATTGTTCCATATTTACTTATTGCGGCAATTCCAACTGGTATTCTAACTGGTATAGTTGCAAAAGAGGGAATTAAAAGAGTTAGTAAAAATGCTTTAGTATGAGGTGTAGTCAAAACTACATCTTTTTTCTTCTAAAAATGAATTTGCAAATAATATTTTGACAATAAAAGAAAATAATTATTTACTTATTGCAAATTGATATTAAAGTTATGTTTTGTGTAATGAATGTTTGTATTTCATAAGAGGTGATAGTATAATTTGGTTACCTTGATAAGGGAGATGAATATGGAATTGGATATATGCTACGACATAGCAGCTTTACTTTTTTCAATATCGTTGCTATTTGTTTTCTATTATAAAAAATGGGTACCAACACAGCAAAATATTATTTTTTCTATTTTATTGTGGACAACGTTTGTTGCAACATTGACTGATATCATTGATTTATCAATGTCTTCATCTGCGATTTTGTTTCCAAATATGATTCATGAAGTAATTATTTACGTATATTTCATTGCAATCGATTTATTACCAATAATTTACACTTACTATGTTTTAACTCTTACTGGAATGGAAGAGAAACTGTTTACTGGATATAGAAAATATCTATTTTTTGTTCCTGCAATTATTATGGGATTAATTATTGTTTTAAATCCATTTACCAATTGGTTGTTCTACTTTGAAAACGGTCGATATGTGAGAAGTATTGCTGTGCAAGTGTTAAATTTGTTTGCCTTTTATTTTTTGTTATTTGGTGTTGCAGAAGTTGGACGAAATCGACATGTTTTACCTAAAGAAAAGTGTATTGCATTAGCTTCATTTGTAGTGTTTGCTACAGTTCCAGTGGTAATACAAATGTTTAATCCTACTTTATACATTACAATGTTAGGAGTAGTTATTTGTTTATTTCTAATCTTAATGACCATTCAAAATCCTGAAGAAATAATTAGCTCAATTGGGCTATTAAATCGAGTAGCATTTACTGAACAAATATCTTTGTATCATGATCGTAATGAACGATTTGTTGTAGTAGGCGTTAGGATAAGAGATTATTACTATTTTAAGCAAATACTAGGTACTACTGCTATGAATGAATTACAAAGAGAGTTTTCTAAGAAGTTATTAAGATTTGTTAAAGTAGATCATCATTTATTCTATTTAGGAAAAGGTCATTTTGCGATGTTTATACCTCATGCTCAATTTAACCATAGTATTCTTGAAGAAATAAATAAAGAGTTTAATACAGATATAAATAAGGATTCATTAGAAGTAAAATTATTTGTACAGTTACTAGTTATTGAATGTCCAACAGATGCTTGTATGACTTTTGATAAAACTGATGATTTAGCAGAGATGATATTGGAATTTGGTTCATTTGTACCTGCAATGTCAGTAATAAATTATGCATCTGATATGCCAAACATTAATTCGATTAGGTATTCTCAAGTAGAAAATGCGATAAGAAAAGCAGTTGATAACAAAGGGTTTGAAGTCTATTTCCAACCTATTATTTCTAATAAAGGTACAACTATAAAATCAGCGGAAGCGCTTATTAGGTTAAAAGATGATGAACTTGGATTTATTTCACCCTCAGAGTTTATACCTATTGCTGAAAAGACAGGATATATAGTTCAAATAGGTGAATATGTTTTTGAACAAGTTTGTGAGTTTTATAAAAATGAAAAGTTAAGTGAAAAAGGTATAGAGTATATTGAAGTTAATATTTCTGTTGCTCAATGTATTCAAAAAAACATGGCAGAAAAATTAATAAGTTTATTAAACAAATATGATTTACCAATGAATGCTATTAACTTAGAAATTACCGAATCTGTTGCGGCTAGTTCACAAAATACTGTTTCTAGCATGATGAAAAAACTTACTGAAGTTGGGTCTACATTCTCCATGGATGATTATGGGACTGGGTTCTCTAATATATCATCATTAATAGATTTACCATTTAAAATTGTTAAAATAGATAAAGAACTAATAGATCGTATTGATAATGATAAAGCAAGAATAGCTATTAAAAGTACTATTTCGATGTTAAATGAACTTAATTTTGAAATAGTTGCAGAAGGTGTTGAAACCAAGGAACAGGCTGAATCACTGATTGATATGGGATGTCATCATTTGCAAGGGTATTTATACTCTAAACCAATCAAAAAAATTGAATTCATAAAGTATATTCAACAGTTTAATATAGACTAAAGCCACGATTTCTCGTGGCTTTTATAATTACTTATTATCTTGATTAATTAAATCTTTTAATGCTTCAATAGCTACTTTAATTGCAATGTCAGTGTCATGACATTGAGGGTTTTCTAATCCTTGCTTTTCTCTTTCTTGATTTGCAACCACTAAGAAACAAGAGCCACAACGAACATGTAAGTAACTTGCTACAATGAATAATGCAGCGGATTCCATTTCAGATGCTTTACATCCTAATCGACACCATGCATCCCATTTGCGTTGTAACTCAACTGAGTTGGGTAATGATTCAGGACGATGTTGTCCATAGAAAGCATCCTTACATTGAACTACACCAGCATGATAAGGTTGATCTAATTTTTCTGCAGCATTAACTAAAGCATTAGTAATTTGTAAGTCTGCCACTGCAGGGAATTCAATAGGGGCATATTCTTTTGACGTCCCTTCAAAACGGATTGCAGCTTGTGCAATAACTACATCACTACCTTTAACATTAATATCCATGCCGCCACATGTACCAATTCTAATAAAAGTATCAGCGCCACAAGCAACTAATTCTTCCATAGCAATACTTGCTGATGGACCACCAATACCTGTTGAAGTAACAGATACTTTAACACCATTCAATGTTCCTGTATAAGTAACATATTCTCTTGAATCAGCAACTAATACTGGATTATCAAAATATTGTGCAATCTTCTCACATCGTTTAGGATCACCAGGTAATAAAACATAACGACCTACTTCTCCTTTTGCTACTCCTATATGGTATTGCTTACCTGTACCTTCTGCATAATCTATCATTTAAAAACCGCCTTTCTTTATTACTAATTTAATTATATGTGATTTACTAAAAAAAAGAAACGATGTTAACATCGCTTCTTACCATTTCTTTGTTTTTGGATTCATTTCATTATCAATTGCAAATCCACCAATCTTCCAAGTTCCATTAACATTGATGAAACTAATTTGATATCCAATATGATATTCTTTTGATGTGCTTCCAGATGCGATGTAATAATCAAAGATTACATTTGCAATCATAGAATCTTCATCTTGTTGGATTAAAGATAATACTTCTTCATTTGAAAATTGTGATGTACCATGAGCTGCATACCATTGATTATCCATTGTTTTAATACGATCATAGAATTCACTTCCAGTAATTGTAATAGCACCGATAGCACCTAATGTACCATCTTTAGTAGGATATTTTGCACATGTTTTGGCAGCATTTATTGCGGTTTCTTCAAGTGATGAATTAGATGATGTTTTTCCGATGAAGTAAGTATTACTTAATACATCTTTCATAACAGCATAGCCTGAGTTATCAACAGTAATTTCTGGTTCAGATATTAAATTACTTAGTGTATAGCGAACGACTTTTGGTGCAACTGATTGATCATCTAAACCTTCATAATTCGTTGCTGTGACATTTTTATCTGTTATATAATCATTGCTTACATCTAGACCATTTACTTTGAATGTTACGCCTGCTGGGACTTCAACTATACTTGAATTATCAGCTTGAAATACTGTTGATGCTAACCACTTACCAGTACTGCTTTTAATTAACTTTATAGTCGCAACCTTAACATTACCATCATATAAACCATATAAACTATCATCAGTACTATCTTGTTGATAAATTAAGTTATCTAGGTTAACACCTTCATAAATATTCTTGATTTCTTGGTCATAATCTTCTTTTGAATTTAAATGATTATCGATTAACAATGAATTTTCATAAATACCACTAAAATCATTACTCTTAACTTGTTTTAGGTATAAACTAATTGCACTTTCAGGAAGTTTGGCTTCTTTTTTAGCCATACTTGATTTAGTACCTAATACAACTGCAAATGCTGTGCCTATGCATATACATAACACGATGATTAGAATTGTAACACCAGCTACAGGTTTAATTCCTCTTCTTTTTCTTGTACTCATAATTACTCACCAGCCTTTACTACAAATGCCGTAGGTAAATTACGAGCACCATAAATTGAAACTGTACTATTTATTGTTTCGCCTTCATATACCATTACTGTAGAGTTACCACCATCTAGGTTAGCTGCAGTCATAGCACCAAAGTCTTGCATAATTTTAATAATATCTGGATATAGAGCGCCAAAAGATAATGGTTGACGACCATCCATTACAAGTAATAAGAAAGTGCCATCTTCTCTTTGTCCAATTGCTGTCCTTGGATTAAGACCAGCAAGACGAGAACTACTAAATACATTTTTGAATTGATTAATAAAGATAGGACCAAAAGTAACAGCATCACGTACTCCCCAATCAAGTGCTTGTTGAGCGGACATATCACCTACGATTAATTGATTTTCTTCGTTGATTCCTATAACTGGTCCATATTCTGTAGGGTATCCACTGACAAGTTCGCCCTCAGAGATTACGATTCCCCAGGCTTGTCCACCGTTACCTTTACCATTAGCATCTTCAAATCCACCAGCATTAATACCAGCAATACCATCATACATTTCAATATATTCTTCTAATGATGGTCCTGGAGCACCAGAGTCAAGATATGGATTAACTGCAACCATCAAGTCTTCAGGATTTGATACAATCATCATATAGGCTTGATATGTTGAACCTTTAAGGGCATGAATTTCAATACCATCAGGACTAACTTCTTCTCTTGTTTTGATGATTACATCTGTTTCATCAATACCATTTTGAATGGCTTTAATTTCTTCATCACTATAGAAGAAACCAGCAATAGTTCTATTTAATCCTTTCTTAGGTAAATCTTTGATTAATTGATTACTGTAAGCTACTGATGATCCTTTGTATGTTTCTTTAAGGACTAGGAAAGTTGTAACGCCTGTAGTCACTAATATCATTAGGATACATAATGTAACAACTAAGCCAGTAGACATGGTTTTAGTTCTTTTAGTCATAATTTCCTCGTTTCTATACTCTTACTCATTAATTATATAAGTTTGGTTGATATCTGACAACTTAGATTTACATTTGTCGGATACAAAATGAATACTAAACGATACATTAAAGATGGTATGTCATGATATTTGTGTGATGATTATATAACATATGCTAAATCCTTTAGTTATAAGTAGGAATTGTATTCAAAAAATGATGTAACCACAAATCATTTTCTTACCATTTTATGCATAAAATTCTTGTGTTAGATAGGTGTTTATGGTATTATATCAAAGCACTAGCAAATGGCTCGTTGGTGAAGCGGCTTAACACAGCGCCCTTTCACGGCGTCATTCACGGGTTCGAATCCCGTACGAGTCACCACAGGGGTGTAGTACAATGGTAGTATGATGGTCTCCAAAACCACAGACGGGAGTTCGATCCTCTCCACCCCTGCCAGTATAGTGAATTAACCGATGAAAGTCGGTTTTTTTTGTTGATAAACGTACTTAATGATGAGTGTGGCACGTATAATATTGTTAAAGTATTAATAATTTGATATCCTTATAGTAATGAATGAGGGGTTTAAGAATGCTCGTATATCAAGGGATTAAGGGCGATTTCTTAACAGATGTCTTAAATGACAGGATATGTGACAAGATTCATAATGAATATAAAAGATTTTTTGGAAAAAGTAATGAGTCACAAATACGTTCATGGAAGAATTCAATGGAGTACATGAATAAAGTATTATCTGATAATGAAATCCCAAATGAAGCAGGAGTTGCAATTGAATATAATATACCAACTACATCTAAACGTGTAGATTTTATTGTTTCTGGGTTTGATCATAACAACAAGGGATCAGTCATTATTATTGAATTAAAACAATGGGAAAGTTGTGAAAAGGAAGAAAGAAAAGATGGAATAGTACGCACTTATTTAAATCGTGGTATTCACGATGCTACTCATCCATCATATCAAGCTTATTCTTACGCTTCATTAATCTATGATTTTAATGAAACAGTACAAAAAGAATTGATTGATTTATATCCTTGTGCATATTTGCATAACTATAAATTAAAAGAAAATGATGATTTAGTAAGCAATATATATCATGAATATATAGAGATGGCACCTGTATTCTGTAGTGGAGATGTAGTAAAACTTAGAGCATTTATAAAAAAACATATTAAATATGGCGATAATAAAGATTTACTTTATTCCATTGATAATGGGAAAATACGACCATCAAAAAGACTACAAGATACATTATCTGGTATGCTTAAAGGAAATAAAGAATTTAAACTAATTGATGAACAAAAGGTAATATATGAAGAAGCATTGTTACTAGATAGAGCAGTAGAGATTGATAGAAAGAAAAGAGTACTCATTGTAGAAGGAGGACCTGGTACTGGTAAAACAGTATTAGCCATTAATCTATTAGTTGAAATACTTAACCGCTCAAAAAATGTAGCATATGTCACTAAAAATTCAGCACCAAGAGAAGTATTCTATAAAAAGCTTGCAGGTGATTTTAAAAAGAATTATGTTAAGAATTTATTCCAAGGTTCTGGTTCTTTCTTTAGTACTGAAACAAATGTTTATAATGTATTAGTTGTGGATGAAGCACATCGCCTAAATGGAAAATCTGGTATGTTCAAAAACAAGGGTGAGAATCAAATTAAGGAAATTATCAATAGTGCAAAACTATCGATATTCTTTATTGATGAAAACCAAAGAGTAACGATGGACGATATTGGAGACCAAGAAACTATTGAGAAATATGCAAAAGAATTCAATGCAGAAGTGGAACATGTTGTTTTAGAATCACAATTTAGGTGTAATGGTTCAGATGGATATCTAGCGTGGCTGGATAATCTATTAGAAATAAAAGAAACAGCGAATATTGATTTTGACTTTGATTATGATTTCAAAGTGTTCGATGATCCGAATGAATTAAGAAAAGCAATTATCGAGAAAAACAAGATTAACAATAAATCGAGAATTGTTGCAGGATATTGTTGGGATTGGAATAAGAAGACTAGAAAAGACTCTGGTATTTTTGACGTGACAATACCTGGATATAACTTTGGAATGAGCTGGAATCTAGATAATACTTCTACATGGGCAATTGACGAGAAATCTGTTAATGAAATAGGTTGTATTCATACATGCCAAGGTTTAGAGTTTGACTATGTAGGTGTGATTATAGGTGATGATATTCAATTTAATGGTGAACATATTATTACAGATTTTACAAAGCGTGCTAAGACAGATCAATCTCTTAAAGGTATTAAGAAACTTTATAAAGAAAACCCTGAAGAAGCACTAAAACAAGCTGATTTAATCATTAAAAATACATATAGAACATTAATGACTCGTGGGATGAAGGGTTGTTATATTTATTGTGCAAATAAAGAGTTAGCACGATTCTTTAATACAAAAAGAAAAGGTTGTTTCCAACCTTTCTCAACTAAATAATTAGTTACTGCATAGCAGCATTTAAGCTAAAGCTTTATTTTAACTTTATCATGTCATTGTTAACAGTAGTGATTTGTTAACAACTTCATATTAAATTATTAAAACTAAATTGTCAATCATAAAAGGAGGAAATTGATGATGAAGAATTATAACGTAGCATTGGATATCGGAACAGGTTCAGTAGGGTTTGCTGTAGTTGATAATAATGGAAAACTACTAAAAAAAGGTAATAAGAACTTATGGGGTGCAAATTTATTTGATGGCGCCCAATCAGCGCAATCAACAAGAATGTACCGCGCGACAAAGAGAAGATATCTAAGAAGAAGACAACGAGTTAATTTACTAAGAGATATAATGAGTATCGATATTAGTCCAATTGATGAGAATTTTTATAGAAAATTAGATTTAAGTTATATGATAAGTGATGACAAAAAGTCGTCTTTTAAAGATTTTAATGAAGACTCATACTTATTATCAGGATTAATGACTGAGAAAGAATATAATAAGAAATATCCAACAATTTATCATTTGAGAGAAGAATTAATTAAGAATAAAGAAAAAAAAGATCCAAGACTTATCTATTTAGCTTTGCATCATATGATTAAGTACAGAGGAAATTTTTTGTATGAAGGTCAAAAAATTAACTTATCTGAAACTAACAAGCAAATTGAACAATTAGAATTTATTGTAGATTCTCTAAACGAAATATTTGAAGATGGTTTAAATGACTTTGATTATAACGACTTCAGTATAAAACTGGGTAGACCAATCGCAAGAATGGAAATAAGACAGGATGCAATCGATACATTTAAAAAGCAAGGATTTGGAAAAGAAGTAGTTGATGCGTTAACAGAAGTTACAAAGGCTATTTTAGGATATGAGTTTAATTTAGATAAAATCTTTTTGAAAGAGGACTTAGGAAAGATTGTTTTTAGTGACGAGAATATTGAAACTAAAATTGATGAAGCAAGTTCTAAGTTAGATGATCAACAAGATATTTTGATTGCATTACAAGATTTATATAGTATCTACTTACTCAAACGAATTGTAGGAGATACAAGTGGAACGATTTCTTCAAGCATGGTAGCAAGTTATGATAAACATAAATCAGATCTAGTAAAACTTAAGGATGTTCTAATAAAGTATTATAATCATGAAGATTATAAAGATATGTTTAGTAATAATAGTGACAAAAATTTAAACTATTATGCGTATATAAATAAGCCAAGCAAGTGCAAACTGCCAGATTTATATGCAAAAATAAAAAAAGTACTAAAAGACAACAATTCCGATGAAGCAAAAGAGATATTAAGGGAAGTAGAAAGTAATAGTTTTCTATTAAAACAAAACTCCACAAGTAATGGAGTAATTCCAGTTCAATTAAACTTAGAAGAAATGAAAATAATTCTAGAAAACCAAGGAGTATATTATCCAAGTCTTAAAGAAAATAAAGAGAAAATAGAGAAAATACTATTATTTAGAATTCCTTACTATGTTGGCCCATTGAATCAAAATAGTAAATGGTCATGGGTAGAGAAGAAATCAAATGAAAAGATTACACCATGGAATTTTGATACTGTAATTAATAAAGAAGAAACTGCTAAGAAATTTATAGATAGAATGAAGAGTCATTGTACATATTTATTAGCAGAACCAGTGTTACCTAAAAATTCATTGATAATTACTAAATATGAGGTATTAAGTGAACTTAATCAATTAAAAGTTGATGGTTTTAGGCTGAGCACAGATGAGAAAAAGGAAATCATTAACGGACTATTTCTAAAAAAAGGGAAGATTACAAAAAAAGACCTAATTCAATTTTTAATTGATAAACAACATAGAAAAGAAATCACTGAGATTACTGGTTTTCAAAAAGAAAACGAATTTGCAACAAGTTTAAAACCTTATATTGATTTCAAAAATATCTTTGGTGATACTTATCTTGATCATGAAGAGGATATTGAGAGAATAATTGAATGGTTAACGGTATATAATGAGAAAGATATCATTCATACCCGTATTAAGAATGAATTTTCTTATATTACGGCTGATCAATTAAAGAAGATTCTTGCTAAAAACTATAAAGGATATTCTCGCCTATCTGAGAAACTATTAAACGGATTAATTGGTAGAGATGACAAGGGAAATCCATGTACAATAATTGAATTGCTAGAGAATTCTCCTTTAAACTTGATGCAAATCATCAATAAAGAAAAATATGGATTTAAAGATTTAATAGATGAAGAAAATGATTTAAAAGACAATCATAAGATCTCGTATGATGACATTTCCTGTTTGGCAGGTTCACCTGCGCTAAAGCGAGGTATTTGGCAATCTGTTAAAATTCTTGAAGATTTCAGGAAATATTTTAAGTGTGATCCTGCAAATATTTTTATAGAGTTTGCAAGGGAAGAAGATAAAAATAAAAAGAGATCTATTCCAAGAAATAAAATGATTAAATCTATTTATGAAAAAATGATTAAAGAAGAAATGGTTATTGATGGAGAAAAGATAACGAAAAATCATTTTATTTATAAAGAATTAGATAATTTAGATGCCAATAATGAGAAAGTACTTTTATATATTTTACAAAATGGAAAGTCAATGTATTCTGGAAAAAAACTGGATTTTGAAAATTTATCTAATTATGATGTAGATCATGTTTTACCTCAAGCATATATAAAAGATAATTCTATTGATAATAAAGTATTAGTATTATCAGAAGAAAATAGAGAGAAAAGTGATGATCTTTTACTTAAACCAGAAATAATCAACAAGATGAGAGCTTACTGGCTACAATTGTTAAATGCTGGTTTAATAAGTAAAAAGAAATACTTTAATTTAACAAGAACAACAATATCTGATAATGAGCGTGTTGGTTTTGTCAACAAGCAACTAGTAGAAACCAGACAAATAATCAAACATGTAGCTCATTTGGTAAAAAACTTTTATGATTCTAATGTATTCTCTGTAAAAGCATCTTTAGGAAGTGAATTCAGAGATAAGTATAATTTATATAAGATTAGAAACTTAAATAAGACTCATCATGCTCATGATGCGTATTTATGCGCAAGAATTGGTATGTTTATTACAAAAAAATATCCAGATATATCTTTAATTAATGAAGTTGGTACATATAATAAAATCGAAAATGAAATAGCTAAACGTATAAAGGAATCTATTAGAAATAGAGGTTCAAATGCTAATTTATCAAGTTTTGTTATACAACAAATGAGTAGTAATGAAGTTGTAGATAAGAATACAGGCGAATTAATATGGGAAGGAACAAAAGAAATAGAATATATAAAGAAAATATTTAACTATAAAGACTATTTCTTAACATATAAAACAGACTATGGAACTGGTAAGTTTTATGATGAAACAATTCAAGGTGTTGATAAGACTAAGCATTCGAAATCAATAATATTTCCATTAAAAGCAAATAAGGATCCGATGAAGTATGGTGGATATGCAAGCGCAAAACAAGCTTATGGATTCGTTATTAAATATAAAAAAGGAAAGAAGATTGATAAGAAATTAGTATCTATTCCTATTATCTTTTCAATAAATGAAAAAAATATCTTAAGTTATATTGAAAAACATTGTGGTTTTGATGAATTTGTAATTGGACAAAAAATACCACTAGGACTTCCAATTATTATGAACGGAACAAAGTTTACTCTTAATTCTATGAATGAACTACGGATTATTGAACAGATATTCCTAAATGATGAAGATAAAGAATTGCTTTACTTCTTAATGAAAGGAAAACTATCGAATGATTATGTTGACCCTGTTAAGAAATTACTGGTTACAATACTAAATAAAATAAGTTCTAAAGCTGAGTTTATGCAGAAAAATAATGAAACAATCATTAACTATATAACGAAAAATGAAGTTAATATTGATGAACTTTTCAAAATAATAAATAGTGTTCTATATGGTTTAAATCAGGGATGTATTAATATTAACAGTAATGAAAACAAGCTTAAAATTATCGAATATGGAAGACGAAAAGTTGGTAATGTGAATATAGATAGTACTGTATTTATGTTCGAATCAACTTCAGGTATATATAGAGAGCTGAAGAAGTTATGACGTGGCGAACAATATACATATCTAAACAATGTTGTTTAAGTTTTAAGAATAATTTTTTAGTAGTCAGAAATGAAGATGTAAATATGATTCACTTATCTGAAATACATACAATTTTAATTGATTCAACAATGACTACAATATCAACATATTTGATAAATAAAGCTATCGAATACAAAATAAAGATTGTATTCTGTGATGAACAACATAATCCATCATGCGAAATTAATCCTTATTATGGTGCATTTGATACAGCGAGAAAACTAGAAAAATCATCAGCTTGGATGAAAGATAGTTGCGATTTATTATGGAAAGAAATTGTTAAATATAAAATAAAATATCAGAGTAGATTATTGGAGAAAAATGGTATTAGCACATATAGTCAATTATTAGATTACATGGAGCATGTAGAAGCTAATGATATAACTAATAGAGAAGGACATGCTGCTAAAGTTTATTTTAATTCATTGTTTGGTAATTCTTTTTCAAGAGATCAAGATAATTGTATAAATGCAGCTTTAAATTATGGATATTCAATTATTCTGTCAGCCATTAACCGTGAAATTGTAAATAATGGTTATGTAACTCAAATTGGTATTCATCATAGAGGTCCAACAAATCCATTTAATTTAGGATGTGATTTAATGGAAATATTTAGGCCTATGGTTGATGATTATGTCTATCTACATGAAAATGATGAGTTCACTATAGAGTACAAGAAAGAATTGGTTAATTTATTAAATTCTAAGTTCATTTATTATGGTAAGTCCATGTACTTCAATCAAATTCTCTCAATTTTCATTAAGAAATGTTTAGATAACTTGCATGATGGAATAATTGAAAGTGAAATATTTGAGTATTATGAGGAATAGGTTTATGAGAGTTTTGATATTTTTTGATTTACCTACTTTAACGGTGGGTGAAAGAAGAAGTTATAGAAAATTTCGTAAGATTCTGATAGATGAAGGATTTATTATGATGCAAGAAAGTGTATATTGTAAGTTGGCAATGAATTATAATGCTGTTGAACTTTGTTTAAATAAAATAAAAAAGGTTTCTCCTTCAAAAGGAACAATACAAAGTATGTGTATTACAGAAAAGCAATTTGCTGATATTAATTATATATGTGGTGCTGCTCAAAGTAATAAACTTAATAATACTGATAGAATGATTGTTTTATGATAGTTAAAGTATTTGGTATAGACAAAGATTTAACAATTAATGAAGGAGAAATTGGTATTTTAAGTATAAAACCCCAACAATTATATTTGAAAACATGTTTAACACTATTGAATCGTATATCTTTTAATGAACAAAACGATTTGGTGTTTTTTGATTATGATCAACGATTAAAGTATAAAGATTTATTGTTTGTATCGGATGTTCTATCTTTTGAATTGGATAACAAAGCAATTCTAACCAAGGTAAGTAAAGAATTAATCAACTATATAAATTCAGATATTGATATAAAATCTGAATATATAAACGAGAATAGAAAAATTTTAAAACTATTAAGTTTATACTTAGATTCATTTGATTTAGATTATATGATTGAAGATGAACTGGAAATAGCTGGGTTATTGAAACTATCAGGTGTTGATTTTTCAGCAGAAGATGAATCATGTTTAGATACAATTGATAGAATAATACATATATATAAACGGTTATTTGGAATCAATTATTTTATTTTTAGAGGAATATCTTCACTTATAGACCCTAATCAGACTAAATGCATTGAAGATATTGCAAAAAAATATCAAACAAGTATAATTTTGTTAGAAAATAGTGATCTAATTGGAGTAGTGACCAATAAAATAGTAACTATTGAATATGATTATTCAGTATTTTAACTGTAAAATGATGATTTTGAGGTTTTAGAATCATGTCATTGTTAACAGTAGT
>NZ_JAVWFO010000008.1:0-48379 GCF_036641015.1 Anaerorhabdus sp. | reverse complement strand
TTCAGCTACAACTAACGAAATTCAAGTCTATAACAATTATACAAATGAGTGGGAACCACTTAACACAGTTTTGTAATAAATTAATTAATCGAAGAATATTTCAAAAAGTAGAGTTAGATTATGCTGCTAATAGAACTAGATACTATGTATATATTCATGTAATAAAAATAAAATTTTAATTTATTTTAGTTTATGAATGATTATATTAATTTTAATTTTTAGGCATTTAACTGGGTGCTAATTTGCATTTTAAGCTCATTTCCTATACAATAAACAAGTTATTTGAAGAGGTGAGTAAATGTTTAAAAAGTATTGGAGATTATATGCGGGGATTCTAGCTATATCGTGTGTTTTACCAACATCGGCATTGGCTTTAGAAAAACCATTAAATATGAATTCAAATGTAAATCCAAGTTCATTTAATTTAGAAACATTAAATGTTATGGAACTAAGAGAAGATGTAGTTGAACAGTTTGTTAAACTAATGGATGAACATGCAATTGCGGTTAATGTTGCAAAACGAGAAGGTCTTGCTTCTACATTGACTGGTGCAATGGAAAATCAAGAAGCTTTGTTTTATGATAAAGCAATTGAGCTTGGTTTAGATCCTGTATTTGTAGTAGCCTTAGCAAACCATGAAACAGGTGCTGGAAGTAGTTATATATGTATAAATAAACATAATTTCGGTGGAATGCGCGGTGGCGATGGTTGGATGTCATTTGCTAGTAGAGAAGCAGGAATAGATGCTTTCTTAAATCTTTTAGTTTCCTATTCTGAAAAAGGATTATCTACTCCAGAAACTATGGTAGTTAGATATGCAGCAAATAGCCCTGCTTGGGTTGGAGCAATTAGAAAAGGTATGTGGAAAATTCAAGGTAGTATTGATCAAAAAGTAGCGGAAGTTAATAGCTATTATCAACTTCAATATGATGAATTAGCAAAAGAGTTACGTATCTATTAGATTATATGATGAGCCTTAAGAACTCTGCTTAGTTCATAAGGCTTTTGTTTTAGACTGGTTTAATACATATTTATGACAAATCATAATAAATTTTATTTTCAAAAAATAGAAAAATTGATTAATAACTAGTTGTCTATAAATTAAATTTATGCTAATATATTAAAGCAGTTGTTATTGCAGATGTAGTTCAATGGTAGAACGCGACCTTGCCAAGGTCGACACGAGGGTTCGATTCCCTTCATCTGCTCCAAATATAAAATAAACCCTTGAATAAAGGTTTTTTTTGTTTTAATAATCAAAAGACTACAAAAAGACTACAATTTTATAAAAAGGAATTTTTGGCAAATAGAATTAATAATATTAAACTAATAGTAAAAAATATAAGCAATGTAAATATATAACAAAGTTTAAAGAGCACCATAAAAATATGTTGTTCTTTAAACTAACGATACAGCCATAATCAGGACCTTTCTTCCAACAAAAAAAGACTATCCTTTACTGATAGCCCTCTATTAGATAGTATTTTAAAATAATTTTTCAAATGTTTTTATGACAAAATTATAATCGTTCATTTGATTCTCAACATATTTATTGAATTTTTCCTTATCAATTTTATTATCTTTAATTACTTGTAAATAATCTGAATATTCTTTTTCTATATTATCTCTTTTAATAGTGTAAGAGTTACCACTGAAATTATAAGTGATATATTCTACATTATCTATAAGCATAAATATTGATACAGAATTATAAATCAATGCCCTTTGGATATAATTATTTTCATTGTTGTACCAGTCCGTTGTATGGTAATCAATAATTAGTCCTAAATCCTTTGAATCAATTTCAAATACATATCCATATTCTGATAAAGGTAAACTATTTATCAAATTGCCATTATTACTGTTATTTCCAACATATTTATTTTTATATTTCATTAAGTTATCTATACCACTTTTATCCCTATTAAATGGTGATGTAGGAACAGTATCAATAGTGTACTCTTTTGCATAATCAATAATGTAATACTCATTTACGCTATTTGTATTGATTCTAAATGCATTATAAAATGGTGCTTGATAAAATATTATTTTATCAAGAGTTTCCGTATTATAAGAAAATCTTGGTACTTGTCTGTTAATTGCCACATTTGCGTAGTCAAGCGTAAATAATAGTATTACAAAAAGTATAAAAAAGCCAAAATTAAATAATACTCTTTTTAGATAATCTAATTTTTTTGTGAATTTAGAAAAACCAGTTAAAGCAACTATACATCCAAATACTGAATAAACCGAACTCCAACTACTTTCCGACGGAAATATAGAAATAGCAGTTAATACTATTAAAAATCCAAATACTAATAAAATAACTCCTAGATTTTTATTTTTATTAGTAATTTTCTTGTTGGTATAATCAATGGTGTTAATAATATTATCTTCACACTTTTCTTGATAATTATCACTTACTATTTGTTCTCCGCTTAATAATTCGTTTACTTTTATTTCTAATTCTTTGCATAACGGTTCAAACAAAGATAAATCTGGCATACATTTTCCTGTTTCCCATTTTGAAACAGAACGATCAGATACTCCTAATCTTTCTGCTAATTCCACTTGAGTTAATTTTTTTATTTTACGCCTTTCTGCAATAAATTTTCCTATTTTTTCTTGATTCATATAATTTCACTCCTTTCACCTATTAATTTATAATGAAAAAGTGTTTTTTAACACGAATCATAGGTTGAGTTTAGAACAATTATAATTTTTTGATGCTATTTTCAAAATAGTAGTTTAGTAATTACTTAATAACAAATTTTTCTGTTTTTAAATCACAATAATATCTACCACTTATAGCAGTAAATTTCAATACACAATAATCTGGATTAGTTACAGCTTTTTTATAAAACATGGTATCTCCCTTTTTCTAAATCATATTTTTAGTTTCTTGATCTGTTAATACTTCCATTTTACCTTTTAGCATGATTCCAACGTATTTAATTAGTCCTTTATGATAAAAGTATATACTAGCATTAGGATAGTTTGCATCATCATTAGAGCGTATAAAACTAACATTTTGTTTATCAATAAATTTTTCTGTTTTTTTTAAATCCATACTACTTCATCCACCATTCAAATTGTAATTTGTGATTTAAAACTTTATTGGTTTGATAATAAATTTTTTTCGAATTTGTCTTCCTAATTTATGCAATTCTTTTTCTTGTTCATCATTCAATTCAGGAACACGTTTCCACAGGATTCTAATCAGCTGTTCTGCCTCATTAGCATCTTTTAATAATTAAAACAATTACTCTGTATTATATAAAAGTTCTTCTGGTTTACAACTTAGTAATATTTCAAACATAATGTCATCCTACTTTCAAATTACTATTTATTATATTATATCGTTAAATAATAAAACTTTAAATAGCGACACTCATTATCATTATTCTGCTTTTTTCGGTAACAAAAATTTATTAAATTTTATATATCTACATTGAAATATTACAAAATATCATATATATCATATATAATACTTATAGAAAGAAAACATACTATATAGTTCGTAACTTGTAGATGAATTGCTCCAATTATAAAATAAGCCGATTATATCGGTTTTTTTTCTGCTGATTTACTTGGAAAAACGTGTTTAAATCAATGAACATTTTCAAAAAAGAGTGAAATATAACCAACTTATAACCAAAGAAGTAATATTATGTTAAAGAGGTATATATAATGAGAAAATTGACATTAATAATATTGCTGGCAATAGGAACTATGTTTACTACAATAACACCTCTTGCAGAAGAAAATCAAAGTGAAGTTGAAATTCAGGAGGAAACTACTCCAGAAGCATATAGAAAAAATAACAATGAGGAGTTAATTTTTAAATTCGCTATTTTTTGTGGGTTTGTAGTTGTTATTGGTGGAGTTATTATTAAAATTCGTAATCAAAAAGGATTTGCATTGCATGCAACTGAGTTAAATGATGATGGAAGCTATACAGTCACAATTAGAAGTAAAGAAGTTAAGAAGATGGTAGATGCCCCAGAGGATATTCATGTAATCATTCGACAAGGAAGTTGTATATTTCTAAAGAAACCTGATTTTGCAAGTTCAGGAATAACAAGCAATGATGATTTATTTGTGGCAGTAGTCAATGATAAGAGCATTATTGAGTTTAATTTTAGAAATGAAACATTGGTTATTGATGGAAAAGAACTTCAATCAAAGCAAATGAATAAGTAATTAAGGCGCTATGGATAATAGCGCTTTTACCTTTATTTAACAGTCTTTCATAGTAAAATAGCCAAGAATTGATTATAATTATATACAGGTGGTGCCATGAAGGTATATAGAATAACGATTTGTTTGCTAGTACTATTGGTGGGTTGTTCTAATAGTGGGCAAAGCAATGACAGCTCAAAGTATCCAATTATAGAATCATCTGGAAATGAAATAGTTCCAACAAAAGAATCTATAAAAATGCCAGAAGCATCTGGTATTTTAGTAGTGAGTGATTCAATGATAGAAATTGATTATTCAAATACCAATTTAGGATATATAATGGTTAAAACGCTAACAGAAGAACATAATCGATTAAAGATTCAGATTATCAATGGTGATACAACTTATAATTATGATATCTCAAAAGATAATCAATACATATCATATCCACTAAATTTAGGTGAAGGTATGTATAATATACAAATAAGAGAAAATGTTAAGGATAACACTTATGCATTAGTATTAAGTCAAACAATTGATGTTAAATTAGATGATCCAAATTATCCATATTTATATCCAAATCAAATAATAGATTACGATTTAAAAACGGCAGCTATAAACAAATCGTTTGAAGTTTGTGAGGATGCTAAAACAGATTTGGATAGAGTATATCAAGTGTATAATTGGGTAGTAAATAATATATCGTATGATTGGGATAAAGTAGAAGAAGTACAAAATAAATTTGTGGTACCTATTATTGATGAAACATTAGAAATTAAAACAGGGATATGTTTCGATTATGCAGCATTGATGACGTGTATGTTAAGGGTACAACAAATACCTACTAAACTAATTACGGGATATGTTGAAGAAGGATATCATGCGTGGGTAGAGGTGTATATTCATGATGTAGGATGGGTTGATCCAGAAACTTACTTTAAATCAGATAAGTGGCAGAGGATGGATCCAACATTCTCATCAGCAAACCAAAAATATGATGGCTCTTATGAGACAAAATATAATTATTAAGGGGGTAATCAAATGATTACATATCATGAAACTTCATTATTTTGTGAACAGTTAAGTATGATTCTCGATTCAGGATTGTCACTTAGTGAAGGATTAGAAGTTATTGTAGATGAAATAGAAACTACTAATTTTAAAAATGCAATAATTAAAATTAAAGAAGAACTGTCTACGGGGGAAAGTTTTTATAATGCTGTTAAATCAGTAGATATATTTGATTCATATTTTATAGAAATGATACAGGTTGGTGAGAAAACAGGATATTTAGATCGAGTTATGAAACAATGCGCAATTTATTATAGTCGTATAGACTCAATGCAAAATAAGGTTAAGGATGCGTTGTTTTATCCGTTAATTTTATTGATGGTGATGATAGTTTTAATGGGGATACTTGTTATTAAAATACTTCCTATTTTTAGAGAAGTATTAAATAGTATGGGTGTTGATTTATCAGCGGCATCATTAACATTAATGCAATTAGGTCAATTTGTTGCGCAATATGGATTTATATTCTTAATAATTTTGGTTGTAACTATATTTAGTTGTTTTCTATATTTTAAACTTAAGTACAAAGATAATGCATTAACAAATTTCTTATCATCATTTGTCTTAACTAAAAAATTGATGATTAATATAGAAACAAGTAAAGTTGCTTATGCGTTAAGCTTGTTAATAAATAGTGGGTTAAATCTTAAGGATTCATTTTCCTTATTGCATAAATTAATAAGTAACAAAGATATTTTACAAAAAATAAATAACTGTAGTCATAAAATTGAACTAGGTGAAGATACCATGGAAGTATTCACAGAATCTAAAATACTTAAACCAGTGTACACAAAAATGCTTAAGCTTGGTCTAAGATCAGGAAAATTAGATGAAACTATGAGTAAAGTAGCGATTGAGTATGAAGGAGAATCAATAAATTCAATTAATCGATTCTTAAACGCAATTGAACCAACGATGATGATTAGCTGCGTTATTATTGTTGGTGTAATACTGTTATCTGTTATGCTACCGCTTATGAGCATAATGACTAGTTTGGGATAACGATGATTAGGAAGAAAAGGGAAATAAGTCGATTAGTATATGTAATTGGATTTCTAATCATAGTGGCTGGTGTATTATTAAGTTTATCATTAACACAGCAAAGGTTAGATGAAGAGGGAACTAAACGACTACAAGAAGCTATACAACGTGCAGCAATAACATGTTATAGCAATGAAGGTATATATCCTTCATCAGTAGATTATTTAGTTGAAAACTATGGTGTTTATATTGACACAAATAAATATCATGTATTCTATGAAACTATTGGTGCAAATATTCAACCGGAAATAAAAGTTTACCAAAGGTAGAAAAAATGAAAAAAACAAAAGTTATTGAATTTTTATGGACGTTAACTTTACTTACGGCAGTTGTTGTAGGGTGTTTTTACTTATTACTTTTGGGCAGTAGATGTTATCAAATGGTTATTAGTAATACCAATCAATCAGAAGATGAAAGATTACCAATTGCATATATTGCAACATCGATTAGACAAGCGGATAAGAATCAAGTAACAATCAATGAAATTGATGGAATAGAGTATTTAGCCATTACCTATGATGAATATATTAAAATGATTTATGAGCATGAAGGAGAATTAAAAGAACTGATTATTTTGCCAAAAACAGATTTTGAATTTGAAAGTGGTGAAGTGATTTGTAAAATAAATGATTTAGATTTCAATATTAATGATAATGCTATTGAGTATAGTGTAAAGGTTAATAATAAAGAAATTAATATGAAAATAGCAATGAGGTAATAAATGAAGAAAGAAAGAAAATCAAAATTTTATATTTTCTTAATTGAGATTCTTTGTGGAATACTTTTCTTTGCGCTTTCAAGTATTGTATGCGTTAATTTTTTTGTTAGAAGTAATAATTTATCACGCGAAGCAGTTTTGAAAAATGAAGCGATGATATTAGCGGAAAATGTTGCAGAGAACATGAGAATCTTTGATGGAAAAACACTAGATGGATTTCGACAAATAAATGATTTGCAAATGCAAATGAAACAAAATGACTATGTGATAAATGTAGATTCTATTAAATTAGATTTAAATTATATGAAACATAATATAACAGTTAGTATAGATGACAAGGTACTAGTTGACTTTAATGTTATGTCAGGGGGTTACTGATATGAAAAATTCAAAAAACTTTGGATTATCTGTTGGTTATTCTTCCATTCTCATTGTATTTATTATTTTGGTATTTGTAGCATTTTCAACCTTAAGTTATAAACAGGCACAAACAAGTTTGAAAAGGGTAGATCATTCGATAGATATATTAGAAGAAAATTATGTGGCTGACACTAAAGCGATGGAGATTAGATTAGAAATTGATCGTATATTAGCACAATCGGAAAATATAACAGAAGCCTATAAAACAATCCAAAATAGTGTAAGTGGCATAAATTTATTGGATAATGTGGCTGAATATACTATAATTATTAATGATAAAGCGCAACTAAAAGTAAAACTGTGCATTAATGCGACTATAATGAAGAGTGAGGTTTTATGTTGGGTTGTAGAAACAATTAACCAGGACGAATATTCCCAAAAAGGTTTTAACTTTTAATGGAGGACATATGTCAATACAAGAAATTCTAGAAAAAGCAGTAAGCAAAAATGTATCAGATATTTTTATTATTGCAGGAAGTCCAATATCTTTTAAAGTGAATGGTAGTGTTGAGCCAATGGATGAGAACGTAGTTCATCCAGATATAGCACGTTTAATCATTAATGAGATATATGAGCTAAATAAGAATAGAACAATGGAACATCTTGATGAAATTGGTGATGATGATTTTTCGTTTTCCATTTCTGGGCTAGGACGTTTCAGAGCTAGTGTATATTATCAAAGAGGTTCATTGTCAGCTGTATTGCGATTTGTGAAGCCTAATTTACCAAACCCTGAAGAGTTATCAATTCCAAATACAGTTATACAATTTTCAAAATTACTTAAAGGTTTAGTTCTTGTAACAGGGAGTGCGGGATGTGGTAAGTCAACAACACTTGCATGTATCATTGATGAGATAAATAAAACGAGACAGTCACATATCGTAACGATTGAAGATCCAATTGAATATTTACATCGACATAAAAAATCAATAGTATCACAAAGAGAAATAGGTAATGACGCTAGTGACTATGCTCAAGCGCTTAGAGCTACTTTAAGACAGGCTCCGGATGTAATACTGGTAGGAGAGATGAGAGATTATGAAACAATAAAAATTGCTCTTTCTGCTGCTGAGACAGGACATCTTGTTTTATCAACTCTACATACATTAGGTGCTGCTGAAACAATTAATCGTATCATTGATGTATTCCCACCTGAGCAACAAAGACAAATTCAGATACAATTATCAACAGTATTGCAAGCAGTTGTTTCTCAACAATTACTTCCTACTGTTAATGAAGAATTAAAGCCAGCATTTGAAATATTGCTTACTAGTAATGCAATTAGAACACAAATTAGAGATGGTAAGACATATCAAATTGATAATTACATAGCAACTGGAAAACAAGATGGAATGGTCGCAATGGACGATTCAATTTATGGATTATATAAGGATAATATGATTAGTAAAGATACAGCAATTACATATGCTGTTAATTCAGAGATAATGGAAAAGAAGATAGGTAAAATATGAGTACAGTAGAATTTAAAATGTTAGGAAAATTCTATATAGAAGCATCAGGCAATACTGTTGATGCGGCAGATATATTGGGTAGACAGTTATCAAGTTTACTCGCATATTTTGTGTATCATCGTAATCGTATTGTTTCTAAAGATATGTTAATTACATCTTTTTGGCCGGAGAGTGAAAATCCTAATAGTGCAATTAAATATGCGATATTTCGATTAAGAAATGAATTATCAAAGATATGTGAATATGATTGGATTATAACTTCTAAGATGGGATATATGCTTAATCCTGCTTTAGAGGTAAAAGTTGATTTAGATACTTATGAGAGTTGTTATAAATCAATTGTTGAAACTAAAGATTTAAAAAAACTATTTGAATTAGGTGATACTCAATCGGAGTTTTTGGTTGAATATAGTGAAGAATGGATATTATCAATTCGTGAATATTTCAATGAATTATATAATAAAATGATTGTTACAGTTTGTAGTGAAGAGTTTAGTAAGGAAAACCCTAACTATGCAGATTTAATACATGTATGTAAAAAAGCATTAGAGAAAGATCCATTTTCAGAGTCAATAATTTTGTTTTATTGTAAAGCATTGATTGAGACTCGTGAGTATAATCGAGCACTGGCTTTTTTTGAAAAGATGTGCAAAAAATTTAATGATGATTTAGGTATTCCATTAGGTGATAATATTCGTAAACTATTTTTAGGTGATCAACAAGAAACAGGGAAAACAGTTCATATTGAAGAGATACCAAAGGAATTTGAAGAAGATTTAATTGCTAATGGACCATTATTTTGTTCACAACTTACATTTAAGAAATTGTATCAAGTATATGTGCGTAAAGCACGACGTGATAAGACCAATTATCATATCATTGTATTTGAGTTAAAAGATGTTAAAGGTAAACAAACGCATTTACATGAAACTTTTGAAAATGTTGTATTGGATACACTAAGGAGAACAGATATATATACCAGCTTTGTTACAAATAATTTTGGGTTATTAGTTGAAATTAAAAGTACTGAAGATATATTTGTTGTTATTGACCGTATTCAGAAGAAGTTTTACAGTAAAATACCTAGTAGAAATGCTAGGATATATTATTACGAAAAATCATTAAGTACTGTTGAAGATGTAAATCATTTACCAAATGTCGAGACGCATGAATAGATATAAGCGCTAGTGTACTTATTTTCTGTTGTTAAATCAAAAGGCTATTGGAAATGCATAAGTGGGAGAAACCATGAAAGATACTATATTAATAATCGATGATGTCGAATTAAATTGTAAAATATTGATGGAATGCTTAGGAAATCGATATGATTACTTACAAGCTAGTAATGGCAAAGAAGCTTTAGAAATATTAGAAATTTATCATACAAATATAGAAGCAATACTATTAGATATAGTTATGCCAATTATGGATGGGTATGAATTTTTAAGTGAATTTAAGAAGATTAAAGCTTACCAAGAAATTCCAGTAATTGCGATGACAGGCGAAGAACTTAATGAAGTAGAAGAGAAAATAATTGAGGCAGGAGCTGTAGATTTTTTTGAGAAACCATATAATCAAGCAATAATACGTAATCGTTTGAGAAATACATTGAATTTAACACGTGCTTTAAAAGCAGGGAGAACAGATGGCTTAACAGGACTACTTAATCGTGGAGCATTTCGTCATGAAATAGAAACTTATTTGATAGAAAATAAGAAACCAGCAGCAGTGATGATTATCGATATTGATAATTTTAAAAGAGTTAATGATGTTTATGGGCATTTCTTTGGTGATAAAGTCTTAATCGAATTTGCTAATATTATGTTAGATTGTTGTAGTGAAAATAGCGCGATTGGAAGACTTGGCGGAGATGAGTTCATAGTTTTACTTAAAGAAGTTGAAAGTACTGAACAAGTAAAGAAAATTTCAAACGATATTATAAATAAGTTTAATAAAGCGATGTCTCAATTTGAGGGTGAAGTTCCTTCGTGCTCAATAGGTATTTCTTGTTATCCACAAGACGGAATTTCAATAAGTGAAATATATTTACATGCCGATGAAGCATTATATAACGCCAAAAGACTTGGTAAATCAAAAAGTAGTTTTTATTTAGATGGTCAAAAAGTATTACCTAAATCAATATCAGTTGTGGGTAAAGAATGGATTTTAGAATCGTTAAATGCATATATTTATATCGTAGATTTAGAAAGTAATTATCTATACTATGTAAATAATAAAGTGGCACAGGTCATGAATGACAGAGATATTTTTGTCGAAGAAGATATTACTAAATGTTTTGACATTGAGGCAGAAATAAAGGAAATAAATTCAAATTTACTAGAGAATAAGCATTCAAATAAAATATTTAACAAAAATGGCAAAGATGTTATTTCTATATCTAATATTACTAAATGGGGAGAATCGAATTGTGCTAAGATACAGGTCTTCATTGAATTGGATAAGGAGTAAAGAATGGATGTTATACAATATTTAAATGAGATCGGTTGTGATACTAATAATGCATTGGAAAGAGTTAATAAAGATAAAACATTTTATGTAAGTTGTTTGATTGATTTAATTCAAGATCAAAATTTTAATCAATTAATTGATGCAGTTAATCAAGGAAATTTAGAGCAAGCTTTTTTTAGAGCACATACATTAAAAGGCATTCTTGCAAATTTAGGAATTACTCCGTTTTATCAAGAAATAGTTCCGCTTGTTGAACTATTAAGAGAGAGTAATATGAAAGATGCAAAAATACCATGTAATTTATTTATAGTTAAGTATGAAAAGTTTATAAATGACTTAAAATTTAAAGTAAGCTACTAAAGTTGGTAAATAAAGTTTTATAAAAATCTAGAAGGTGACTTGTATCGGGGTCACCTTTTCTATATATAAAGTAAAATGGATGTTCTAACTTGAATCCTTTTAGATTTAATGTTGAAAGTTTATTGTTTTTAATTTCTTTATTTGCGACACCTTCATATAAAAATGTAACAGCATTTGTTTTAGCAACAATTTCTTTTATTAGTGTAAAACTTCCAAGTTCTATACATTCACTAAACGATTTAAATGAGTCATTTTTTTGTAGTAGCCAATTTTCAAATATTTCTCTAGTGCCAGAGCAAGGTTCACGCAATACCAAAGGAAACTGATGTAGTTGATTAATCGTTACTGATTTATTCGCATACGGATGAGAATGTGATACAACAGGGATAAATGGCACTTTAATTAGTTCGATTGATTCAAATATATCATTATCAAATAATCCTTCTACAAGAGCACAATCAAGATTACCATTGCTTAATTCATGTAATATAGTTGTAGTATTACTTACAGATATTCTAATTCTTTCTTTACTAAAATTAAATTGCTTTTTAATTAATCTTGGTAAATAATAATCAGCAATTGATAAGGATGCGCCTAAACACATCGGGTTAATTGTTTTCTTTAATTGTAATTTGAATTTATCTTCATTAGCTTTTTGTAAACTCAAATAATTATATAGTAATTTACCTGATTCAGTTAATTTGATAGAACGTTTAGAACTATCTATTAGTTTACAATCATAATAATCTTCTAGCTTATGAATATGCTGTGTTACTGCAGGTTGAGTCATGTGCAAAGATTCAGCTGCAGCAGTATAACTTTCATAATGAACAACAGCGATAAATGTCTCTATTTTAATATCTAACATAAAACCTCCATATATAAAAAATATTTATATAACATAATATATCATAATTGGTAATTATATAAAAGGAGTGATATATTAAAAACGTTGGAATTTAAGAGGGGGAGAAATATGAAGAAAAAAGCTGATAAGAAAATGCTTTGGCAATTATTTTGTTCCACATTCATGTTAAGTGCATGCACATTTGGTGGAGGGTTTGTCATAGTTTCATTAATGAAAAAAGAATTTGTTGAAAAACTATGTTGGTTAGAAGAGGATGAGATGTTGGATGTAACAGCAATTGCTCAATCATCACCAGGACCAATACCGGTGAATGCATCTGTTATATTGGGATATAGAATGGGTGGAATAGTGGGATCATTTGTTGCGGTTGTTGGAACGATATTACCACCAATGGTTATTATTTCAATTATTGCGATATTCTATGAACAGTTTAGATCAAATATAATTATTGCAACAGCATTGCAAGTTATGCGTGCAGGTGTTGCGGCAGTAATCTTTGACGTTGTGTTAAATTTGGCTAAAAATGTAGTAGCAACTAAACGAGTATTATATATTGGATTAATGGGTACTGCCTTTTTTTGTGCAGTTGTGTTAAACATGAGTGCGATGCTTATTATTGTTGCATGTTTGGCAATTGGATTTATTGATTTAGGATATGATTGTTTTTTTAATAAAAGGAAAGTTGGTGTTAATGAATGATATTATTACTTAAACTATTCTTTAGCTTTATACAAGTTGGATTATTTTCAGTAGGTGGTGGTTATGCAGCGATTCCATTAATTCAAAATCAAATCGTAAATGTGCATGGATTAATGACTATGGCAGAGTTTACAGACTTAATCACGATTGCAGAAATGACTCCTGGTCCAATTTCTATAAACTCAGCTACATTTGTAGGAACTCGTCTTGCAGGCCCATTTGGCGCAATAATATGCTCTATAGGTTGTGTCATTCCTGCTTTTATTATTTGTTTATTGTTAGCGCATTTCTATTATAAATATCGTAACTTTGGTGGTGTTCAAACAGTGTTATCAGCGCTTAGACCAGCGGTAGTTGCAATGATTGCTTCAGCAGGTTTATCAATTTTAATTCTAGGGTTATTTAACTCTGATTTACAATCAATTGTAATAAGTGATTTTAGAATTATTGAATTTGTATTATTTATAGTTGCATTATTCTTGTTAAGAAAATATAAGCTAAATGCAATATCTGTTATCTTTGGTACAGGTGTAATAGGAACGCTTATTTACTTACCAACACTAATAAAATAATTAATTTTCACATTTTTTAATATACTTAATTGACTACTAAATTAATTAAGGATATAGTAAAAATAGAGCTTGGAGGGAAATATGGAATACGCAATAGTATATGTTTCAAAAACAGGCAACACAAAAAAGTTAGTAGATATCATCAAAAAATGCATTCCTGGGGATTGTGTCTATGAAGGTGATGTAACAAAAACGGAGAATTTACCAGAACTTGTATTTGTAGGATCAGGTGCAGAAAATGGCAATTTTTATCCAACAATACTGGAGTTTCTAAAAAATTCTCGTAACAAAAATATCTTCTTATTTGGAACAGTAAGATTTCAAAAAACACAAACGTATTATGATCGAGTTATTAAGAATGTTAAGACATGTATTTATCCAGGTAATAAATTATTGGGTGAATTTCTATGCCAAGGTAAAATGCCTTTATCTATCAAAGAAAAATGTGAAAAGATGGATAGAAAAACTGCAAAGTTTGATATTGATGCATTTTTAAAAGGATTTGATGAAACATCAAAACATCCAAATGAGGATGATTACAAAAATTTTGAAAAGATATTAAGTCGAGTATTTCCTAAATGATTGGTTAGCCCAGTCATTTTTTTTCTTAAAAATTAAGATATTCTAAAGTTTATGCTTATGACTAAATTAATGACTATATCTATGATAAAATAGAGTAGGTTTGAAAGGGTGATGAAATGGTTAAGAAATCAACTGTAAGAAATAAAAAAATTGCAATCTTTATTATATTAATCGCATTAATTTGTGGCATTAGTCTAAGTGTTATGCTTATAAATGAATACATTCCAGAGCCTCTTAAACAAGTTAGTAGTCATGATGAGAAAGTAAACTTAATAAAAAAAATACAGAAAGATTTTTCAATAGCTTTGTATTATCCAAAACTTGAGAATACTATTGGAGAAACAGTTGCACTGGAAGCTGAAAAGATTTTTACTAATATTATAGATATGAAAGAAGAATTAATAAAAGATGATGCATCAGTAATGTTATTGATAGATTATAAACTGAAAGAAATCTCTGATTCAATCATTCAAATACGATTTGAAATAGTTGATAAAAATAATCCAGAAGGTTACTATCCTTCTCAAACTATTTTATTGGATAAGAATACAGGTAATAGAATTGATACAACACAAAGTTTCGATGATATAGCATTACGATTAATGAGACAGAACTTAAGAAATATGTGTAAGGAGAATGCAGATACAAAAGAGTTAGGATTCTCAAGAGTCTTTTTGGAGAAAACAGCAGATGATATAAATATATTTTCAAACTTCTATATAGAAGGTAATGAATTAGTATTTATTATTGATGAGTTTGAACAACCAATTATATTTAGACAAAATGCTGAAGAAATTGCAAATCATATAAATTTAAATTTAGGAATTATTCAAACGATAGAGGATCCTGTTGTTTATATCCCTAATAGATACATAGATCCAAGTAGACCAATGGTAGCAATAACATTTGATGATGGACCACATCTTGAAAATACGCCTCAAATACTTGAAGTATTACGCAGGTATGATAGTGCAGCAACATTCTTTGTAGTAGGTAATCGCATTGGGGAAAAAGGAAGTCAAGTAGTGTTAAATGAAATTGAATCAGGTAGCCAAGTAGGAAGTCATTCTTATAGTCATCCAAATATGGCCAGGATGAAAAATTTAGATGAACAGTTTTATTTAACACCAACTAAAGTATATGAAGATGTAAGTAAATGGTGTTATCAAATATCGTTATTTAGACCACCATATGGTGCAGTAAGTAAACGAATGGCAAACGAGTCTCCATTTCCATTTATAATGTGGAATATAGATACAATGGATTGGAAAACAAGAGATGTTCAAAGTACTGTAAATGAAATAATGAATAAAGCTAAAGATGGCGATATTATTTTGATGCATGATATTCATGTAGAATCTAAAGATGCATTTATTGAAGTAGTACCAAAGTTAATCGATTCAGGATTTCAATTGGTAACCGTAAGTGAAATGATGAATGCCAAGGGAATAACGATGGAAAATGGTAAGAAGTATTTTAGTGCGAATTAAAAATCAATCGATGAAGTGATACAATAAAAGTAGACTACCCAAAAAAGTATAGTCTACTTTTATTTAATCAGTTTGCAATTATTTTATATTTGTAATGATGAGAAAACATTTCCCAATGAATCTTGAATGATTAAATCTGCTTGATCATCATAAGCTGTAGCAGTTTTATTTATAAGAACCAAATGTTTGCCTTTAAAGAATCTTAGAAATCCAGCGGCAGGATACACTGATAACGATGTGCCGCAAATAATTAGTAAATCAGCACTTTGTATTAGCGAACATGCTACATCTATATCGGTTTCATTTAATGATTCTTCATATAAAACAACATCGGGTTTAATTAAACCGCCACAAGCACATATAGGAGTTAAATCTTTACTTAGTATTTCGGGAAGTGAGTAGAATTTTTTACATTCAGTACAGTAATTCCTATGTATTGATCCATGTAATTCAATTACAGCTTTAGATCCTGCTAATTGATGTAAACCATCAATATTTTGAGTAATAACACCAAGACATTTGTTTAATTGTTCAAGTTTGGCGATGGCAAGATGTGCTATATTTGCTTTAGCATCTGGATATATCATTTTATTATGATAGAATCGATAAAATTCATTTGGGTTGTTACAAAAGAAATGATGGCTTAAAATAGTCTCAGGTGGAAAATCATAATCTTGGTTATATAAGCCTGATGTACTGCGAAAATCAGGAATATTACTTTCTGTTGATATTCCTGCACCAGTAAAAAAAACAATTTTATTGCTAGAATCAATATATTCTTGGAGTTGCTTGATTTTATCCATAAAGTACCTCAGTAATATTATAGTACGGGAGATAGTAGAATGAAAGTTAATGAAAAAATAGAAAATTGGTATGATGAAAATAAGCGAGAATTACCATTTCGTAAAACAAATGACCCATATTCAATTTGGGTAAGTGAAATCATGGCACAACAAACGCGAATTGATACGATGATACCATATTACAATAGATGGATGACTAAGTGGCCTACGATAGAATCATTAGCGAATGCCGATATTAATGATGTATTGCATCTATGGCAAGGATTGGGATATTATAATCGCGCTAGGAAACTACATGAAGGTGCAATAACAATCAAAGAAAGATTTAATGGTATATTTCCTAATAATTTAGATGATATACTATCTATCAATGGAATTGGTGAGTATACGGCAGGAGCGATATTAAGTGTTTGTTTTAATAAGGAACAGCCTGCTGTAGATGGCAATGTGTTTCGTGTTGTAACTAGAGTAAAGGCTTGGGATGATGATATAACTAAACAAGCAACTCGAAAAAAAGTTACGATGTTATGTGCAAAATGGATGAAAGATTCACAACCATCAAAATTTACACAAGGGTTAATGGAAATAGGTGCAATGGTATGCACCCCAAAGAATCCAAGTTGTTTGTTATGTCCACTTGTTGATGATTGTAAAGCCCATAAATTGGGTGAAGAAGAAAAGTATCCAGTAAAAACAAAAGCAAAAGCACCACAGGAATTAGAAGTGTATACTTATGTATTAATAAACAATGATGAAATATGCATTAGCCAAGATGATTCAGATGGATTAATGAAAGATTTATATCGTTTGCCTCAATTTTCATCTGCATTAAATATTGAAACAACTAAACTTAAAAAGAGAAAACATGTGTTTTCTCATCGTATTTGGCAAATGAATTGTTTTTATAAGGAATTAGATAATAAGATACAGTTAGATCATTGTAAATGGATTAAAATTAATGATTTAAAACAATATCCATTAGTTACAGCGCATAAAAAACTATTAATCAGTGTAATAGGAAAGCATATCTTTTAACATAGAAGTAATTTCATCTACTAGGCTTAAAGGTGAGATTACTTTTATTTTTGTTCGAAATTGTAATAACCAACTTATAAAAGTTAAAGAACTAGTAGTTTGAATAGTAACTGTATAAATACCTAGTTCAAGTTTTTGGAATATAATATCTTGACCAAATGAATCAATAACAGTACTTATTATTGATTCATCTACTTGTAATGTAATTGTTTCAATATTACCAATGGACATATTAAAATTTGTGCTTTGATATTTCTGTAAATTAAAGCGTTTTTTTTCAATTTTTTCTATTTGTTGTAGATCATCCATTTTATCAACTCGATAATGGGAAAAAGAATTATGTTTAGTTGAGTAACCAACACAATAGTATCTTTGATTTTCGTAAATTAATGCATAGGGTATCAACGAATAATATGTCGCATCTTTACGATATTTCTTTTCGTTTTTCAATGTTAAATCAAAATATCTAAACTCAATAGACATATTATTATGTATTGCGGTTTGTAGTGAATCTAAAGAGTAAAAAACCTGTTCATTTTTGAATTTCTTATTATTTAATAAAATTTGTTTTCGTAATTCATTTGCATCATGGCAATTAGTTAGACTTAATAAACGCTCATTTAGTGATTCAGTTTTCTTTTTAGTTAAAAAATCTGACGAAGAAATGGCATCAATTAAAATTTTTAATTCCACTAAATCAAAATCTGAAGAAGCTAAAAAGTATCCAACTGGTGGTTTGCTTGAGTACAGAATATCTAATCCCCAGTCTTTAAGAGTTTCAATGTCAGAGTAAATAGCTTTTCGTTCAGATTGAATACCTTGTGACTCTAAATAATCTATTATCATTGGCATTTTTACTGGGTGTTGCTCGTTAGTCCTGTGCTGGAAAAAATCTAATAAGAGTAATATCCTGGCTTTCTTGTTCATATTTATCACCAATATCATTTTAACACAGTGTACCAAAAATAGGACAGTGAATATTTTATAAAGTGTTAAAGTATAAACACTTGATGGAGGTAGTTAATATGAAAACAAGAAATGAGTTATATTTTACTGTAGCTTGCTTAGTACTTGCTTATGATTATGCTTGGAGTAACTATGCACTGCCATCCATAGTTATGGCCTTTATCGCAATATCACTGGCATATTATTTTGCTAGACCATCAAGGAAAGAGACGTTACATTTATTTGTACGCTCAATGAGCATCCTAAGTATTGAGGCAATTGTATTTCTATTTATTTTCCAAGAAACTAGCACTTGGTTAAATCCTTTCTTAGCAGGAAGTACAATTGTCTTTTGCGGATGCTGGAGTCTTGTATATCAAAAATCAAAAATTAAAGTAAAAAATATGTTTGAAAGATTTCTAACAGGGACATTTTTAATTTCAATATGTTTTCTAGTGATACCACTAATTCTATTTATGAATAATTCAATAATGCAATATCAAATAACTGTATTTTTAGTAGGGATGATAATGCCTATAATGTTAACTCTAGGTATTCAAGTTACAAAATTTAAGTTAAGCATGACTTACTCATTACGCAAAAGAATTAATGTATAATTATTATTCGATTTTATCACTGTAATAGTTTATAATGATTAGACTGAGGTGAAGAATTATGATTAATATGATAGTTAAAAGGTTTGTTAAAGACTATGAAAATGTAACTGATGAAACAGTACGTGCAAGATATGGAACATTAAGTAGCCTTGTTGGTATTGTGTGTAATATCCTTTTATTTTGTCTGAAAATGATTTTAGGTATTCTATCACAATCAATTGCAATTACTTCTGATGCTTTTAATAATCTATCAGATTCAGCAAGCTGTATTGTTACTTTATTTGGTTATAAGCTAGCGGCCAAACCAGCTGATAAAGATCATCCTTTTGGACATGGACGAATTGAATATATAGTAAGTTTGATAATTGCGGTTATTATTTTATTAGTTGGATTTGAATTGTTTAAATCATCATTTGAGAAGATTTTGAATCCAACACCAATACATTTTAGTTGGGTAGTACTAGTCTCATTATTACTTTCCATATTTGTAAAATTTTGGATGAGTTATTTTAATCGAACGTTGGGTAAAAGAATTAATAATAGTGCAATGATTGCAACTAGCAAAGATAGTCAAAATGATGTTATTGCGACAAGCGCTACTGTTATTGCTTTAGTGGGATCTTCATTTACTTCTTTACCATTAGATGGAGCTATGGGTATTTTAGTTTCGGTGTTTGTATTTATTTCGGGATGTGGAATTATTAAGTCAACATTTGATGATTTAATTGGTCAGCCAGCAGATGAAGAAATTGTGGAACAAATTAAAAATATTATTACAAAAGAACCACAAATACTTGGTGTACATGATTTAATTATCCATACATATGGTCCTGGAAAAATGATTGGAAGTGTTCATGTTGAAGTAAATAGTAATCAAAGTTTCTTAATCATACATGATGTTGTTGACGAAATAGAAAGAAAAATTGCAAATGACTTACATATTATGATGACAATTCATATGGATCCGATTGAACAAGATAATGAAATTGTTAATCAATACAAGGAAATCATTGAAAATATACTAATAAAAATAAATAGTAATTTGTCTATGCATGATTTTAGATTGGTAAGTGGTCCTACGCACATAAATTTAATTTTTGATGTCTTAGTTCCATACGAGTTAAAAATTAATGATGATGATCTTAAAAAAAATATTGATAATGAACTTAGTAAATACATGTCTAATGTATATACAGTAATCACATTTGATCGAGGTTACTATTAAAAAATAGTTTGGCTTTTAGCCAAACTATTTATTTGCTTCAATCATGAATTCGCAAACTTTATTTGCGTAATCAATAGGATCTTCTACTGGTAGTCCTTCAATTAATAAAGCTTGATTGTAAAGAACATCAGCATAATTCTTAACTGCATCTGGATTCTTTTCGTATAGCTTTTGTAATGTTTTGAAGATTTCATGATTAGGATTAATTTCTAATATCTTACTAGCTTTAATTCCTTGATTCATAGGAGATTGTGCTAATACTTTTTCCATTTCTAAAGAAATACCATCTTCAGATACTAGACAAACTGGATGAGATTTAAGACGTGAAGAAATTCTTACTTCTTTTACTTTTGCTGATAAAGCATCTTTCATTGAAGTTAATAATGATTCATTTTCTTTAGCTTTTTCTTCTTTATCTTTCTTTTCCTCTTCAGTATCCAGACCTAAATCGCCTTGATTTACTGATTTGAATTTTTTATCTTTATAAGTTTGAAGAATATTGATAGCAAATTCATCAACATCATCTAAGAAATAAAGAACTTCGTATTCTTTTTCTTGAAGTCGTTCCATTTGAGGTAATTTTTTAATTGTCTCGATTGAATCTCCACAAGCATAATAAATAAATTCTTGTCCTTCTTGCATACGATCAATGTATTCTTGAAGTGTTACATATTTGTCTTCTTTACTTGATTTAAATAATATTAAATCTTGTAATTGATCTTTATGCATTCCATAGTCTTGATATAGACCATATTTAAGTGTTAATCCAAAGTTAGTAAAGAATTTTTCATATTCTTCACGTTCTTTCTTTAACATATCTTCAAGACTTGATTTGATTTTCTTTTCAACACTTGCTGCAAGAGATTTCATTTGACGATCTTGTTGTAAAATTTCACGTGAAATATTTAAGTTTAAATCATCACTATCGACTAATCCTTTTACAAAACGGAAATAGTCTGGTAATAAGTCTTTAGCTTTATCCATAATGAATACGCCCTTGCAATAAAGTTGTAATCCAGGTTCGTAGTCAGCGTTATAGAAATTGTATGGAGCTTTTGATGGAATGAATAATAATGCGTTATAAGAAATATTTCCTTCTACATTGTAGTGGATAACCTTTTGAGGATTTTCCCAGTCCATAAATTTATTTTTGTAAAAATCATCATATTCATCTTTCTTAACTTTTTTCTTGTTTTTCTTCCATAATGGAATCATTGAGTTAAGAGTTTTATCTTCAATGATTGTTTCCATTTCTTCAGGATTATCTTTTTTAGGTTGACTAGTTTCTACTAACATTTGAATTGGATAACGAACGTAATCAGAGTATTTTGTAACTAACTCTTGAATAGTATAAGAGTCTAAATATTCACTATACTTCTCTTCATCACTATCATCTTTAAGTTCAAGAATAATTTTAGTACCAATGTCTTCTTTTGTAATAGGGTTAATCGAATAACCATCTTCACCAGAACTTACCCAAGCAAATGATTCACCTGTAGTAATAGATTTTGTTTCAACGATTATTTTCTTTGCTACCATAAATGCTGAGTAAAAACCAACACCAAATTGTCCAATAATATCGATGTTTTTATCAGCATCTTCTAAACCTTTTTTAAATTCTAGAGATCCACTTCTTGCGATAGTACCAAGATTGTTTTCTAATTCTTTATCGGTCATACCAATACCAGTATCAGTAAGGGTTAGGGTACGGTTGTCTTTATCGATATCGATGTGAATCTTTAAATCCTTTTTATCTATACGTTTTGTATCATCAGTTAGTGATAAATAATAACGTTTATCTAAAGCGTCTGATGCATTTGAAATTAATTCTCTAAGGAAAATTTCACGATTCGTATAAATTGAGTGAATCATTAAATCAAGTAGTCTTTTAGACTCTGCCTTAAATTGCTTGTTTGCCATTAAATATTCCTCCTTTAGCACTCGATTATATTGACTGCTAAATAAATATATCATGTTCTTATAATAAATTCAAGTATTTAGAAAGTATATTTAAATATATGAGGGTAGAAATAAGCAGGGGCATTTTTTGGTAAAATCGATACTGTCTATACTATCGAGAATAGGCTAACTAAACTTGGGAATATGAGTTATTATTTAAGAGATAGGGAGGGTTTTATGCTGTCGTTTGGAGCGAAAATAAAGTATTTCAGAAAAAAATATAATCATACGCAAAAACAATTAGGGAGGTTGTGTGGAATTAGTGGCAAAGCAATATCGCGGTACGAGAATGAAACATCTGCACCAGATATTTTTATGTTGAAAAAAATAGCAGAAATTTATGATACAGATCTTAATTACTTAGCGGGGATATCGAGTAAGGTAAATAACAAATTTGATCTTGAACTGTCTGGTATAGAATTGGATTTAATTATGTGGTATCGAAAGATACCTAAGAAAATGCAAAAAATCATAAAAAAAATAATACGTGTAAGTTTCCAAGATGATACAATATCTTATAGTGATCAATCGGAAGTTTCACCATGCGTAAATGAAAACAAAGACGATGAAAAATAAAATTATGATATAATTTTAAAAGAAAGTGGTAACATACATCGTAAATTAATTGATAGTTAGTTAACATTATCAAGTTTAGTCAATAGTTACTATTGCGTGTTTAAACCTGAATTCTAAAGTAGGGTTTAAGTGTAGACATTAGCTAATTCAAATAAGATGTGAAAGTTGAGATATAACTTATTTAATTTGAAAAGGTTATTGTCACTTATACAGTAATGTTTATTTGCGATAAATTATCATGCGATAAAAGCTATTGAAGGAGAGGTGTAGTCGAGCGTAACTCGAAATGATATGAAAATAGTAAGTGCATGTTTGGCGGGAATTAACTGCAAGTATAACGGTAGTAATTATCTTGTTCAGGAAATTAAAGATATGGTTAATTGCAATGAAGCAATAGCCGTGTGCCCAGAGGTTTTAGGTGGTCTAAAGATACCAAGAGATCCCGCTGAGATTATTAATGGTAAAGTAATAACTGTAAACGGTATTGATGTTACTAAAGAATATGAATTAGGTGCTTTAAGAACGTTAGAGAAATGTCAAAAATATGAGGTTGATCAAGTCATACTAAAATCAAATAGTCCAAGTTGTGGTGTTGGGTGTATTTATGATGGAAACTTTAATGGTACAATTATTAATGGAAATGGAAAAACAGCCGAGCTATTACTCAAACATGGTTATTGTGTAATAAGTGACATAGAATATAAAAAGAAGGACTAAGCCTTCTTGTAATGCATTAAATAGAAATCAATTGTAATATCTAAATCATTAATACAATTGATTTTTTCTTTGTCTTCAAGTGATGTTTTAAAGTAATAAGGAGTCATCATAAATAAATTTTTTAAATCATCATTGTTATTGATATTTATGGAAGTTGTAATTCTAATTGTTTCCATTAGTTCTAGTGTTGTTAATTTATTTGGGGCTTCATTTTTGTAAGGAGTATCATAAATAACTTCCTTAAGTTGATATAAATGGTTCTCGGCAGGAAATACACAGAAGAAATGTCCGTTTGGTTTTAAACAGCGTTTTATTTCTTCTTCAGCAATTGGTGCAAATATCGTTGTCATACAATCGATACTTTCACTCTCAATAGGGCAATCAAAGATTGATGCGACAATATATTGGGTAGATTTATCGTGTTTACTAGCATAAGTAATAGCATCTTTAGATAAATCAATTCCTATTTTATGGATTACTGGCATATCGGTTGTGTAGTATCCCTCACCACATGCTAAATCACATAGCGTGATAGGATTAACTTTTGCAATTTCTTGATTAAGGCGATCTTTTAATATTTTGTAATAGTTTTTTGACAAAAAGTTAGATCTTGCAAGAACCATCTCTTTATTATCGCCATGAACTTTGGATTGATTATTAATAAAAAGGTTTAGATAACCACTTTTAGCTAAATCAAAAGAATGATTGTTTTTACAAACAAATGTCCGTTCTTGTTTGGTTAAGTTAGTGTGACAATGTGGGCATTGTAGTATCATAGTTAATCTCCTTGATAAATATTGTAACACGATATAGTAATCAAAAGACAAAACAAGTATAATAAATTCGAGGTGGAAATTATGACGAAAATTATAGGACAAATTACAATGAAAAATGGAGCAGTGATTCCATTTGAACTTTACCCAGATGAAGCTCCAATTACAGTAGAAAACTTTGTAAAACTAATTAAAGAAGGTTATTATGATGGAAAAACATTTCATCGTGTAATTCCTCACTTTGTATCTCAAGGGGGTTGCCCTTATGGTACAGGTGCTGGAGATCTTGGATATACAATTCCATGCGAAACTAAAAATAACCCGCACAAGCACATCCCAGGTGCTATTTCTATGGCACATGCTGGTAAAGATACTGGTTGTTGCCAATTCTTCATCGTGCATGATGCGCAACCCCATTTAGATGGTGTTCATACAGTATTCGGACAAGTTACTGATAACTTAGGAGCTGTAAGAAATATGCAAAATGGCGATATTATGGAAAAAGTAGAAATACTATAAAAATAATATATGACGCGAAGTGATATAAAAAAATATTTCATGGTAATTCTAGGTGCTACCATGTTTTCGCTTGCGACAAATCTATTTATTGTTCCTCATGGATTATACAATGGTGGTTTTGTCGGGGTAGCCCAACTAGTAATTGAATTAATTAATCGTTTTACATCACTTAATTTATCAAATAATTTGGTGGGGATGGTTAACTTTATTATCAATATACCTATATTCATCTTTACTTATCGTTTAATAAGTAAAAAGTTTTTCTTTGCATCACTAGTAGGTATGCTGGTGATAACTGCTACTTTATCATTGATACCCGTTTCAAGCGCACCAATTTTGGAAGATACATTAGCATCTTGCGTTATTGGAGCAATTCTTGGAGGATTAGGTATTGGATTAGCTCTTCAATATGGTGGTAGTGGTGGAGGTATGGACATTCTTGGTGTTTATGCAGCACTAAAATGGAAAGGATTTAGCGTAGGTAAATTACAATTATTTATAAATGTTGTGATTTATTGCTTGTGTGCTATTCTATTTGACATATCTACAGCAATTTATTCAATTATATTTCAATTCTTATTTTCAATGGTAATTGACAAAATACACTATCAAAACATTGAAATCAACGCTATGGTATTTACTAAGAACGCAGATATCAAGCATCATATCAATAGTGAGATGGGTAGAGGCGTTACTTTCTGGCAAGGCTTTGGAGCATATACAAATCAAGAAACTGAAGTATTTGTAGTGGTAATAAGTAAACTTGAAGTACATCGCTTAGAAAAGTTAATACGTGATTTAGATAGCAAAGCATTTATTATATTTTCAGAGAGCTATCGTGTTTCAGGTGGCTTTGAAAAGAGATTGGTTGAGAAATAGGCTAGTTTATAATTTATAAACTAGTTTTTCTTTTTATTAAGTAGATTAAAAGAAATATACAATGAAATGTCATTGTAAGAGGTTACATTTATAAATTTGCTATGCTACAATCAAACTAGATATAGGAGGAATCTTATGCGTGATATGATTTATGTGACAGGTCATAGAAATCCTGACACAGATTCAATTTGTTCAGCAATTGCTTATGCTAGTTTAAAAGAACAGCTAGGTTTTTCAGCGGTTGCATGTAGAATTGGTGAAATTAATACAGAGACATCATATGTATTAAAGAAATTTGATGTTCAAGCTCCTTTACTGATTGAGAATGCGAAATGTCGATTAGAGGATATTGATATCGATACAGCATCATTGATTAGCCCTGATTTAACCATTAAAAAGGCTTGGGAAAAGATTACTTTAGGTAAAAATAAGAGTTTATTTGTCGTTGATGATGAAAATAACTTAAAGGGTGTTGTCTCAATGTCAAATATATCTGATGTTCAAATGAAAGATATTGAACAAGTCCAAGAGTTGATGAAAACTGTACCACTCTCTAATATTACTGAAACGATTGAAGGTGTACTACTAGTTACTCCTAAAAATTATCATTGCGATGGAGAAGTTAAAATTATGATTTCTCGCAATAATAATTTCTTAGATGAAGAATTTGTAGATAGTATTATCATAATGAGTGATAATGAAGAACTACAAGAGAAAGCTATCGATAAAAAAGTAGCTTGTTTAATAATAACCGAAGATAAGGATGTATCGGATAAGATTATCCAAAAAGCGATTGAAAGTGATGTTGCGATTATTACAACACCTTATGATGCAATGAAGGTAGCACGTTATGTGTATCAAACACCACCGGTATCGATGATAATGACAAAAGATATAGTTACTTTTAAAATAACTGATTATGTTGATGATGTTTCGAAACGTATGAGTAAGACACGTTATCGTTCGTATCCAGTAATTGATAGAAAAGGTCATGTTATTGGGGCAGTATCACGTTTCCATTTATTTTCATATAGTCATAAGAAATTTATCTTATTGGATCATAACGAAGCATCTCAAAGTGTTGAATCACTTGAGGTAGCGGATGTATTGGAAATCATTGATCATCATCGTATAGGTGATATTGAAACAAATAGTCCAATTAATTTTAGAAATCAAAACTTAGGTAGTACAGCTAGTATTATTGCGACAATGTATAAAGAATTTAGAGTTAATCCTACTAAAGAAGTAGCTGGGTTATTATGTTGTGCAATTATATCAGATACTATGAATTTCAATAGTCCAACGACAACAGAAGTTGATAAAGAAATAGCAAGAGGACTTGCGGAAATTGCTGAAATAGATTTAGATCAATTAGCGATAGAAATGTTTGAAGCAGTTGCGACTCTACGTGGATTATCATTTAGCGAGATTCTTTATAATGATTTTAAAGAATATTCCATTGAAGGATTTAGAATTGCTATTGGACAAATTAATATTCTGGATATCAAAGAATTGGAAATCATAAGAAGAGAATTTGTATCATATATGGATAAAATTAATGCAATTAACAAATATGATTTACTTGTAATGACATTTACTAATGTAGAAGGTAAAGGATCTAATTTTATATACATGGGTAAACTATCATGGGTAATTGAAGAAATATTTGAAGGACAAAAAGAAAATGAAGTCTTATTTGCTAAAGACATCGTTTCAAGAAAGAAACAAATTATTCCAAGATTATCTGCTGTATTAAAACTAGCGTAAAATAAAGACTTAAGAGTTTGTAACTCTTAAGTCTTTTGCTATATAAGGTAAGGTAATAATTCAGTAGCTAGTCCAAGGAATACAAAGAATCCTAATACATCAGTAGCAGTTGTAACAAAGACACTAGATGCTAATGCAGGGTCAATGTTGCATTTCTTAAGTAACAATGGAACGGTGTAGCCAGATACAGTTGCAATGATTAGATTTAATAGCATTGCAGAACCTGCAACAAATCCTAAGTATGGGTTACCATAGAAGAAATAACATCCAATTCCAACTACTATTCCTAAGGTTACACCGGTGCATAACCCAACACCTAATTCTTTCAAAAATACTTTTCTAGCATTTTCACCAGTTAACTCTCCTAACGCAATACCTCGAACGATAATTGTTAACGATTGAGTTCCAGCATTTCCACCCATACCTGCAATGATTGGATTAATTGCGGCTAATGCCACAACTGCTTCAATCGTTGAGGAGAACATTGCTACAACTGATGCAGCAAGTATTGCGGTGATTAAATTAATTGATAACCATGGAAGTCGTGAACGAATAGATTCAATAAGGGTACCATCTACTTTTTCTTCGGCATCCAAACCAGCCATACGGTGGATATCTTCGGTTGCTTCTTCTTTAATGATATCTAAAATATCATCGATTGTAATAACACCTTTAATTAAATTATGTTCATCAACAACCGGAATCATAACGTAGTCATATTTATCTAACATTTTAGCTACTTCTTCTTGGTCATCATAAACATTTACTGAATGAACATTAAGATTTGTTATTTCAGATATTAATGTATTAAATGGTGATGAAACTAAATCTCTTAGTGATACTACACCACGAAGGTAACCTTCATTTGTAGTTACATATAAGTAATAAGCCATCTCAGCGTTTTGAGCAACTCCTTGGAGATATTCTAATGTCTTTTTAACTGTTTTATCTTCATGGATACTAATAAACTCAGTAGCCATGATACCACCTGCAGTATCCGGTGGATATGATAATAATTCTCTTACTTCTTCAACGTCTTCTTTAGACATTTTACTTAAGACATCTTTACTTTCATCTTCATCCAATGCTTGTACGAAGTCAGCGATTTCATCTGAAGACATTTCTTCTAAAATTTCTTTTTGACGTTTTGTAGAGAATTGGGTTAGTAATTCATAGATATCTTCATCATCTTCTTCATCTAACAAGTGGGCGATATCTTCATCTGATAAACGATTTAAGATTGAAACTGCTTCGTCTTCATACTCATGGATAATAGCTAAAAGATCCACTGGGTGGATAAATTCTATCATCTCTTGAAAATCATGATCATTTGCATTGAGTAGAAAATCTTTCAACTCTTGTTTGCTAATTTCTAAATTCATAAATTCCTCCTATATTATTAAGAAAGAACTTTACCGTTTTGATAAGAACTTTCAGTTAAAAAGATACACGTGCAATTTTCTCCTTCCATTCTTATCACCTCGTTTCAATTCTTTAATTATATGCTTAAATTAGAATAAAATATATAGAAAAAAGTGTATAATTACACTTTCTTCTCGATATATTTTTGATATGAATAAATACACCCACAATATTGTTGACGATAGAGATTATGTTGCTTAGATAATTCTCTAGCTCTATCAATTCCTTTTTTCTTTTTAAAGTCAGAATAAAAATATTTAACGGTTGGATAATGACTTTGAAGTTTACTACCAATCTCATTTAATTTTTGACTATCTTTTTGTCTAGATATTGTCATCACGGTTGTAAAGTAATCAAAATGATTATTACTAGCATAGTTGTATGCTTCTTCCATACGCAATGAATAACAAGTGAAACAACGAATACTACCTTCTGGATAGTCTTTAAGTGGTTCTAATTTTTTTGTATATAACTCATTGTCATAATTAACTTCAACAAGTTTAATTTTATTTGTAGCTACCTGATTGAATTCATCAAGATATCTTTTTAATTCATTCAATCTTCTATAATATTCATCACTTGGATAAATATTTGAATTGTTATAAAGAATAGTACAATTAAAAACATTATTTAAGAATTCTAATGGAAATGCTGCACAGGGTGCACAACAAGCATGGAGTAATAAGCTAGGACGTTGTTTTGTTAATTTGATTTTTTCTATTTCATCTAAACTTTGTTGATAATAATTGATTTTGTTTGTACTTTTTTTAATTTCGGGGAAATTAGTCATTGTTTATAAACATGCAATCACCAAATGAGAAGAAACGATATTCATTTTTAATTGCTTCATCATAAGCTTTAAAAATTAATTCTCTTGATGCGAATGAAGAAATCATCATTATCAAAGTGGATTTAGGTAGATGAAAATTAGTAATAATACAATCTACTGCTTCCCATTTATAACCTGGGAAGATAAATATATCTGTAGCATCGTGACATTCTTTAAATGTACCATATTTTTTATAGATTGCTTCAAGTGTTCTAGTGCTTGTTGTACCAACTGTTATAATACGTCTTCCTTCTTTTTTTGCTTTATTTAGAATAGCTGCTGTTTCTTCACTCATCCAATAAATTTCTGAATGCATTATATGATCTTCAATAGTTTCTGTATCCATTGGTCTAAAAGTACCAAGACCAACATGAAGTGTTACATCAGTGATGATGACCCCTTTGTCTTCTAATTGTTTAAATATCTCATCGGTAAAATGTAATCCAGCAGTAGGTGCGGCTGCACTTCCTTTTATCTTTGCATATACTGTTTGATAGCGCTCAGGATCATCTAATTTTTCTCTAATATATGGAGGTAGAGGTACTTGACCTAAACTTTCTAAGATTTCCATAAAGATACCATCGTAAATCATACGCATCTTACGAATTCCTTTTTCACCAATTTCGATACATTCAGCTTTTAGTTCGCCTTCATTAAATGAAACAATTGATCCGATTTTAACAACTCGTGCATTTCCAACCAAACATTCCCAAATATCACCATCTTGTTTAAGAAGTAATAATTCAACATGGGCTCCTGTTTCTTCTTTAGTACCAAATAATCTTGCTGGTATTACTCTTGTATTGTTTCTTACAAGGACATCACCTTTTTTGAAGTAATTTACAATATCATAGAAATGTTTATGTTCAAGTTCTCCTGATTCTTTGTGAACAACCAGTAGTCGACTTGTTTTTCTATCTTCTAATGGATGCTGAGCAATTAAACGCTCAGGTAACTCGAAATCAAATTCACTTGTCTTCATTTCTAAAACCCTCTTTCATCAAACGCATATTTTTCTAATATTTCTTTTTTAAAATCACCGAAGCGATCTTCTTTAATAGCGGCTCTTGCTTGTTCTGTTAAGCGAAGAAGGAAACGTAAGTTATGAATTGACATTAAACGATTTCCTAAACCTTCATTACAACGATGCAAATGATTTAGATAGGCACGAGTATAATTTTTACAACACACACAATCACATTCAGGATCTAATGGTCTAAAGTCTTCTTTGTAGATTGCTTTTTTAATATTTATACGACCTTCACTAGTCATGCAGGTACCATGTCTTGCGATACGAGTTGGTAATACACAATCCATCATATCTATGCCATTTTCAATTGCTACTAAAATATCATTTACTGCCCCAACACCCATAAGATAACGAGGTTTATTTTCTGGTAAATATTTTACGCTGTATTGAATCATACGAGTCATTGTTTCCTTGTCCTCACCAACAGATGTTCCGCCAATTGAATAGCCTGGGAAATCCATTTTAGTTAATTCTTCAGCACAATGTCTTCGTAAGTCTTCATAGTCTCCTCCTTGAACAATACCAAAAAGAGCTTGATCATCTTTTCTTTCATGAGCATCTAATCCGCGCTTTGCCCAACGTAATGTTCTTTCAACACTATCCTTAACATAATCGTAAGTAGCAGGATATGGTATACATTCATCAAATGACATAATTATATCTGCACCTATTTTGTTTTGTATTTGGATTGATTTTTCGGGACTTAAAAATAAAGTATCACCATTTAAATGACTCTTAAAAGTAACACCTTCTTCTTTAATTTTTCTTGCATCAGCTAATGAAAATACTTGGAATCCTCCGCTATCAGTTAACATTGGTCCTGGGTAATTCATAAACTTTTGTACTCCGCCAGCTTTTGCTACGATGTCCTCACCAGGTCTTAACCATAAATGATAGGTATTTGATAGGATTATTTGTGATCCTATTTCCATCAATTCTTCAGGAGAAACAAATTTAACAGATGCTAATGTTCCTACAGGCATGAACATAGGTGTTTCAACACTTCCATGAGGTGTGTGTATAACACCACAACGTGCTCCTGTTTGTTTGCAAATATGCGTTAATTCAAATCTAAATTTTTCCATAATATCACCGCGTTTATTATACATGAGTTCATAATAATATGATAGAGAAACCAACTTGGAAATGGTATAATATAAAAGATTAAGGTGAGCGTATGAAATCTAAAACTTTAAAAATTAGGAATATACCAAAAGAGCCCCCAATTATTGCAACGATTAGTGTTAAACCTACAGCTGCATTAATTGTTTTGTTATTTGCGAGTTTTATTATGATTTTATTTAGTCATATATTTTCTTATTTTGGGGTAATTTTATTTGGTGTTTCGTCTTTTTGCTTGTTTGTTTTGCCCGATCGTAAATTATTAGAATTTACTCATGATTATGTTATTTTCTATAATTGTAAAGAACGTGGTGATTGTACATTTATTTATTGGGAAGATATATTAACGTGGCAATATATTTGGCATCCAGATCGAGATGAACTTGAAATTGAATTAGTTGATCATTCAGTTGAAACGGTAGAATGTTTTTCTAAAAAAACAGTAGTACCTTTATTACGTGCGTTTGCAAGAGATAAAGAAAAGATTATACAAAGAGGAAAGCGAGTGAAAGCAGCATGAAGAATTTTGAACTGGATAGTCAATATGAAGAAATGTCTCTGCTTTTCAAGATGTTTTCAGATAGTACTCGATTGAAAATACTACATCTATTATTTGAGCAAGAAAGATGTGTAAGTGATTTTGTTGAAAACTTGGAAATGAGCCAATCAGCAGTATCGCATCAACTTGCATCATTAAAGAAAACACATTTAATTAAATCGAGAAAGTCAGGTAAAAATGTTTATTATTCTTTAGCGGATGAACATATTGTAAGTATATTTAAAATGGCGTATGAGCATGTTAATGAATAAGGAGAAATTGTGATGAAAAGAGAAGCAAATCTATGTAGAAAATGTCCTGTTTGCAATGGTAACGCATGTAAAGGTGAAATTCCAGGAGTTGGAGGAATAGGACAAGGAATATCGTTTATTAACAATGTTCAAGCTTTTAAAAAAATAGGTTTACTAATTGATGTAGTAAATAATATAAAAGATATAAATCCAGAAACAAAATTGTTTAATAAATCAATTTCATTTCCAATGATGGTAGCTCCAATTGCAGGTATTAAAAATAATTATGGTACTGATGTGACGGATTATGAATATAACTCAGATTTAGCAAGAGCATGCAAAGATACTGATACTGTTTGTTTTGTTGGTGATGGAATAGATATGGAAAATATGTTTCACTTACCGGCAAGAGCAATTCAAGAACAAGGTGCAAGCGGCTTTGTTACAATTAAACCATGGATTATGGATAAAGTGACTGAACGTATTAATTTAGTTAATGAGTTTAATGTTTTGGGTATAGCTATGGATATTGATGCTGCAGGATTACCACTATTACGAAATTCAGCAACACCAGTTGAAAATAAAGATTATCATGGATTAAAGAAAATAAAAGAGTTGTGTAAAGATAAACCATTTGTAGTTAAAGGAATAATGACGATAGAAGCTGCTAAGATAGCTGTTGCTGCAGGTGCAGATGGAATCGTTATTAGTAATCATGGAGGACGTGTCTTAGATGATTGTGTTGGTACGATGGATGTGTTGGAAGAGATAGTAGAAGCGATAAAAGGGGAAACAACTATTTTAATTGATGGAGGCTTTAGAACAGGTACTGATATTTTTAAGGCAATTGCATTAGGTGCAGATGGAGTTTTGGTAGGTAGACCGATTGCATTAGCTTGTGCAACAGAAGGTGATGAAGGCGCTAAAAAGGCAATAAATAAGCTGAAATCTGAATTTATTCATGCAATGCGCATGACTGGTTGTGCAACTATTAAGGATATAAACAAAAGTAAAATTAAGAAACTAACTATGTAAATTTTTACATAGTTTTTAATTTGTTTACATTTCTTTCATTTTTGATATAATGATGTAGAGTTGAGGTAATAATATGGCAGATTTTGAAAATAATGCTTTTTTTTGGCAAAAAATTGATACGTTGTATTTATCAAATAAGTTAGAAATTTTACGTGAAAAGGGTGCAAAGCATCCTGATTATAGTAATTTAGTTTATCCTGTAAGTTATGGGCGACTAAAGGATACACAAGCTTCTACAACTGAAGGAATTACTGTATTCAAAGGTAGTCTTAAAGCGTCAAATGTTCAAGCTTTAATAATAGCTGCGGATATTTTGAAGAAAGATTTACAAACAAAATTATTATTAGGTTGTACTGCTGAAGAAGAAGAAAAAGTCTTGCGATTCTTAAATCAAACAGATTTTCAAAAAACTGTTTTGATTCGTAGAGGTACAGAAATTCCTAATTGGGGTATTTCAGATTAACCTACCAATGAGTAGGTTTTTTTTGTATAAGAAAACCATACGATATGTTATGAAACCACCTTGTTCACATAAAATTCAGAGTGTTTTGGTGGTACATTGAAAATAGGTTTGATATAATCTAGTAGCATTCCATTAACGGAATGTCGGAGGAATTTATGAAAAAATTATTAGCATTAATGTCATTATCACTAATTCTAGCTGGATGTACTTCTACACCTAAAGAAGAAGTAGCAACTCCAACACCAGAAGCTACTGCAACTCCTGGAGAAACAACTGGTAATGAAGGAACTACTGGTGGTGAAACAGTTACTATGACTGAATTCCAAACAGCTGTTGATTCAGTTGTAAATGGGGGTACATATGAATTTCCTAGTTTTATGACTATCAATGATGAAACATTATCTAGTGTATATGGTTTAACACCTGAAGATGTTGAAAACTATGCAATTTATGTACCAATGATGAATGTACAAGCAACAGAAATCATCGTAGTTGAAGCAAAAGATGGAAAACTTGATGCAGTTAAAGAAGCACTTGCAAAAAGAATGACATCTTTAGAAGATACTTGGTCAACATATCTTCCTGATCAATATGAGTTGGTACAAAATCGTGTTGAATTCGAAGATGGCAATCTTGTAGGTATTGTTATTGCAGAAAATGCTGATCAAATTGCAAAAGATATACAAACAGCAGTAATGCCTAAGAAATAGTTTATGGTATTCAGTAGTTTACTATTCTTATTTGTATACTTACCGATAGTTTTAGTGGTGATGAAGTTATCACCACTAAAACTTCGTAATTTATTCTTGTTTCTTCTTAGTTTAGTTTTCTATGGCTGGGGAGAACCTTTTTATATTGTATTACTACTTTTATCAACAGTAGTGGATTATATTAATGGTTACTTTGTACATAAGTATAGAGATCAAAAAAAGATAGCAAGAAGATTTGTAATTTTTTCAATAGTTTTTAATTTAGGATTATTAGGATTCTTTAAATACTATGATTTTATAATTGGTAGTTTAAATACCATTGGATTTGATTTGTTGAAACCTTTGGGATTAGCATTACCTATTGGTATATCATTTTATACTTTCCAAACGATGTCTTATCCAATTGATATATATCGTGGACAAGCTGATATGCAAAAGAGTATGGTTTCATTTGGTGCATATGTATCAATGTTTCCTCAACTTATTGCAGGACCAATTGTACGCTATAAAGATATTGCACAACAACTGGTAAAACGTGATGAAACAGTGGATAAGTTCACTGAAGGCATTCAAAGGTTTATGGTTGGATTAGCAAAGAAGGTATTATTAGCAAATAATATAGGATTAGTATTTGAAACAATAAAAAGTGCACCGACAACACAACTATCTGTATTAACAGTTTGGCTAGCTATAATTGCCTATGGTTTTCAAATATATTTTGATTTTAGTGGTTATAGTGATATGGCTATTGGACTAGGTAAAATGTTGGGATTTGAATTCATGGAGAATTTTAACTATCCATATATTTCAAAATCAATTACGGAATTTTGGCGAAGATGGCATATCTCTTTAAGTACATGGTTTAAAGACTATGTTTATATCCCTCTAGGTGGTAATCGTTGTAGTTCAATAATTAATATGCGGAACATTTTAGTAGTTTGGTTATTGACTGGGTTATGGCATGGAGCAAGTTGGAACTTTGTATTGTGGGGCCTTTATTTTGGAATTATATTAATGATTGAAAAATCATTCTTATTGAAAAGATTAGAAAAAATTAAACCTATTTTTAGACATATTTATACACTTGGTTTAGTAATTATTAGCTGGGCGATATTTGCTTTTGAAGATATAAATAGTTTAGGGAATATTTTATTAACGATGTTTGGTTTTAAAGGTTTACCGTTAATAAATAGTTATTTTAGTTATTTAATTCGTAATAATATTGTATTGATTGTTGTTTTAGTAATTGCGTCAACACCAATAGTAAAAATAGGTTATGACAAGTATATTAAAGGAAGTAAGTATGAATGGATTACACCGATATTAATTCTATTAGGATTAATAGTATGTACAGCATTTATTGTCGATGCAACATACAATCCATTTTTATACTTTAGATTTTAGGAGGATAATATGAAACGGAAAATACAAGTTTTGTGTTGTGCACTCTTTTGTGGATTTATTGGTATCTTTGCGGTACTGAATATTATTAAACCAGAGAAGACATTCTCAATGAATGAAAATAGATATTTGAAAAAGTTTCCAAAATTTAGTTTAAATGAATTATTTTATGGTGATTATACAACTGATTTGGAATCTTATGTTACAGATCATTTTATATTTAGAGATGAGTGGATAAGTGTTAAATCGTTGACTAAACAGTTAACAGGAAGTATTGAAAATAATGGTGTTTATTTTGGGAAGAACAATCAATTATTTCAAATGTTTTCAAATAGTGATATGAGTACAGTAAATCAATCACTTGAGTACATTAATCGATTTGTGCAAGCGAATGATATTCCAGTAGATTTAATGCTTGTACCTACTGCAAGTGAAATTGAAGGAAGTAGTTTACCAGTATTTGCTTACAATGAAAAACAGGAGGGTATCATTGATGATATAACTACTAAGTTCATTGGGAATTCAATTGATGTATATTCAGCATTATCGGGATCTAATGATGTTTTCTTTAATTTAGATCATCATTGGAATGAAAAAGGTGCATTAATTGCTTATTTAACATATATGGATGCATTAGGAGAAAAACCTGAAGATTTTAGCTTTGAGAAAGTTTCTGATGATTTTAAAGGAACATTGTATTCAAAAGCAGGAACATTTTGGTATAATGGAGAACCATTGTATAAAATGATGCCTAATCATCAAATTGATTCTACTGTAACATTTGAAGATGGTACTAGTATGGATAGTTTATTTAGTGATAAATATTTGACTCTAAAAGATAAATACTCATATTATTTAGATGGTAATCATGCATTGGTTCGTATTAAAAACGAAGGTGTAGAGAATAGTTTGGGTAAACTTTTAGTAATAAAAGATTCATATGGGCATATTCTAATACCATATTTAGCATCTCATTATGATGAAGTGGTAGTAGTTGATTTAAGGTATTATCGAGACTCAATTTCAAATTTAATAAAAGAAGAGGGAGTCACAAGGGCATTAATGGTATATAATATAGAAAACTTCTTAACGGATAAGAATTTCGCGTTTTTGAAGTAAAGGAGAATTATGGGAAAGACAACAGTAAAAATTATTAAGATGGGTATCAATGGAGAAGGTATTGGTTATATCAACAAAATGCCTGTTTTCGTTGAAGGAGCACTTTTAAATGAGTTAGTGGAAATTGAGCTAACAGAGAAGAATCAGAACTATGCGAAAGCAGTAACAACAAAAATTGTAGAGAAAAGTGAACATCGTGTTAAACCAAGTTGTCCTTACCAAGAAAAATGTGGTGGATGTAGTTTGATGATTAGTGACTATAAAACACAACTTGAAATAAAAAAAGGTATTCTTAAAGAAAGTTTAGTTAAGTATACTGGTATGAATGATTTTCAAATTGAGGATGTAGTAGAAAATCCAAATCCTTTTCATTACCGTAATCAATGTAAGCTTCCAGTCAAATGGTTAAAGGGTACATTATATAGCGGTTTATATGAGGCTAATTCAAGTCGATTAATCTATATGGATGAATGTAAAGTTCATGAAAAAGGATTAGATAGTACTAGAGTTAAAATTATGAAGATATTAAATGATGCTGGATTTAGGGATTACAATGATAGCATCGAAAGAGGTGTTAGATATTTTGTGCTCCGTGGATTTAAAGGAGTTTATCAATGCACACTTGTAACTGGAAAAATGACTATTGATAAAGAAGTGATTGATCGAATTATGGACCTGAAAGAAGTTGGTTCATTATATCAAAACATTAATATATCAAAGCGTAATTATGATATTTTTGGTAGAGACTTTATTCATTTAGGTGGTAGTAAAACAATTGAAATGAGAATTGAAGGGGTTGTTTGTCGATTATCTCCTGCTTCATTCTTTCAACTTAATGTAGAACAAGCAGCGAATCTTTACAGAACTGTAGTATCATTGATTGAACCTTGTAATACGATTGTTGAAGCTTATAGTGGAATTGGCGTTATGTCTTTAATGTTAAAGGATAAAGCAAATAAAGTTATAGGGATTGAATCGATAAAAGATGCTGTTAAAAATGCAAATAACAATGCAAGAATCAACCATTCTGAAACAAAAGTACAATTTGTTTGTGGTGATGCTGCTGAAGAAATGAAATATATTGCTAAAAAAGAATCTGTAGATACTTTAGTAGTAGATCCGCCAAGAACAGGATTAGATGAAGGAATGTTAGATTGTATAAGCAAAGCTAGACCTAAACAATTAATCTACGTTTCTTGTAATCCTGCAACTTTAGCAAAGAATTTAAACTTCTTATTAGAATATTATGAAGTTGATCGCATTATTCCATTTGATATGTTTTCTCAAACTCCTCATTTGGAAACAGTTGTGAGTTTAAAAAGAATTAAATAAAAAAACTAGTAGAGTTTATTCTCACTAGTTTTTTTGTTTTTACAAATTAATTTAAGGACTAATTGTGCCTAAAATAATATATTTTCCGGTTCTGCAAGTTTTACAGCAGTTACTCCTTCAACTTCATCAAGTAGAATGGCTTCAATACCATCAGTTAATGTATCGTCTAATGATAGACAGTCTGAACAAGCTCCTAACATTCTTACAGTTACAACACCGTGCTCATCTACTGAGACAAATTCTACGTCTCCGCCATCACGTTGGATATAGGGACGTATTTTTTCTAATGTTCTAATAATTTCATCTTTCATATAAAACTTACTCCTAAGAAATAAATAACACCAGCTACCACAATACCATGAAATATTCCGCCGATGACTTCTATCCATTTGTGACCAAGGACTTCCTTAACCTTTGTTAAGTAAATAGGATCTTCTAGTTTAACTTGCGTAAGAATTTGAATATCTTTTATTAATTGTTGGGTAATTTGTATATTACGACCAGCATAAAATCTTACATTAGCAGCATCGTAGGTAACGATTAGTGAAAATGCTAAAGAAACAGCAAAAATTGTGCTAGAAAATTGTTCTTGTAAGCCTACAGCTAAACTGAGCGCGGCAACTCCGGCAGTATGTGAACTAGGGTAACCTCCGCTAGCAAACATTTCTGTCCAATCCCAGTGTCTAGTTCTAAAATAAACAAACACGGGTTTTACGAGTTGGGCTGAAAAAATAGCTATTAAGCAAGCCCAAAAGGGGTACATGCTACTGAGTGTTTTTATCATTCTTCCACCTCGCTTTACAGTATAGCATACTTTGAGTTCATTGTGGTATACTATTAGGGGTTAAAGGAGTGATTAAATGCAATACCAAATAGGACAAATTGTTGAAGGAAAAATAACAGGTATTCAGCCATATGGGGCGTTTGTATCGTTAGATGAGAATACAAAAGGACTTGTGCATATTTCTGAGATTAGTGATGGTTATGTTAAGGATGTTGCAAATTTTGTATCACTCAATGATACAGTTTGCTTTAAGATTATCGACTTTGATGAGAAAACACATCAAGCAAGACTATCACTTAAAGCAATTCAACCAAATCGTTTTAGGAGGGAACGTAAACATCAAAAGATGGGTGCACTTCCTACGATGAAAATTGGATTTAAATCGATAAGTGAAAAGATGGATCAATGGATTATTGAAGCTAAGGCTATGGAGGGAAAAGAATGATTCAATTTGATAGTACACATGCATTTTTAAAAGAAGATATTACAAGTTATCAAGACCAAGTTACTAAAATTCATGAAGCATTGCTTGCTAAAGAAGGAAAAGGTAACGATTTTCTTGGTTGGGTTGAATGGCCAAATCAATATGATAAAGAAGAATTTGAACGCATTTTAAAAGTAGCTGAAAAAGTAAAAGATAAAGCAGAAGTTTTATTAGTTTGTGGTATTGGTGGATCTTATTTAGGAGCACGTGCTGCAATAGAAATGATTCAAGGCTTATACTCTCAAAATAAAACTGAAGTTATTTTTATTGGTAATACTTTCTCAAGTACATATTTCAAACAAGTTGAAGCATATATTCAAAATAAGAGCGTTATTTTAAATGTTATTTCTAAATCAGGAACAACTACTGAAACAGCTATGGCATTTAGAATGTTAAAACAAATCATGGAAAATAAATATGGCAAGGAAGAATGTAAAACACGTATTATTGCAACTACTGATAAGTCACGTGGTACATTAAAAGATCTTGCTACAAAAGAAGGATATGAAACTTTTGTAATTCCTGATGATATTGGTGGTAGATATTCAGTTACTACTGCTGTAGGTTTATTACCTTTAGCAATTATGGGTATTGATATTAAAGCAATTATGGATGGTGGTATCCAAGCTTATAATGATTTAGCAAATCCTGATCTTAAAACAAATGCAGCATATCAATATGCAGTAGCACGTCGTATTTTACAAAATCAAGGTAAAGATGCTGAAATGCTAGTTACTTATGAACCACAAATGACTATGGTTGGTGAGTGGTGGAAACAACTTTTTGGTGAATCTGAAGGTAAAGATGGTTTAGGTGTACTACCTTGTAGTGCAACATTCTCAACAGATTTACATTCTCTTGGACAATTTGTTCAAGATGGAAAGAAAGTTTTATTTGAAACATTATTACTTGTTGAACATCCTACAATGGATGGTTTATTCCCTCATGATGAAGAAAACATGGATAACATGAATTATCTTGAAAATAAGAGTTTAGACTGGGTTAATAAAATGGCTTGTAAAGGTACTCTTGAAGCTCATGAAGTTACAGGGAATGTTCCAAACATTATTCTTACATTACCAGATATGAAAGAATTTAGTTTTGGTTACATGTGTTATTTCTTCTTTAGAGCGTGTGCAATTACTTGTTACTTAATTGATATCAATCCATTTAATCAACCAGGTGTTGAAGTATATAAGAAAAACATGTTTAAACTATTAGGTAAGAATTAGTTGTTGGATTTCCAACAACTTTTTTCTTGTGCGTGAATTAAAGTAAGTGAAATGTATTGATATTCTTCGTATAATGGAATTGTGAAAACGAGGGATATTGATTATGCATGATAAACACATTCTAGAAGTTATAGAAAATGGATTACCCGCATGGAAGAATTTATCAAAAGAAGAACAGGCATATTTACTACAAAACTCAATTGAAGTTGGTTATAAAGCCCATCAAACTATACATGGTGATGAAGAAGATTGCTTAGGTGTTTTACTCGTAGAGACTGGTGAATTAAGAATTTATATATTATCAGAGGAAGGAAGAGAAGTTACTTTATATCGTCTTGGCGCAGGGGATGTATGTATTTTGTCTGCTTCATGTATTTTGTCATCGATTAGTTTTGATGTATTTATTGACACAGAATCAAATGTAACTGCGGTGTTAATGAATACTGAGGCATTTTCAAAAATAATGCGAAAGAATATTTATTTGGAAAATTATGTATATCAAGTAACTACTGAAAGATTCAGTGATGTTATGTGGGCTATGCAACAAGTATTATTTATGAGTATGGATAAAAGATTAGCTATTTATTTGTTGGATGAGGTGAATCGAACTAAAACACTATGCGTAGAAGTAACCCATGAAACGATTGCAAAATATATAGGTAGTGCAAGAGAAGTTGTAAGTAGAATGCTTAAATACTTTGAGAAAGAAGGTATTGTGGAACTGAATCGTGGTGGAATATTAATTATAAATAAAGAGAAATTAAAGAAGGCAATTGATGGAAGGTAGCTTAAATGGCTACCTTTTACTATTATAAATTCTTTAATAATTGGTATTAAACAGTACTTGACAATGCATAGTAGTGGTGATAAAGTATCATCAAGGAAGTGATAGAGTGAATACACAATTCAAAAAAGGAGTTCTTGAACTTGTAGTAATGATGGTAGTTTCTAAAAAAGATATCTATGGATATGAACTGGTAAAAGAGGTATGTAACATAGTACATGTAAATGAAGGAACAATCTATCCTTTACTTAAACGTATGACAAATGAGTCGATATTTGAAACTTATTTACAAGAATCAACGGAAGGACCACCTCGGAAGTATTATCGTATTACTGCAAGGGGTCTTGTAGTAATGAAGGAAATAAAGACTGAGTGGTTGGAATTTTCGACTAGTATCAATAAATTTATAAATGAGAATAAGGAGGATTAGAGGATGAATAAGAAAGAGTTTCTTAATGAACTTAAACATAAATTAGACATATTAACAGATTCAGAGGTAAAAGATATATTAGATGAGTATTCTGATACCATTGATCAAAAGATTCAAGAAGGTAAAACAGAAGAGGAAGCAGTAAAAGATTTTGGAGATATTGATGAGTTAGTTGCTGAAATATTTGACGCATATAAAATTAAAGGTAACAAGAATGCTAATAAACATAAGGATGCTGCTAGCAAAGTTGGAGATGTCCTAAATGATATGATTGACAGTTTATCTAGTTTCTTCTCTACAGTATTTAAAGATTTATCAGTGGAAGGTATTTCTAGAACTTTAGTTTTAGTTGGTGTTGGTTTAGTTGTCTTACTTCTTCTTAAAATCCCATTTGCAATTCTTGAAGGCTTATTTAGAAGTATTGTATATATGATTATTCCTTTTGGAATATCGCATGTATTTAATGGATTAATATCGTTTATCTTCACACTAGTATTTCTAGTGTTATCGATAGTAATTATTATCAGTTTCATTCGTGTTGGTGTTAATGGAGAAGAAATAAATTCAGAAAATTTATTTAAAAGACCATTAAGCGAAGGATTAGATAGTTTAAAAAGTACAAAAAAAAAGACTTCAGTAAATGATGATATTAAAAAAGAGTATAAAGCAGAAGATAAAGAATTTAAAAAATCAGAACCTGAATATTCTACGTTTAAAGAATCAGAAACAAAAGAAGCTAAATCGACAGAAAAGCATTCAACAAGTCATTATTTTGGTAAAAGTTTAGTAAATATATTCGTTTGGGTATTACGTTTCTTTGGAATAATACTAATGATTCCAATGTGGATGACTATTATTGGGTTAGGTATTGGAGTTGGCTTAGTAGTTTATTTACTAACTCAAAATGTTTCTATTTGGGGTGTATTTATATTACTTGTTGGTATTATGGGGATTATCATAGTAATTATCAATTTATGTATGCTACTAATCTTCAACAAACGTGTAAATGGTATTGTAATCACAGTGAATTTAATTGTTTCTGCAATATTTATTGGCGTAGGGATTCCTCTAACTATGCATGAAATCTCTAGATTTGATATTGTCTATATTGATTCAGAAGAATCAGCTGATTATTTAAATAATCGTTTAGAAGAAATTGGAAGAATTGATTATGATAGTAATGCAATTTATGATTTATCATATTATGAAAATGTGAAGTTTGTTAAAGATGATACTCTTAACAATGAAATAGTAATTGAAACATATGATTCATTTGATTACTACTTAAGAACAAGTGAAGTGGATAATGATGTAAGAATTAGTGTTTACCGTGATCATTATGGAAATGATTTTGATGAGTTTAAAGATTCAATTGGATTTTCAATTAATGCCTTAAAAGATGGCAAAGTATCTGGATATGATTTAAGAATGATTCAAATTGTTGTACGCTATCCTGTCAATGAGCATGGCATTACATACATTGATTATCATAATAATCAACGAATTGAAAAATAAAAAAATAAGCAGCGTATGCTGCTTATTGTGCGTGTTTGACCAAGTCTAATACCGCTGCTTTTGGCTTAAATCCAACAGATGTTTGAACTGGTTGACCATCTTTAAATACAATTAAAGTAGGAATAGTCATTACGCCGTATTTAGCTGCAAGTTCTTCTTGTTCATCAACATCAAGTTTGAAAACCTTAAAATCTTTTGCTTCACTAGCAATCTCTTCAATTACTGGTGATAACATCTTACAAGGTCCACACCATGTAGCGAAGAAATCAACCAATACTGGTTCTTTTGCGCTTAATACTTCTTGTTCAAAGTTATTTATATCTAAATGTTTTACTGTCATAAGTAAATACCTCCTTGTTTATGACCTCATTATAGATGATTAAAAGGGTTGTTTCAGTGACTTTGTCACAAAAAACTTACACAAATCTTTCACATAACCACCATACTTTTTACACAACCTTCCTCTATAATAAAGACATCAAATAGGAAATAATACCATTTGATATAGATTTCTTTCCCCCGTTAATGGATTAATAGTCCGTAAAAAAATAGATGTTCTTACAACATCTTTTTTTTTGTTTTATATTTTTGAAAACGATAAGGTAACTTTGAGTCCACCAAATATGCTGTGATCAATAATCATCATTCCATGATGAACATCCATTTTTATTATGTAGCATACTATTCTGTATTAAATTAACTAGAGCACGTTTCAATAAATCTTTATCAATTTTTTTTAAAGTTTAATTAACGATGTTATCTAAATTAATAATAGTATTAATATGAGCATAATAATTTGTTGGATTTTCCTTTTTCATTCACTAACAAAAATAACATCTGATTGTGCTCTTTTTATGTCATGATATCTATGGTAAGTTCAAATTTGTCATTGTTAGTGGAGTACCGGCAAATAATGTTAAACAACTAGAAAAGATATATTCTTAGTTAAAGTCGTATATTTTTAAAATGATTGTTTGTTGGAAATATTATACGAATAGTCACAAAAATCTCGAATATTCTTATCATGGGAGACAATTACTATGGTTTTCCCAAGTCTTGCAAATTCCCTTAATGTATTCATCACAAGATTTGCGTTCTCTTCATCAAGAGACGCAGTTGGTTCATCAGCTAGAATAAGGTCAACATTTTTAAGGTATACTTTTGTTAAAGCTACTCTTTGTTGTTCGCCACCTGAAAGTTCAAATATTTTCTTATTCAAAATATCAATTAAACCAAATTTATTAAGTGCTTCATTGATTTGACAATCAGATAAATGCTTATTTTGCTTAGAAATTTTAATGTTTTGTATAACAGTTAAATTGTCAACTAACCCAAAATTTTGAAAAATAAATCCTATTTTGTATGCAAGATAATGTTGAATATCTTTTTGACGTGATATTTTTATTCCATCATAGTATATATTTCCTGAATCATAAGGTTCTATCATTCCAATTATATTTAAGAGTGTTGTCTTACCACAGCCGCTACCACCATATAGACAAGTTAATGCAGCACTTTGAATTTCAATATTAAAGTTATCAAATATTTCTAAATTTCCATATGTTTTTTTAAGTTCTTGAATTTTGATGTTCATTAGTCAATACCTCCAATATTTCTTGTTTTGTTTAAAAAATAATAGTTTAAAACTATTTCAACAGTTGTAATACAAATGATAATAAAAAGATAAGTTAAATCAAAATATTTATATGAAAGATAAAATAATAATGAAAATAGAAGTATGAAAATGGAACTTACAATCAAATTCTTTATCACAAAATCACTAAATAAAATTCCCTCACATTTTTCGATAAATAATTGCTTTTTATTTGAACAAAAGGTTAATGAAATATATTGGTAAGAGACGATAATATAAACTAGGTACATTAAAAATGATGTAAATATACTTTTTGTATTTCTATTTATTGAACTGGAATAAAAATTATTGTAGCTTTCTTTTATGCTTGAAACATAATATGGATCATTTATATCGAATTTTTCGAATTTTGAATTTATATAATTTTGTGCTTGTTTGCGATTTCCTTGATAATAAAAGTACATATTGAATAATCCATTATATTTAATATGGTCTTCAGGGATAAGGAAAATGGGACTGTTTTCTATGGAAATAGAAGAGTAATGATACAATTCACTGAAATTATCGGCTGTACCAGAATAATAAATGTAATTAGGTTTAGGTAAGGACCCAAAGTTTTGATATGCACATTTATTTAGAAATTCATAATAAGAATCATCTTGCTTGTAATCTTTATTTAGGAAGATAGAGGTCGAGGAAAGAGGTGTACTAGGCAGTGTAATTTCTTGATTAATTAAGTATTGTTCATCGACAATGTAAAACTGTTTATACTTATCTTTCATATTTTTATCACTAGAGTATTCAAATTGACTTATAAAATAAAATGCATTGGATTCTTCTCTTAGTTCATCAATTATTATTTGAAACTCATTTGTGTCGAATAGATCAGTTAATTTTTTTATCGGCGACATATTTTGAATTGAATAGAGATTTTTATATTTATTTTCTAATGTTGATTTGTTTATTTGTCCATTTGCAAATGCGTTAATTTCAAATGCATTTTTAGAAAGAAACGGAATAAATGAAATTATTAAAATAATTTTGGATATCATTACCACATTAGCTGCAATAGATAAATATGATTTTCCCTTCATAGCAGAGTTTATTGGAACAAATAGGATGAATATGAATAATAAGTAGCTAAATAATATGACTAACATTAGGTTTAATATAGCTAAAAGAAAGGAAAATAAATAAAGCTGCGGAACTATTGAATAATTAAAGGGAATTGAAACAGAAAAAATAAGTGAAAAAAATACAATATAACAAAGAAACGATAAGATAATTTTATCAAATATTAAATAACGGAAAATACTCAAATTTGAATATCCGTTCAATTTGAGACAAGTTATTTTTTTTTGTTCTTTTAATAAATCGGTAATCATAATTAATGTAAATAGAGTAGTAAATAGCATACTAATTATAAAAGACTGAGAAAATTGTGTTTTCATGATATCCGATAGTCCACCATGAGTAGTTTCATATTTATTAAATTCAATAATTATATCTCCATACTTTGATGAAATTTCATTTTTAACCAATTGAAATAATTGATAATCAATTGGATCACCTTGATTTGTGTATACACCAAAGTATCCAAAAGGATTCATCAATCCATCATATTCAAATGGTAGAATTGTCATCGGTTCGCTGAAATTTAAATTGAAAATTCGATTTTCCTTCTGTTTAGAGTTAGTTGAATATCCTTTAAAGTTTTTTAAATCAGATATTTGTCCAACTTCAAGCAATATATTACTCATATATGCTTTATTTGATGAACTAATATATAAATTAGTGGAGTTATTAAGACTATCAGAAACTTGTTGTAAAATAGTGATATTATATTTTTCAACAGTGTTTTTTAAATAATCTACAAATTCTGTGGGCTCTATACCATCTGTATTTTTGAACATTATTTGGGTAGATTGATTACTATTGCTCCATTTTCCAATTTTTTCAACCATTGAAGAATTATAAAAATCACTAATAGAAATGAAGCTGATTACTGAAAGCAGTAAGAAAAGAATACAATATTTTTTAAGCATTAGTTTTCTCCTATCATTCTTTTACACTGATTTTGTAACTATTGAGACCTGTTTTGCTTTTAATTATGGCGAATTCGACATAATTAAAATTCGGATTGTATATTTGTTCCCATACACCTAGGAATTCAACTGTATTTCTATTTCTAAGCCAATCCGATATAAAGAAATCGCCGTCTTTTGCTTTGATCATATCTGTAAGTGAAATATAGTCTTTATCATCAAAAATTGTCATTGTAATTTCTGTTCCATTTACCAATAGTTTAGTTGCCATAGAAACCTCCGTTCTTATTAAAATTATAACATACAGGAAAAATACTTCACTTGTAAATGAGTAAAGTTTTCACATTAAATGAGTAATTTTTTCAACATCTATATTGATCAAAAACTTGGGTATTTGTAGAAAAATAAAAAAAGAGTCTTTCAAAAAGGCTCTCAATTTTGAATATGAGGTATCTATATGCAGTGGATATTTACTGTACTCTATTCTTGGTACTTTAGTT
>NZ_JAVWFO010000007.1:0-48453 GCF_036641015.1 Anaerorhabdus sp. | reverse complement strand
TTCTCCACCAACACTAGATTTTAAAGAACCAAAATAAAAAGACAAAATCGTAATGATATTGTCTTTTTTTTGTCCCAACAATAGTCAACTATGGAAGGTTTTTATTTGATAGGGCGACCCTATAAAAGTTTAAAGGTACTTTAAAAATATGGTATTTACCAGTATTTAACAATATATAAATCTATGATATTATTTAATTGCCAAAAAACGTAAAGTAAATGTTTGAAAGGGGAGAAAATGAAAAAAGTTTTTATGTGTTTTATGTTATCTATTATATTAATGATAACGACCATACCTGTTTATTCAACAAATGAATCGACTGAATTGGGTTCTTTGACTGTAGTTGTTGAACCAACAGAAAAAGATGGGGTAGCAACCCCGTTGCTTAAAGCACAATTATATGAAGAAGGATATAAATATTATTATGAATTATCGGTTGATGATAAATCAGTAACTCAACCTGTTTTTGATTCTGTATATAATGGGACAACAGAATTAACCACAGATACATTATTGACCGGATATGGAGATAATAAGTATGTCCAAGTTATCAAAGTAGATGCAACAGAGAAAAAGATTATAGCTTGGGGACAAGCTTCAATTGAAGAAGCCATGAAACCAAAGGTTTTAGAAGATATTGATTCCAATTTCAAAAACGAGATTTCTGAAAATTCTTTTTCATTTGAAGGAACAACAAAAACGGAAAGTTTAGGAGAAATTGATATCCAATTTAAAAATGGAGTAGATGAAGATGGTGACCCTGTCCTATTTCTTGAATTACCAGTAATAGAAAGTGGTTATAGTTATTGGTATAAAGGATCGGAAAATGATGAATCTAATAATAAACCCACATTTGATTCAACTTTAACTGTCACTAATAGCAATTGGCGAGAATATGATGACAGTGGGGTTCGTGCTAACATAAATAGTGTGTTCATACAAGTTGTTAAGATAGACTCCGCCACCAAAAAGATAAAAGCTTGGGGTCAAAAAAAATTAACAGGTCCAATAGGCTATATCACAGATGACTATAATCTAATGGCTTATAACTTCGCCATAGTGTCATTTGACATCATAGGGAAGTTTGATGGAAAATGGAAGGATACTACCTATGGTGGTGAAGGTTTTGTAACTTTAATAAAAGATAAAAATAATGTTATTGGATATTTAATACCAACAGGAAATGAGGAAAGTATTGTAGTCGATTATGAGATTAATGAAGAAAATTATGATGAGGATGCTTTTGCTGATATCGCAACTTCTATTAATTTGAATATCGTAAATGGAGGGAAATTAGTAAAGGTTATTTATACAATTAAAAATAATCGAGATACTGTATTTGAATATTCTTTAGGAAGTGGAGCAGATATTCAAATTGGTAATGATGATGAGGCAAAAATAACACCTTTTGATGGAAATACTGGTTTTAAAATGATTTCCTCTTACGATGAAGATAAAAATGCCACAGGTGAGTATGCACAATTTAATTTCTTTGGAAAAGATGTACCTGGCGTGACTAATGTTACCGATTATTGGTATGGAAGTACTAATAGTGGTTATCCAAAAGGGAGTTTGGATACGATATTTCTACCAAATTCAAAAATAGAAATGAATTATAACGGGACTCCTACAGACACTAGTTCTAACTACGATGCTGAAATGGGTTATTCTTGGCAAAATCAAACCATCGCTGCTGGCGAAACAAAGACCTATTCTATTTTAATTGGTATTGGTGGTGCAAACAGTGAAGAAATTGTTGTTCCAATACCTACTCCAACACCAATATCTACGCCTAAACCTACTCCAATTCCAACACCTACTCCAACACCAACAGCTACACCTATACCAACGATAAAACCAACCCCTAAACCAACTTTAATACCTACTCCGACACCTTCGCCAATCGTTGAAGAGAATACAAGTCATGCCGAAATCGTTCTAATTGATGGAGCTCCTAAAACGAAAATCGATAATGATATTAAAGAATTAGAAAAAATTGTATTTAGTCCAGAAGAAATGGAAATGATTCAAAGTGGAAGTGATGCGAAGATTTTCCTTGAGATAACAGATATTGAAAATACAATTAGTGAAGAAGATAAAAAAGCGATAGAAGAAAATTTAGGTCAAGATACTGTTGGTATTTATTTAGATATATCATTATTTAAACAATTGGATAATCAAGATCCAGTAAAAATTACAAATCCAAATGGAAAAGTAAAAGTGTCTATTCAAATTCCTGAAAGTATGATTCCAGGTACGGACGATGCACCAAGAACCTATAAAATCGTACGAGTACATGAAGGGAAAGTTGATATCATAGAAGGAATCTATGACCCTGTCACTAACGAATTTACATTTGAAACAGAATTGTTTTCTACATATGCTTTGATTTATGTTGAAAATAAAGTTGAAACAAAACAAAATAATTTCTATCTCTATCTATTGTTAGGACTTGTTGTATTGGGTTCAGCAGGTATCATCGTTTATAATAAAATGAAAAAAGACTCATAAATTTTTGTGGGGTCAAAGTAGAAGTAACTAATCACTAGTTTTATATGTGTTTAGTTACTTCTTATTATTGAGGGAGTTACTTTTCTATGGTATAATCTATTCAGTAAAAAGGAGGTAATTCAAATGGCAGTTACAGTAAATAAAGATACTTGTATCGGATGTGGTGCATGTGTTGGTGTATGTCCAGTCGGAGCATTAAGCTTAGACGCAGAAGGAAAAGCTGGATGTGATGAAGGAACTTGTATCGATTGTGGTGCATGTGTAGGAACTTGTCCAGTATCAGCTATTAGTCAATAAGTATTCAAATGAAACCAGAGAAATCTGGTTTTTATTTTATTTATATTGCAATTATCCAATTTGATTTACAAGGTAAAGAATGATATACTTTTTAAGTATTTTTATGGTGAGGAGTCGTTAATAATGCCCAAAGGAAATTATCAATTACCGTCTTTAAAAGACGCTAAAATAAGGACTAGAGAAGCGGTGAAGGTTGAACACGCGCTTTTTAAGTTGCCTGAACAAACTAGAAATTTAGGAGTAGGACGTAAGTTTTATTTAAGAACTTATGGCTGTCAAGCTAATGAACGAGATTCAGAAACGATTGTTGGAATTCTAGAATCAATGGGATTTAGCCAAACAAATGAAGAACAAGATGCTGATTTCATTCTTTTGAATACTTGTGCGATTAGAAAAAATGCCGAAGATAAAGTATTAGGTGAATTAGGAATGTTAAAGAAACTAAAGACAACGAATCCTGATTTAATCTTTGGACTTTGTGGATGTATGGCACAAGAGGAAGAAATAGTTCAGTTACTATTAAAAACATATAACCAAGTAGATTTAATTTTTGGTACACACAATATTCACCGTTTACCAGAACTCTTATACCAAACAATGATGAGTAAAGAAAGAACTGTAGAAGTATACTCAAAAGAAGGGGAAGTTATTGAAAACTTGCCAGTTAAACGTTTTGGTAAACATAAAGCGTGGGTTAATATTATGTATGGATGCGATAAATTTTGTACGTATTGTATTGTACCGTATACTCGTGGTAAAGAAAGAAGCCGCTTGTATGGTGATATTTTAAGTGAAATACAAGAACTTAAGGATCAAGGGTATAAAGAAGTTACATTACTTGGACAAAATGTAAATGCTTATGGTAAAGATTTAGGAATTGAATCAGGCTTTGCTAACTTGTTAGAAGAAGTGGCGAAAATTGGTATTCCACGTATTCGCTTTACTACGTCACATCCTTGGGACTTTACTGATGATATGATTGATGTAATTGCGAAATATGATAATATTATGCCAGCAATTCATTTGCCTGTTCAATCAGGGAATAGTGATATGTTAAAAATTATGGGAAGACGCTACACTAGTGAAAGCTATAAATCACTTTATGATCGAATCATTAAAAAAATGCCAAATTGCTCATTCTCTACTGATATTATAGTAGGATTTCCAAATGAAACTGAGGAACAATTTCAAGATACATTAGACATGGTTAATTATTGTAAATATGATTTAGCTTATACATTTATTTACTCTCCACGTGAAGGAACTCCAGCTGCAAGTATGGAAGACAATGTTCCAGAACAAGTTAAATCAGAGCGTTTACAGCGTTTAAATGAGTTGGTAGGTCTTTATTCTAATATGAATAATCAAAAATACGTTGGTAAAGTAGTTAACGTATTGGTTGATGGATTGAGTAAGAAGAACGACCAAGTTTATAGTGGTTATAGTGAAGAGAATAAATTAATTAACTTTACTGGAAAAGACGTTCATGAAGGTGATATCGTAAGAGTGAAAATCACTGATGTTAAGAGCTGGTCTTTAAATGGTGAAGTAGTTAGTGACTAAAGTGAGGGGCTTTTCGTTGTATTGAAAAGCCTTTTGAAGTATAATAATCTAAAGGTTTAAAAGGAGAAAATAATAATGGATACTGTAAAAATCTTTGCCCTTGGGGGATTAGATGAAGACGGGAAAAATATGTACTGTGTGGAGATTAACGATTCAATTTTCGTTATCGAAGCAGGACTAAAATACCCGGAAAATGGACAATTAGGAATTGAGATGATTATTCCTGATTTCAAATACTTAGTGGAAAATAAGGATCGTGTAAAAGCAGTCTTTATTTCTCATGGTCATGACGATGTTATGGCAGCTTTACCAAACTTGATTAAACAAATTCAAGTACCAATTTATACTGCACCATTAACTGCAGAAATATTAGAAAAACGTTTCAAAAAAGAAGGAATTAGTAATTATAAGATACATCGTATACAACGTAATGCATCTTTTGATGTGGATGGTATTAATTGTCGTACTTTTGGAGTAACACAATCAATAGCTGATGGTTTTGGATTGGCAATTGAAACATCGAAAGGATATGTTGTTTATACATCTGAATTTATTATTGATTACGATACAAAGAATGAAGCATTTAAGACTGATATTACGCAATTTACCGATTTAAGTAAAAAAGGTGTGTTAGCATTACTTGCGGAATCTGTTGGATCAACACGTGAGGGACATAGTGCTCCACGTCATCGTATCACTAATTTAATTGAAAATTATTTTGAAGATGCGGAAGGTAGAATTATTATCACAATGTATCATCAAAATTTGTATCGTATTATTGAAGTAATTGAACTTGCAAATAAATATGGTCGTAAGATTTTATTCTATGATGATGCATTAAGAGAATTATTAATGACAGTTGAAAAACTTGGTTATTATCATATACCTGCTGGATTAGAACTACCTAAATCAAAATTTAGACAAGACATGGATAATGTTGTTGTATTAATTTCTGGTGATGGAGCTAATATCTTTAAACGTGTTCATAAAATTGCGATTAAAGAAGATGATATGCTTGAGTTTAAAAAGTCGGATACAATTATCATTGCATCACCTGCAGTTCCAGGAACTGAACGTGAAGCTACAAAGATGGAAAATGACTTATATAAAGAAGGTGCTAGAGTTTGTGCGGTTGATGCAAAACGTATGTTCTCAATGCATGCAGCAATTGAAGATTTAAAAATGATGATGTATTTATTACGTCCAAAATATTATATTCCTATTAAAGGGGAATATCGCCAACTTGTAACTAATGCAAATATTGCTTTAGATATGGGTTATACAGCAGATAAGATTCTTGTTTTAGATAATGGACAAATTGCATGTTTTGAAGATGGACGCTTATCTAAGAGCAGTGATTTTATTAAACAAGAAGATGTATTTGTGGATGGTAAAGATAATTTAGATGCTTCAGGAATGGTACTAAGAGATAGAGAAACTTTATCTACGGATGGTGCTATTGTTGTTGGTATTGTAATTAATCATAAGACTAAAGAAGTTATTGGTGGACCAGATATTCAAAGTAGAGGAGTTATCTACTTAAAAGATGCTGATTACATTATGAAAGAAGTCGGTAATATATTGGAAAACTGTATTAATGAAGCAGTTCGTGATAAGAAATATGAAAATACTTCTTGTCGTATGGATGCTCGTGATCGTATTAGTAAATATATATTAAAAGAAACTGGTAAACGTCCAATGATATTACCAGCAATCGTAGAGATTAATACTCAAGAATAAGCAAGGGGGATTCTATTCATGGCAAAGGCTAAAAAGAAAAAGAAAAAACAAGAGCCTAAAGACCAAGAGTTGTATATGTATGTAATTTCCACAGCACTGATTGTGGTATTATGCATAGCACTATTTAAATTTGGTATTGTCGGATTATTTTTAAATAATTTAATTCGATTCTTGTTTGGTGATTTCTATTATGCCGCTTGCATAATTGGAATTGTTTTGGCGGTAATTATACTAACACATAAGAAAAAGGGTGCAGTGGATGCTAAAACGGTTATTGCGACCCTTTGTATACTTTTTGCGATATTACTTTGGTCAGCAACTTTAGGTGATACGGGCATTCAAGGCTTAGATGTAATTAAAACATTTCTAGCCAATACCAAAGAATACTTTAAAGAAACAACAACAGTTTCAGCTTATGGGGGCTTCTTTGGAGCTTTATTGTATTCCTTAACATCAGTATTGATTGCTAAAGAGGGAACTTGGATTTTAGCGGTGGCACTAGTTATCCTTGCTTTAATTCTAATTCTATCTTTAGACAGTTTTAAAGAAGCGTTAGCGTCTTTTAAAGGATTCTTTGAATTACGTAATAAATGGCGTGAGGATGAAGATGAATATGAATACATTGAAGAAGAAGTTGTAGAAGATCAAAATGATGAAGATCTTTTTCCACAAGCAAAATTGATTGGTAAACTAGATCCAAAACAAAAGAAATCAATATTTGTAGATGTTAAAAATGAAGGACAACAAGAGGAAAAAAGTAATGTAACTCATACTTCAACCTATGAGATTACTCAACCTCAACAAGAGAAAGTAATTCGTGGTAATAAACCATATCGTTTACCTCCACTTAATCTTCTTCAGCCTTTAGGTCCTAAACAAAGAAGTAATTTGAATCAAGTTGCGGCTAATGAAAAAGGACAGCGTTTGATTGAGATATTAAGTAACTTTGATATTGATGCTGAATTAATTGCAACGCATATTGGACCTGCTGTAACAAAGTTTGAAGTTAAACCAGAGTCAAATGTTAAAGTTAGTAAGATTAATAGTGTATCTGATAACATTAAGATGGAATTAGCGGCACGTGATATACGTATTGAAGCACCAATCCCTGGAAGAACAGCGGTAGGTATAGAAATACCGAATGTTGAACCAACAGCAGTCAAAATGATTGAACTTATTAAAATGGTACCTAACGAATTAAAAGATGTGAAAACATTGTTTGTATTAGGAAAAGATTTAATGGGTAAACCAGTGTATTGTAATCTACATAAAATGCCTCACTTATTAATTGCTGGGGCAACGGGTTCTGGTAAGTCAGTGTGTATGAATACGATTATTACATCATTCTTATTACGAACTACACCAGATGAAGTTAAGTTACTATTAATAGATCCAAAGAAAGTTGAGTTTACACCGTATCAAAAAATACCTCATTTAATTGGACCTGTCATTAGTGATGCGGCAGAAGCTTCAAGAGCATTGAAAGTTGTTGTTTTGATGATGGAAGAAAGATATGAAATTTTCTCTAAAACACAAGTAAGAAATATTGATTCATATAACGAAAAGATTAAAAAATTTCCTGATGAAAAACTTCAAGCTATGCCTTATATTGTAGTCATTATTGATGAATTAGCGGATTTAATGGCAATAGCAGGTAAGGAAGTAGAAATGAGTATTCAACGTATTACCCAACTTGCACGTGCTGCAGGGATTCACTTAATTGTAGCGACACAACGTCCAAGTACAGATGTAATTACTGGTATCATAAAAGCTAATATACCATCACGAATCGCATTTAGTGTTTCAAGTGGTATTGATTCTAGAACGATTTTAGATCATATTGGTGCTGAGAGATTATTAGGTAATGGCGATATGTTGTATTTACCAATAGGAGAACCTAGTGCAATCCGATTACAAGGTGTTTACGTTACTGATGAAGAAGTTCATAGTATTGCTGATTTCTGTTCAAGCCAAGATATACCTCATTATGAAGATGCCTTTATTCGTCTTGAAGGGGTAGATAACAATGAAAATACATCAGTCTTGAAAATTGAGGATGATCCGATGTATGATGAGGTTAAGGAATATGTTGTTGATGCACAAAAAGCTTCAACTTCATTACTACAACGCCGATTTGGTATTGGGTATAATCGAGCAGCAAGAATGATTGATTTACTTGAAGAAAGAGGCATTATTGGACCTGCACAAGGTTCGAAACCAAGAGATGTATACATGAAAAAGGAGGGATAATAAATGAGCGACAACGTACTTAAAATTGTTTCAGATGAGTCATTAACTTATAATCAGCAACTAGTTCAACTAGCAAAATTAGGAGAGAATACTGATCATACAATTGTATTAAGTCCAGAATTAAAGAAAGCTAAAAAGGATGGAATTATTTGCGATTTGGGTGAAGGTAACGCTCCATTTAGACCTCGTTATATTTGTCCTGATTATTCTATCTTAATGAAGAAAGGTAGCAAATTTTTAGGACTTGGTAAACCAGCTGATTTGTGGGAAGCATGTAATAATTTATTAATTATGTATAAACATGTTCCATCAATCACAACATTTCCAGTTTATCTAGGAGATTTAGATACATTACTTGAACCGTTTGTTAAAAAGATGGATCGTGATGAAGCTAAGAAATGTTTAAAACTTTTCTTAACTCATATTGATCGTACTTTAACGGATTCATTTGTACATGCAGATATTGGTCCTAAAGATTCATTAACTGGGCGTATCTTACTAGAACTTACGGAAGAAATGCAACTTGCTATTCCTAACTTAACTTTAAAATATGATCCAAAACGAACAAGTGATGAGTTTGCGGCATTGTGTGCTAAGTGTATGATGAAAACAGCAAAACCTTCATTTGCAAATTATAAAATGTATGCTAAAGATTGGGGTAAAGATTTTGCGATTGCATCTTGCTACAATGGACTTAAATTAGGTGGTGGCGGATTTACATTACCACGTTTAAGAATGTATGAAATGAGTAAGAAGGCTAAATCACCAGAACAATTCGTTAAAGAAACATTGCCTTTCTATACAAAATTAATTTTAAAAATGATGGATGATCGTATTGATTTTATTGTAAATAAAAGTAATTTCTTTAAAGCTAATTTCTTAGTAACTGAAGGATTTGTTCAACTAGATAATTTTACTGGAATGGTTGGTATGGTTGGACTTGCAGAGTGTGTTAATAATTTGTTGAAAATCAAAGATCCTGCTAAAGGATACGGAAATAATCCAGAAGCTGATAAATTAGGTGAAAAGATTATGACTAAACTTGAAGGATTAATTGCAAAGCATAAATCAAAATATGCTGCAGCATTTGATCATCGCTATCGTTTACATGCTCAAGTTGGTATTGATTCTGATGGTAGAGAAAATTCTCCAGGTGTACGAATTCCAGTAGGAAGTGAACCTGAAATGCTTGAACAAATTAAACATGCATGTAAATTTCATAAATATTTTCCTACAGGTGTTGGTGATATTTTCAAATTTGAAGAGACTTGGGTTAAAACCCCTGAAGCTTTAGTAGATATTATCAAAGGTGCATTAAATAACGGCATGCGTTACTTTTCTGGATATCTTGCGAATAATGATGTTGTACGAGTTACTGGTTATTTAGTTAAAAAGAGTGAACTTGAAAAGTTAGACAAGGGTCAACAATCATTAAATAACGTATCTGTATTTGGAAAAGGTGCACGTGATTTATCTGATGCATTGGATCGTAGAATTAATAAGTAGACAACTTTAAACGGTTGTCTTTTTCTTTTGTGTAAATAATACTGAATATTATATCTAAACTTATTCAAAAGTAGGAATAAATCACATTGAAAATTTACATGAAAAAACTAGTAATTCTTTTCAGAATTTTATATTATGTATATTTGACAATTAATAGTAATAAAGGTAATATTTTTATAGGCAATCGCCTAAAACGGAGGAAAAGAAATGAAAAAAGTATTTAAAAGTGCTTTAGTTCTTCTTCTAGCTGGTGCTATGATCGCTGGATGTTCTGCAAAACCTGCTGAACCAACAGCAACACCAGAAACAGAAGGTGAACAAACAACTGTAACTGAATGTCCAGTTAAAATTGGTCTAGTTACTGATACAGGCGGAGTTGATGACAAATCATTCAATCAATCAGCTTGGGAAGGTTTAGTAGCTTACGCTGAAGAAAATGGTTTCTCAACTGAAAAAGGTGTTTGTATTGATTACTTACAATCTACATCTGACGCTGACTACATCCCTAACTTATCAACATTTGCTGATGAAGGTATGGATTTAGTTATCGCTGTAGGATATTTATTCCAAGAAGCTATCGATACAGTTTCTGCTAACTATCCTGACAAAAACTTCTTATTCATCGATTCAGTTTCTGCTGGAGAAAATGTAATGAGTGCTGTTTACAATGCTGAACAAGGTTCATACCTAGTTGGTGTTGCTGCAGGTCTTGAAGCAAAAGCTAATGGTTCTAACACAGTTGGATTCGTTGGTGGTATGGAAGGTGACCTAATTGGAGCATTCCAAGCTGGTTACGAACAAGGTGTATTAGCTGCTAACCCAGATGCTACAATTTATGTTGACTATGCTGATTCATTCAGTGATGATTCAAAAGGTCAAGCATTAGCTGTTAAACAATATGACGCTGGTGCTACAGTAATTTACCAAGCTGCTGGTGCTGCTGGTAATGGTGTTATCAAAGAAGCTAAAGAACGTGGAGACGTTTGGGCTATCGGTGTTGATAAAGACCAATTTGCTGATGGAGAAGTTGATGGAAAGAACATTATCTTAACATCTATGATCAAACGTGTTGATATTTCTACTAAGACTGCTGCTCAAGCAATTCTTGATGGAAACTTCAAAGGCGGAACTGTTGTATTTAATCTTGAAAACGACGGAGTTGGTGCTGAATTAACTTCAGGACGTAACTTAAGTGATGAAACAATTGCTATGATCGAAGACTATGCTACTAAAATTAAAGCAGGAGAAATCGAAGTTAGCGCAGTTGCTACTATCGCAAACGGAGCAAACAACAAATAGTTTAAATTTGTAATTAGGAGTACTCGTAAGGGTACTCTTTTTTTATATTTCATGTTGCTGAAAAGTTTCTAAGATATAGAATATTACTGCATGTTTAAAGGGTAATGAATAAGAAAAAAAATTAGATTGAAATTGCAATTATTGCAATTTAGGGTTTAATGTTTATGTGAATTGATGATATAATTATCATAGATTTGTAGGCTCATTGCCTACTAGTAAGGGGTATCAAATGGATTATGCTATAGAAATGCTTAACATAACCAAAGACTTCCCAGGCATTCGTGCTAACGATAATGTTACTCTATGTGTTGAACGAGGTACGATACATGCATTGCTTGGAGAAAATGGTGCAGGTAAATCTACACTGATGTCTATTTTGTTTGGTTTGTATGAACCAACTGAAGGTATCATCAAAGTCAATGGTAAAGAAGTAAAAATTAATGATCCCAATGTTGCCAATGCTTTAGGTATTGGGATGGTGCATCAACACTTTAAACTTGTTCATAACTTTACTGTTACAGAAAACATTATTTTAGGAAGTGAACCAAAAACTAAACTAGGAACTGTAGATACAAAAACTACATCTAGAAAAATTGATGAACTTTCTAAGAAATATGGATTCGATATAAATCCATCATCTAAAATTGAAGATATTACTGTTGGTATGCAACAACGTGTTGAAATCTTAAAGATGCTATATCGTGATGCTGATATATTAATCTTTGATGAACCAACTGCTGTATTAACACCACAAGAAATTGAAGAATTAATTTCTATCATGAAGAGTTTGGCGGCTGAAGGTAAAACTATTATTTTAATTACACATAAATTAAAAGAAATTAAAGCTGTTGCTGATAAATGTACTGTATTAAGAAGAGGTAAGTTTATTGCTGAAGTTGATGTATGTAATACATCAGAGAAAGAAATGGCGGAGTTAATGGTAGGGCGTGAAGTAGATTTTAGAATTCACAAACCTGAAATTGAAGTGGGTAATAAAGTATTAGAAATCCAAGAACTTAACGTTAAGAATTCTCGTGGTACCAGAGCTGTTGAAAACTTTTCTTTATCAGTTAAAGCTGGTGAAATTGTTGGTATTGCTGGAATAGATGGTAATGGACAATCAGAATTAGTTGAAGCTATTACTGGATTATGCCCAATTACTTCAGGAAAGTTACTATTAAACAAAGTAGATATTACAAATTACAATATTAAAAACCGTCTTGATGCGGGTATAGGACATGTACCAGAAGATAGACATAAACATGGATTAATTTTAGATTTCAAATTAAAAGAAAACTTTGTAATTCATGGATTTAATTCTGAACAATTTAGTCATAATGGTATTCTGAATTTTAGTAAGATTGATCAATATGCTGATAAATTAATTGATGAATTTGACGTACGTAGCGGACAAGGAAAAGAAACTATAACGCGATCAATGTCAGGTGGAAACCAACAAAAAGCAATTATTGCTCGAGAAATTGACCGTAGTCCAGATTTATTAATTGTTGTTCAACCAACTCGTGGATTAGATGTTGGTGCAATTGAATATATTCATAATCGTATTGTACAAGAAAGAAATGCTGGTAAAGCAGTACTACTTGTATCATTTGAATTAGATGAAATCTTAGGACTAAGTGATCGTATTGCAGTAATGTATAACGGTGGTATTACTGGTATCGTTAATGCCAAAGATACTGATGAAAAACAACTTGGTCTAATGATGGCTGGTTCAAAGATTGAGGGGGTAAGTGATCATGAGTAGTAAAAAAGAAAAAATCTTAATCCCTTTAATTGCCGTTGCGTTAGGTATCGTTGTAGGTATGATTATCTTACTTATTTCGGGTAAAAATATCGCTACATTATTTGCGGGCTTAGTAAAAGGACTAACTGGGTATGATATGTTAAAAGCAGGATCTGCTGTTAACTTACGTTATCCTGGTGAATTTTTAGTAAGTACAATGCCAATTATTCTTACTGGATTATCTGTAAGCTTCGCTTATCGTACTGGTATGTTCAATATCGGATGTGAAGGCCAAGTTATTATGGGAAGTCTATTGAGTTGTATGGTTGCAATCTTAGTTCCTATGCCTAATGGTATTGCTGCTGTTGTTTGTATCTTAATAGGTGGTATTGCTGGAGCATTGTGGGCATTTATACCTGGTCTATTAAAATCCAAATTCAACATCTCTGAAGTAGTTACTGGAATTATGTTAAATTACACTGCATTATATGGAGCAAACTATTTCTTGCGTGCTCTACCTGAATCAACAGCTCAAAGAACTGCAAACATTCCAACAAATGCAATGTTGGGTAGTGAGTTATTTAAACAACTTACAAATAATAGCCGTTTCCACTGGGGATTTATTATTGTAATTATTGCAGTAATCTTATTCTGGTTTATTATTGAAAAGACTTCATTTGGTTTCTCATTACGTGCTACTGGATTTAATAAAGAAGGTGCTCGTTATGCTGGTATCAAAGTAAATAAAAGTATTATTTTATCAATAATGATTTCTGGTTTCCTTGCAGGTATTGCAGGTGCAATCGTAGTACAAGGTACTTTCGGTTATGGACGTGTAATGGTTGCAATGGATAACTATGGATTTGATGGTATCGCAGTAGCATTAGTTGGAGGCTGTACAGCTATTGGTGTAACGCTTGCTGGTATGCTGTTTGGTTTACTTAAAGTTACTCAGCCATTGCTTCAAACATTTGGTGTTCCAAAAGAAATTGGTGAAATTATTTCAAGTTCAATCGTTTTCTTCGTTGCTTTACAATATGCAATTCAAATCTATATCCTTAAATTTACTGGAGGTAGAAAGAAGAAAAAAGATGCGTTACAAGCGCAAGGAGGTAATACGAAATGAGTTTAATTATTTCGATGTTCCCATCAGTACTTATGATTGCTGCACCAATTATCATTTGTGCGCTAGGTGGATTATTCTCTGAACGTTCTGGTATTGTCAACATCGCTTTAGAAGGTATTATGATGGTTGGTGGTTTTGCTGGTGCAACTGTTTGTGTGTTACTAGAAGCAAATCCAGCATTTGGACAATACTCTGGTTGGATTGGCTTAATCGCTGGTGTAATCGCAGGGGCTTTATATTCATTATTATTAGCTGTTTCTACAATTAACTTTAAAGCAGATCATACTATTGCTGGTACTGCATTAAACTTACTTGCGGGTGGTATTACTATTTACCTATGTCAAATTATCTTTGGACAACAAAGAACTCAATCATTTGCTAAGGGTATTTCAAAAGTTAAAGAAGTTCCAATACTATCTGATATTCCAGTAATAGGAGATATGTTCTTTAAAAATATTTATCCAACAATCTTTATTGCTGTATTATTGGTATTCATTGTTTACTTCGTAGTATTTAAAACACCATTTGGTTTAAGACTACGTTCATGTGGTGAAAATCCACAAGCAAGTGCTTCTATGGGTATTAACGTATATAAAATGCGTTATGCAGGTGTTATTATTTCTGGATGTTTAGGTGGCTTAGCTGGTGCAGTTATGGTGCTAACTTCTGGAGTTCAATATACTATCGCATCAATCCATGGGGTAGGGTTCATATCTATTGCCGCATTAATCTTCGGTAAATGGAATCCATTTGGAGTATTAGGCGCTGCCATCTTCTTTGGTTTTTCATCTGCATTAGGTGTATATGCAAGTATGATTCCAGTTCTAAATCAATTACCATCTGAGTTCTTCTCATGTATTCCTTATGTATTTACAATTGTTGCCCTAATTGTATTTAGTGGTAAAGCTGTAGGTCCTAAGGCTGCTGGGGAAATATACGATTCAGGTAAACGATAAGATCCTCTAAACTTTTATAGGTTCAAAGTAAAATGAAATTGTAAAATCAAATGATATGATCACTCAACAGTAGTCAATGTAAAGTAATTAAAACATTGACTATGAAAGGAGTGATCTTTTCTTATGGAAAGAGTGATCCGACAAAACATCCGTTAGTGTCATTACTGTAAGATAAACTAGTTGCCCATTTTACAATGATTTGATTTTCATCACTGTTAGATGATGAAGTTGAGTATCAATGAAATACAAGTGGAAGCTGATTCAAACAGAATACTAGATTAAGTCCTTGATAAGAATTACTCAAGTAGCAAATCATTAAATTGTTAAGGGTAGTTTGTTTTAAATCTAATTTCAATATTCTCATTTTACTCACATACTTTTAATGTGTCCTAAAACCTTAAATATTTTTCAAGAATAGATAGTAAATGATTAAAATCTTTGAATAAATTATGAATCAACTAATTTATTCTCGATAAAATAATTTCGAGTTGATGAATGAAATTATTACATAAGTTGATAAGAAAATAAATCGTCTACAGACACACTATGTGGCAATATAAAAAGTTATTTAAAATAACAAAATTATGTTGATTTGTTATTAATATAGTTGTACGATAAAAGTACCAAGGAGAAAAGACCAATGGACTAAATTCAATAATTTAAATTCAAACTAAAAAAGAAGGGAGTTATGATATTACATTTACTTATGAATGTAATCATCATACAAGAAAAACATGAAAAAACTAATTATTGCATCAATTATCGCGTTAACATGCTTATCTTCGACTAAGATTGTTTTCGCAGGTTACCAAGCTTATACTAACTATTTGTTATACACTAATCATGGAAATCATTTTACTAACGTCCACCTAAAAGCGACTGGAGACCAGTACATAAGTAACAGAGTAAAATCATATACAGGGACAACCGAAGCAACTTTTTGGGCAGTTTCCGGTGAATCAGGATCAGGTGAAAGAGTTTCTGGATTTTACAATCAAAAAGTGGGAACAACTTCTAAAATCGAATTCAATAGAAATGTAAGTAAAGACGCAAAAGTGCAAATGGGTATGGAAAATTACAAAGACGGTGAAGCTCGAGTTAGTGGTGAGGTAGACTTCAGATAGAGAGAGGGCTACTCTCTCTATCTCTTTTTAACACATGAGTTTATTTAAAAATATTATTTTCTCAAAACGTTATATCTTTGTTTTCACATTACTTTATACATTTGCATTGTTTTCAATAAACAGTATTTTAATTCAAGAAACTGGTAATAGTATCTTTTTTGTTAGAACAGCGTTTGAAAATTCATTTATTTTATCATTGGATACTAGAGTATTTATGATTACATTTGGAATAATCGCTCCTTTACTAGTTTGCTTAGCTTGCGGAAATTCTTATTCTGATGATAAAGAAGCAAATACTTTACCTATGTTGTATACAAAGAAAAATGAAATTCAGTACCACATTAATAATTTGTTTTCGATATTCATATGTACCTTTATATTAATATTTATTCCACTATTTATTAATTTTGCAATAAGTTCCATCGCATTTCCAACGCATATGGCTTTGGATAATATGTACGCAAATCCAGCATATATATTACAAAACAATTCTCCTAACATATTAGAAACGTTTAAAACATATAATCCAATGTTATTTCTAGCATTATCAATCTTCATTATCAGTATTATTTTAGGAGTAATTGCTATTTTAAATTATACATTGTCCGTATTACTTGATGTAAATAAATATGTAATTAATGCTATTGTATTTTTCACTTATATTGGATTCGATATGTTTCTAAGTACAATAAATAAAAGTGAATATTCTTTGTTTAATTACATGGATCCAAACCTTACAAACGCAGGGTTTATTTATATAGTTATATTACTTTTTATCTTCTTTTTGATATCAATATTGATTTTGATTATAGGAATAAAAAGAGGTAGATAATGAATATATTCAAAGAAATATATGATTATATTTTACTTGTGGTGATTTTATGTTATGTGAAAATGTTTTCATTAACTATGGCTTATTTAATAATTTATCCAATAATTTTATTATTTATATATAATCGTGTTAAAACGATTTATAATACTATGATTATTACAAGATTTAATAAAATAATTATCTTTAAAAAATACATCATAATCCAAGAATTAACTAGAATCTTAATGTTTTCCATAATAACTACATTTTTTATAGTTTATAAAACATTTCAACTTGAAGTTCCTATATATTATGTGTTTGTAACACTAATAACAGCATCAATGTTCAGCATGATATTCTTAATACTTTTTATAAATAAATTAAATCTATTACTCCCGTTAGTATTCTTAATGGTCATCTTGGGATTAGGTAATCTACCTATTGTTAATATCGAAATATTTAAAGTGTTATTTTACCCACAAATTTGGAGTAATTTATTATGTATGATTATTTATTTAGCTGTATATATTTTAGGTCTGGTTATATTAATTAAGATATATATTGGAAAAGAAGAAATTCTATGAAAATCAAAATACATTTTATATATCTTGCAGTTTTTACGGTTTTGATAAAATTCCCAATAAACCTCAATTTGAGTTTCAATGAGTTATTTATTATCTCAAACTATTATATGAATGGCTCATATTTACTTGATATATTTCATACTCTTAAGTATTGCATGCCATTACTTGTGATTATGTTATTTGTAATGCTAGATATTAACAATATTGAAGAAAATAAATGGATAATTTCTTCTAGGATAGGTGGTAATAAGAAACTAAAGCGATATATTAACAAAATAGTATTAATAAAGTCTCTAGAATATACCTTTATTTATTTTCTAATTGAATTAATCCTCATATTTTTAATATCGGGTAAAATTGAATTTGACTTTGTATTAATTATCTCATTGTTTTTACAACTCTATCTTTCAGTTCTAGTATTGGGTAATATTTATAGAGTTATAATAATAATCTTTAATACATCAGTTAGTGCTTTGATTGAATATGTAGTTATTATATCTCTCACGAGTACTTGTTTCTATTTAGTATATTTTGACTTAATCGACATTTCTAAACTGATTTTCGTAACAAGTAATTACACTATATCGATTTATAATATCCCTACTGTTATTGATTTGTCTGTTGTAATTATCTCTTTGATCTTATCGATCGCGTTAAAAGTATGCATATTTAAATTGAAGGAGGAGAAGAATGATTGAGCTAAAAAATGTAAGTAAAGCATTTAAAAATAATCAAGTAATTGATGATGTAACAATAAAGTTTCAAAATGGTATAATTTATTGCATTAGAGGAAAAAATGGTTGTGGGAAGACCGTCTTACTGAAGCTTATTGCATCACTAATGACCCCTACAAGTGGTGAAATAGTTTTTGATGAAAATATTAATGAGTTTGGTGTAATTATTGAAAGTCCAATCTTTTGGCCAGATCGAACGGGCTTTGAAACACTTGAATATCTATCCTCATTTAGAAAGAAAATAACAAAATCTGATATACAAAAATATTTACAAATTGTAGGACTAGATGACGTGAAAAATAAAAAAGTTCGCAAGTATTCGCTAGGAATGAAACAAAGATTGGCAATTGCTCAAGCCTTAATGGAAGAACCTTCGATAATTCTACTTGATGAGCCTACAAATAGTTTAGATGATGATGGTATAGAGATGCTTAAGAGACAACTATTGTTAGAAAAACAGAAGAATAAAGTAATAATTTTAGTCACGCACAATATTGAAGATATAGAATCAATTGTTGATGAAATATATGTTTTATCTAATGGGAAACTGAGTTGATCACATGAAAAAGATATGTTACCTAATAATTGTATTAACAACAAGTTTTTCTATTATATTAGCAATCAACACAAAGAACTCCTTTGTAGATATTGTAAACCTTGATAGTGCCATGTCATCTAATCCTATTGTCGAATTTTCAGGTGATGATATTTATGAACATTTTTTTGTTAAAGTTAATTCCTTAGATGATTTATTAAGTAATGCTGAATTTGTATTGAGAGTTACACCTACTGAATTCGCAGAGCAAAGAGCCTATAGTTACATACGTGAATGTAATGTTTTAGATAGCTACAAAGGAAATACTTTAGACCAAATATATATTTATGAGCCAAATTATTTTACTGGTTTAAATAGATATACATCTGGATCTGGGTACATTCAAATGAAAATAGGAGAAGAATATATTGTGTTTTTGAATAATGTTGATAGAGATCAGAAAAGTTTAAACAAAGAATTTATTAATGGGTATGCTTATGTCAATAAAGGATTATCAAAATTTGCTATTAGTGATGAACCTGAATCTATAAAACTATTACAAGAAAATATTGAATATCGTTTTAATGATATTAGTGACTATGAATATATAAGTTTTGAAAACGAAAGAATAGAGTTGTATATACAAATCAAAAAAGAGATTATGGAATTAGTGGATTACTAAATTTTGTTTTTCTCAGTATCATATTTTTTGAAATTTTAAATTAATAGTTAATTTAGATTTCTAAATATAATCAATATTACAGTAATTCACATGAATTAATACCAATATTCTAACTAACTTCTCTCGGTATAATATACTGTTATAAATATAATAGAGTTCTATAAAATATTCTTTCAATAATAACAAATGAACGGTATAATGTTATTGTATTTATGAATATGAAAAGAGGGATATTTTGGAAAAGTGTTCGAATTTTGAACTGGAAATACTAAAACTTGTGTGGTCACTTAAGCAACCAATTGACTCCGTTAATCTACACAGAGCAATAAGAACTGCTTTTGATGAAAATATGAGTGAAGCAAAGATTTCCGTTTATATAAACCGAATGGTAAAGAAAGAAGTATTAATTCAATCGACTGCAAAGGGAAAATATTGTACATATATTGCTATTGATAAAGATGAATACCAAAAATTTATTGTAAATCGCGAAGTAATCAAAAACATGGGCAAATCTGTTGAAGAATTAGTTGTTGCTCTAATAGGAAAAGAAGCGAATGAAAATTCGTTGGATGAAGTTGATAAAATGATTAAACTTCTTTCGAAGAAAATATGAATTTCATTTTCTATAATTTGATTTTTTATAATATTATTTGCTCGATAATTTATATTATACTTCACTTTTTCGCAGAAAAACAATTTTGGATTTATCCAAAATACATAATTATTATCATTAAGTATACTGTGCTATTTTCAGCGATTCCCTTTTGGATGTTATTATTAGCTACTTATACTTCACTAAATAGACAAATAAATTTAATTGTATCTGGAATGGAGGATACAAATAGTATTTTAATTATGTCAAATTTTTCTCTTAACCAGTTATTTAGCCGTGATTTTTATTGGGTTAGCATAATTGTTATCATTATTTGGTTTCTAGGTTTTGTAATAATAGCAATTAAGAAATTAAGAGAAAAAAATGAAATGCTACATTTTCTTAAAATACATATGGAACAAGACAAAAAACTTTCAAAGCAATTTGAAAAAATATCCAAACGACTAAGTATCAAAAAGAAAATTAATGTATATCTATGCCCTTATGTGCCTTCACCTTGTTTAATTAAATGCAAGGATTACATAATTTTAACTCCAATTCTTGGAGAGTCTTCAAAGGATACTTATTATTTTTTATTACATGAAGCATTTCACTTTAAAAGTCGCGATTTAATCTATTTAAAAGTCATTGAATTCTTGAAGACACTGTTTTGGTTTAATCCATTTATCAACAAATTATATAGCCTATATTCTTCATTTGCAGAGATAGTTTGTGATGAAAAAATAGTCTCTTCTAATGAAAATGTAAAGTTGAATTACATGGTAGCTATTAAAAATGCATTAAGCTATTCAATTAAAATTAAAAATGAATATCCAACCATGAATCTAGTAAATAAAAATCATAATGAATTAATAAGGAGAATAAATTATATGATGAATTTTAAAGGTAATTTAAAAACGAAGATTTTGTCTATCATTTTAATGTTATCATTTTTTCTGGTTATGCCAATAACTGTTTATGCGGGAACTGTCGTCTTAAATAGAAGCGCAGGAATTATGATGAACCAAGTACGAGAGGCGACTTTTGAAGTGGTCGATAAAGAAATAATTATTTCAGATATTAAAGATTTGCAAGAAGAACCGTATATTAAAGATCTAAATACGAATAAATTGACAATTATGCCCAGAGGATATAACTCTGTAGATATTTCACTAAATAAGTCAGAAAAAAGCTATTTATATTCAATAAAGTTATCTTCTTCTGAGTATCTTTCTGTGAATTTAACATCTAGTTCTAGTGCAACGTTTAAATTTTTAGCCTGTAAAGATGGTAGTATTTCATGTAAAGTAGTATATGCATCTAATGGGCGTATTAATCAAGATCTATCTGGATTTAATGGATCAAGTTATTCAATTTATATCGAGAATACATCTAATTCATCAAACACTATCCGAGGATATATTGAGAACTATACAAAATAGGAAAATAATAATATCAAATTTGTGTCGAAATGTTACTATATTAGTTATACGATCAAAGCGATAAAGGATATCAACCAACTGACTGTATTCAATTTTTAAAATTTAATCGAAAAATTGAGAATGAGTGAAAAATAATTTATAAAATATAAAATAAGATTAGCAAAATCGCGGCAAATAAAATTCTCTACTTCTCAACAACATTTTATTATTTAAGTTTTTTATTTTGAAGAGTTAGTGTAAAAACTAACTCTTTTTACATTATTTATGAAAAATTTACAAAATGACTTGCATTAAATTTACATTTGGGTTAAACTATGTTCATTCTTAGGGAGGAAAAAAGGATGAAAGAGTTTAAAAACAACGAAGATTTAGAGATGTTTCAAGTAGAAGATGATGTTAAGGAATATGGAAGTTTAGCTGAATTGCTAAATGACAATTCAAACACAAAATCTATGGAAAACCAAACTTTCAACAGTTTGAGTTCACTTCTTTCTGCCCGACGAAGCTTCTAAGAAAATAAAAACTAAGCCAATTCAAAAATTTTGAATTGGCTTTTAAATACTTAATTTTGATTTTTTGATAAGAAAGATACTTTTTCAGCAATTATTTCTGCGTTATAGTACGTTACTTCATTATTAGCATTGTGAACATTAGCTTGTAAGCGACCACGTACACCAATAATTGCACCAACTGAAGCAAAAGCAATTGTGTCTTCTGCTATACCACGCCACAAAGTAATACTAAATGTATCATATTCATATTCTCCATTGGAATTACGGAACCCCCTTTCTACATCAAGTAATAGAGTTGCGGTTGATGTACCATTGGGAGTTTTCTTGACTACTGGTAATTCTTTAACTTTTCCTACAAGGACACATTGATTTAACATAACTTCCTCTCTTTCTAAAATAAGTATACGAAAGGAAAAATAATAAATAAAAAAGACATAATCGTAACCTTGAATGTTAGGTACAAATATGTCTAAAAGCAAAATTTGTTTTTTATAAATTAATTATCAGATTTAATAATAGTTTTAGAATAATTATTAAATTGAAGTTCATTGCAAATGTTTTTACAATCTTCTACTGTTATATTTTTTATTAACTCAATCGTATCAAACATACTAACTTCCGTTATTTCGTTTCTAAAGTATTGGACTGTAATGTTGTCAGGTTGATTGAATACAGCAAAACTTTCACCAAGTGAACGGTTTTTTAATTGTAATAAAGCTTCTTTTGAAATACCTTTCTCTTTAATTTTTTCACATTCTTCAAGTACAAACTTTTCAAATTCTTTATCATCAGTACCTTCATCAAAAAATAGTGCTAATGAATAATCTTTGGAGAAATCTGTTTCATAATCAAAGTATGGTGATATCTTATGTTCTGTTAACCATGTTTGATATTCAGGATTCATTGATGTGAAATGACTTTCAAACATAAATCTAAAAGCCCAATCTCGTTTAACACGTTCTACCGGATTATCATCAGTAATATTGAATTTAAAACCAATGCATGATTTTTGGTTATTTACATCCATTTTGATTGTTTTAAATTCTTGATAGACGTTTGTTGGTTCATTTTCAAAATATCTGTTTATTTCTTTATATTTAGGAAATGTTTTAGTGTTTTGATTCTTCTTGATTAATTCAATAATATATTCAGGATCATTAGGAGTAACAGCGATAAGTGTCATCTTAGCAGGATGATAATTTAAGGAATAGCATTTTTCTAAATCATTTTTAGTAATTTTATAAACAGAATCAACAGTACCACCAATGTCATTTTTAATCGGATGATTTGAATACATTGATTTAAATGTTTCAAATATTAAACGACTATCTGGCATTTCTAAATACATATTCAATTCTTGCGCAATGATTCCTTTTTCTTTTTCAACAGAAGCTTCTGTAATATTTAGATTTTGTACGAAGTCTAATAGTAAGTTTAGCGGCTTTTCAATATTTTCATCACTTGTATCAAAATAGTATACTGTTTCATTGTATGAAGTAAAGGCGTTAACATTTGCACCCATACTAGCATATTCATTCATAACATCACCTTCTTCTGATTCGAATAATTTATGTTCTAGAAAGTGAGCAATGCCTTCTGGAAATTGAATAATATCACCATCAATTGTCTTTTGTGTTGAATCTAAGCTTCCATAGGGAGTAGCAAATAAACATGATGTAGTTGCGAATTCTGGTTTATGCCATATAACAATTTTTAACCCATTGTCACAAATATCAGTATACACAGCTTCATTTAATTGATTATTCATTTTCTTCATGTTGTGCCTCCTGCATTAAACAATAAAATAATTTTGGTTCAACGTTTTTGAATGCTTCAATACAATCTTCTTTAGTAAGATGTTTAATAGCTTCTATAACGTTATTTATTTCAACTGTATCATTTAGTAATATACGACGATAATCAAGGGTTAGGATTGATTTTTGTGAGTCTTGACTTGAACGTAATACATTTAAGTACATCTTACGTGTTGTCTCAAATAATTCATCACTTAAATCACCATTTTGAATGCGTTTTAATTGTTCAAGTACAAGCGATTTAACAGTTTCATAATTATTACCATCAATTGCAGTAGATACACTAATTAATCCGTCATAGTTATCTAAACGTGAGGAGATGGAATAACATAAACTACGTTTTTCTCTTATCTCTTGAAATAAGTATGAGGATGGAAAAGCTCCAAAGATACCGTTTGCTAATAACATTGCTGGATAACTAGAATCAAGCATTGTTTGATTAGTTGTAAACATGATAATCATTCTTGTTTGCGATATCGCTTTATGTTCTATGATTTCGTTAGTGGTGTCACGTGTATTTAAATCCAATACATCAGTATAACTATTCTTAGCTTTAAAATTAAAAATAGTAGTTAAATAGTTTAATATAACACTTTCATCAAAATCACCTAATACAAAGATATCAAGTGCATCCTCATTTATTAATTGATTATACGCGTCAACAACATCTTTATTAGTTGTATTTTGGATTTCTTCAATAGTAGGTAGTGCTTTACTAGCTTGTGATTGATTGAAATGACGTTTTGCTTGATTACTTGCATGACTACCAGGTTGATCATGATATGAATTAATCACAAGAATTAAGCGTTCTTTCATTTCGTTAAACAAGGTTTCATCAAAAAATCCATTTACTAATCTAGGACGATAAATGAATTGATATAGAAGATATAATTGCTTATCAAGTAAATCTTCATCTACAAGTTTTCCATTCAATGTTGAGACTCTAAACTCAATGACATCTAATTTACCAATAACATCTCCAGATGCTTTGAAATTAGTACCATAACATGTATCTAAATAACGAGTAACGGCATCCTTTGTTGGTAAATCAAGACATGTATCGCTCAATATTTGTGTTAAAAAGGCTCTTGCTGATCGTTTGATATTTGATAGATTATTTCGGAAACGAAAAGAAATAGTAATATCATTAAATTTCGTTGTTTGATGTAAATGACAATTTATATTTTTTTCTAAAACAATAGTTTTCATGGTATACCTCCATGAGTAAGTATATCTTATTTGTCATCATTTCGCATCCCTATGACTTTAATTATTAGTTTAAAAAGTTTATAATAAGACAAACGAGGGATAAAATTATGAAAAGTAAAAAACCATGTTTAGTAGTCATTGATATGATTAATGGCTTTGTTTTTGAAGGGTCATTAAGTGATAAGTCAATTGATAAGATATCAAACAATATTGAAACCTTAATACAAGACTTTATCAAAAAGGGATATCCAATTATTAATTTTAGAGATTCACATCCAGCAAATGCAAATGAATTTAATGCATTTCCTAGTCATTGCTTAGAAAATTCTAGTGAATCAGAAATGATTCATCAATTAAAACCATATGAAAAAGAGATGATTACATTACTAAAGAATTCTACAAATGGATTCATGCAACCCATGTTTTTAGATACATTTAAAAATCTTGATTGTGATGAATATATTTGTGTAGGTTGTTGTACTGATATTTGTGTATTGCAATTTAGTCTATCATTACAAAGTTATATTAATCAAAATGATTTACCAGTTACTGTAACTGTTATTGATGATTGTGTGGAGACATTCAATTTACCAGGACATGATCAAAAAGAATTTGGGCAAATGGCATTAGCGATTATGCAGGGTGCTGGAATAAGAAGAGTATCATCTTTAAGGGAGCTATAAAATGAATATTAAAGAATACATGTTAATGACAGATTTTTATGAATACACAATGTCATATGCTTACTTTAAACAAAACAAACATCAAGAAATTGCTTATTTTGATATGTTTATACGTAAGATACCTGATGGTGGGGGATTTCTTATCTTCAATGGCTTGCATCGTTTTATGGAATTTGTTAAGAATTTTAAGTTTGATGATGAGTGTGTAGAATATTTACGTAAAACAAATTACTTTGATGAAGAATTTTTAGCATATCTAAAAGATATGAAGCTAAATGTGGATGTTTGGTCGGTGAAGGAAGGTACACCAGTATTTGCTAATGAGCCATTAGTTACAATTAGAGGTACATTGATTCAAGCACAAATACTTGAAACTATTTTATTACTTTGTATTAACTATGCAACGTTAGTTACTACCAAAGCATATCGTATTACGCGTGCTGCTCAGGGTAGAGGAGTTCTTGAAATGGGCTCTCGTCGTGCACATGGACTAGATGCTGCAATTGAGGGAGCTAGAGCGGCTTATATTGCTGGTTGTACAGCAACTGCTTGTACTGCATCAGGAGAAAAATATAGTGTTCCAGTTACGGGTACAATCGCTCATAGTTATATTCAATTACATGATACAGAACTAGATGCTTTTATGAGTTATGCTGAGGTTACTCCTACTAATTGTGTTTTACTAGTTGATACTTATGATACATTACATTCAGGTATTCCTAATGCAATTAAAGTAGCTAAAGAATATTTAATTCCTAAAGGATATCGTTTAAAAGGTATTCGTATTGATTCTGGTGACTTAGCGTATCTATCAAAGAAAGCACGTAAAATGCTAGATGCAGAAGGATTAGAAGACTGTAAGATTATTGTTTCTAATTCACTAGATGAATATATTATTGATGATTTAATTGTTCAAAATGCTCAAATTGATTCTTTTGGAGTAGGTGAAAATTTAATTACTGCAAAGAGTACTCCGGTTATTGGTGGGGTATATAAAGTTGTTGCGAATGAAAAAGATGGTGAAATTATACCTAAGATTAAAATTAGTGGAAATGTTGAAAAAGTGACTAATCCAGGTTTTAAGAAAGTTATTCGTTTCTATGATAATGATACCAATCAAGCAATTGCTGATATCTTGGCACTAAAAGATGAAGTGATTGATAAGGATCAGTATTTATTGTTTGATCCAGCATCTCCTTGGAAACAAAAGCGTATTACAAATTATCACTATATTGAACTTCAAGTACCTATCTTTGTAAATGGTGAATGCGTTTATGATGCACCTGATACTGAAGGGGTTAAACAATATTGTATTGAACAAATGGATACTTTATGGGAAGAAGTGAAACGTTTACGCTTTCCACATCGTTATTATGTTGATTATTCTAAGAAATTATTTGATTTAAAGAATGATTTAATTAAACAAAATACGGTTGAAATCTAAGATGAATAATGGAAGGACCCGAATTCTGTGGTAAACAGGAAAAGGTCCTTTTAAACTGTTTTTTGCAATGTTCACATAAAGTTCAAGTTCATGTCATTTTCATTTCACAATAATTAAGTATATTATTAACGTACAAAGGAGGACTTCAAAATATGTTTGAATCAAAAAATGATAAGCTCATTAATTCAGTTTGGAATGAAACTGAAAAACAGGATGAGCAAAAAATAAATGAAACAAGTAGTGAAACAGAAGAGATTAAAATGGAAAGTGTGCCTAATAGTGAGCCACCAAAGAAAGAACCTAAATCACATGGAACAGCTAAGATATTAATATCAGCAGCTTTAGTGGGTGCTACATTTGGATTTGGTGGAGGATATCTAGCAAATCAATTCACATCACCTAGAAGCGTAATTGTTCAAAATAGTTCATCTAATATCGCAAATACTGGATCAACAACAGATGGGTTGTCAGTACAACAAGTCATTGAAAATACTTCTCCAAGTGTTGTGGAAATTAGAACTGAAACGGTATCTTCTGGATTTATGTTACAAGAATATGTATCTGAGGGTGCAGGTTCTGGTGTAATTCTAACAAATGATGGTTATATCGTAACAAACAATCATGTTATTAATGGTGCAGGATCAATTAATGTAACGCTTCATGATGGTACTACACATACAGCTGAATTAATTGGTACGGATAGTACAACGGACTTAGCGGTTCTTAAGATTGCGGCAACTGATCTAAGTGCTGCTGTTATTGGAAATTCTGATAACCTAAAAGTAGGAGACACTGTTATCGCTATTGGTAATCCATTAGGAACACTTGGTGGATCTGCAACTGATGGTATTATAAGTGCATTAAATCGAGAAATCACAATAGATAATGAAACAATGAATCTATTACAAACAAATGCAGCAGTTAATCCAGGTAATTCTGGTGGTGGATTATTCAATGCTAATGGTGAATTAGTAGGTATTGTAAATGCTAAATCATCTGGTAATGATGTTGAGGGTTTAGGGTTCGCTATTCCAGCAAATGATGTTGTTGAGGTTGCGGATCAATTAATCAACAATGGATATGTATCAAATCGTGCAACGATGGGTGTGTACTTATCTGAAGTAACACAAGGTAATGGAAACTATGCTCCAGGATTATATATTACTGAGGTAATTGAAGATACAGGTGCTCAAAAAGCAGGACTTGAAGCTTATGATCGTATTATCTTTGTAGATGATACAGAGATTACAAGTTATAGTGATTTAAAGAAAATCATTCGTGATAAGAATGTCGGTGATACGATTCAAATTACAGTTGTTCGTGATGGTAAACAAATTGTTGCGGATGTAACTCTTAGTGAAGCAAAACAATAAAGTTTAAACGAAATAAAGCTGATGCAAAAAATGCGTCAGCTTTTCTTTGTTTTGTGGTATCATATTGGGGAAAGGCGTTGATATTATGGCATTTGATTCACTAAGTAATAGACTTAATAAAGCTTTACGTGATTTATCAGGTAAAGGAAGACTTACCGAAAAAAATATGGAGGAAATGCTAAAAGAAGTGCGTGTTGCATTACTTGAGGCAGATGTTAATTATAAAATCGTAAAAGATTTTTTAGTGCGTGTTAAAGAAAAATCATTAGGAACTGATGTGCTTGAAGCAGTAGATCCATCAAGTATGGTTGTTAAAATTGTACATGATGAAATTGTTGATTTACTAGGTAGTCAAGAAGTTGGACTTAATTATAAGGATGATGGTATTACTGTTGTCATGATGGTTGGGTTACAAGGTACAGGTAAAACAACTTCAATCGCAAAAGTAGCGAATTTAGTTAAAAAGAAACAAAATCGTAATCCGTTATTGGTTGCAGCTGATATAATTCGTCCTGCTGCTATTGAACAATTACAAACATTAGGTAAATCAATTGATGTTGAGGTATTTACTAAAGGTGTAGAAACATCAGCAGTAGATACTGTACGTTTAGCAATGGATTATGCTAAAGAAAAAGGATATGATACAGTTTTCATCGATACTGCAGGACGCCTACATATTGATGAAGAATTGATGAATGAGTTAAAAGAGATTGAATCATTAGTTCATCCACAAGATATTTTATTAACTGTTGATGCAATGACAGGGCAAGATATTGTTCAAGTAGCAAATTCATTCCATGACTTATTAAATGTTACTGGATTAGTTGTTACTAAATTTGATGGGGATTCAAGAGGTGGGGGAGTACTTTCGGTACGTTCTATTACCCAAGTTCCTGTAAAATTTGTTGGACAAGGTGAAAAGATTGAAGATTTAGAATTATTCTATCCTGATCGTATGGCAGATCGTATTCTTGGAATGGGTGATATTGTTACCCTAGTTGAACAAGCACAAGAAAAGATGGACTTAGAAGAATCTGAGGCGGCTGCTAAACGATTGATGGAAGGAAACTTTACAATGGATGATATGTTGGTTCAATTTGAACAAATATCTAAGATGGGACCATTAGGTGGAATCTTGAAGATGTTGCCAGGTATGAATCAATACGCTGATATGATTAATGAAGCTGATGCTGAAAAGGGTATGAAGTTACAAAAAGCGATTATCCAAAGTATGACTAAAGAAGAAAGAGAAGATCCATCAATTTTAAACAATAGACGTAAAAATAGAATTGCGAAGGGTAGTGGTACTTCGGTTCAAGAAGTTTCAAAGGTTGTTAACCAATTTGAAAAAATGTCTAAGTTAATGAAACAAATGGGTTCTATGTCAAAAGCAGGTAAGATGCCTAACTTTGGCGGAATGTTTGGTAAAAAATAATTTTAAAGGTGTTAAGTAAAAATACTTGACACCTTTGTTTGTTTACTATATTATTATGAAGGTAAAACAAGGAGGAAATCACAATGGCAGTTAAATTACGTTTAAAGAGAATGGGTGCAAAGAAGGCTCCTTTCTATAGAATTGTTGCAGCAGATTCACGTTTCCCAAGAGATGGACGCGATATCGAAACAATCGGTTTTTATAACCCTACAACTCAACCAGCTACAGTAAAATTAGATACTGAATTAGCAATGAAATGGTTAAGTGTTGGAGCTCAACCTTCAGATACAGTTCGTAATATCTTATCCAAAGAAGGTGTTATGAAAACTTTCCATGAATCAAAGAAAAGCGCAAAATAGTTATGGTAGAATTAGAAAAAGTATTGCTTAATCTTGTAACACCAATGGTGGAAGATGCAAATTCTTTGGATGTTCGTCAGATGCCTAGCTTAAATGACAACGAAGTCGTACTTTATGTTTACGCAAAAAGTGAAGATGTTGCTCGTTTAATCGGACGTCAAGGTTCTATGGCTTCTGCACTTAGACAAATGATGTCTATTGCGTCTAGAATTGAAGATAAGAAGATTACGATCAAATTTGAAACATTAACACTATAGGATGCTTGTGCATCCTTTTTCTTTCTAATTAAGGAGAACACTTATGGATAAACTAAAAATTGGAACAATTGCAAATTCTTTTGGAATTAAAGGAGAATGTAAAGTAAAAAGCTTTACTGATTTTAATGATGAAAGATTTGCTAAGGGTGCTAAGGTTTACTTAGATTTTGAAGGGCTTAAAGAAATGACTATTCAAAGTAGCAAAGAACATAAAGGAATGTTACTTGTGCAATTTGAGGGATATCCTAGTATTAATGATATTGAGAAGTTTAAGGGATGTAATATCTATGTGGATGCTAAGGATTTACATCAATTAGCGGAAGGTGAATTCTATTTCTTTGAATTAAAAGGAATGGGTGTTATTAATGAATTAGGAGATTCTTTAGGGACAGTACTTCAAGTTGAAGATGGAATGGCTCATAATTATTTAAGAGTTGAGAAATTAGATAAAACAACAGCATTAATACCTTATACTCCTGCATTTATATTGAGAGTAGATAAAGCAAAGAAATTAATCCAAATAAGAGTTATAGAGGGATTATTATGAGAATTACAATTTGTACGCTATTCCCTGAAATGTTTGAGGGATTTATAAATACAAGTATAATTGCACGTGCTATTAAGCAAGATAAAGTAGTTATTGATTTAGTTAATATACGAGACTTTACACTTGATAAACATAATCATGTTGATGATACTCCATTTGGTGGAGGTAGAGGCATGGTAATGATGTGTCAACCGGTTTTGGATGCATTAGCGTCGGTTCGTACAAAAAATTCTAAGGTGTATCTTATGGCAGCTGGTGGGAAAACATTTAACCAAACTACTGCACGTGAATATGCAAAGGAAGATCATATTATTTTTATTTGTGGTCATTATGAAGGATTAGATGCACGTATTTATGATGAGGTTGATGGTTTATTAAGTATTGGTGATTATATTCTTACGGGTGGTGAATTGGCATCTATGGTAGTCAGCGATGCAATTATTCGTTTACTTGAGGGAGTAATCATGGAAGAAAGTCATTTAGATGAATCTTTTGAGAATGGTTTACTAGAATACCCTCATTACACAAAACCAGTCGATTATAAGGGCAAAACAGTGCCAGAGGTCTTATTGTCAGGTCATCATGAAAACATCCGTAAATACCGTTTAAAAGAGTCATTACGCAATACATATCAAAATCGTCCTGATTTGTTAGAAAAAAGAGTATTTAGTAAAGAAGAATTAAAGTTTTTAGAAGAAATTAAGGAAGATTTAAAATAGTTTCAGTTTTAATTTAGGGTTGCATTTTAGTTTTGGCTATGATATTATTTTCTAGCCTAACGGCGTCAATGTTCCGCTGATTCAACTGGATGTATGAACAATTGATTACATGATAAAAGGAGAAAATGAAGATGAATTTAAACTTAGTAAATGAAATTACTAAAACTCAACTTCGTACAGACATTCCTGAATTTCGTCCAGGTTGTACAGTACGTGTTGATGTAAGAATTAAAGAAGGCGACAAATCTCGTATCCAAGCTTTCGAAGGATTAGTTATCGTAAAGCAAGGTAGTGGAATTGGTGAAACATTCACAGTTCGTAAAATCAGTAGTGGTGTTGGAGTAGAAAGAACTTTCCCAATTCATTCACCAATTATTGATAAAATTACTGTAGTTCGTAAAGGTAAAGTTAGAAGATCTAAATTATTCTATCTACGTGGACTTTCAGGTAAAGCTGCACGTATTAAAGAAATTCGTTAATTTAAGGCCGGAATATCCCGGCTTTTTATTTTTTCTCTTTAGATTTGTTGTATAATAAGAACGAGGTGTTTAGGATGAAAGATATAAACTGGAAAGCTGAACTAATTGATTTTCTTAAAACATTATTAGTTAGTTTTATTATTATATTTGTAATTACAAGATTTGTTGCAAGACCAGTAAAGGTTAACCAAAATTCAATGTATCCAACTGTATTAGACCAATCGGTAGGAATTACAAATATATTTTCTGTTTCTGTATTACATGATATTAATCGTTTTGATATTGTAGTAATAAAAATGGAAGATGGTAAAAACTTATTTAAAAGAGTTATTGGATTACCAGGAGAGACATTATCATATGTAGATGATGTTTTATACATTGATGGTGAACCAGTCGATGAACCATTTATTAATCAAGAATATAAAAGTGAAGAAATTAATAAGTTAGGTCTATTTACAAATGATGTTAAAGAAATAACACTAGCAAATGATGAAGTGTATTGTCTAGGAGATAATCGTCCATTCTCAAAGGATTCTAGAGATTATGGACCATTTAAAGAATCACAAATAACTGGTAAGGGTATTTTTATAATCTATCCATTTAACCGAATGGGGAGTGTAGATTAAGCATTGAATCAATATTAATAGGAAGTGAAAAAATGGAAAATAATAACGAACAAGTTCAGATGAAAACTAACATCAACTGGTTTCCAGGACATATGACACGTGCTAAAAGGCAAATGACAGATGCCCTTAAAACAGTAGATATGGTCATTGAATTACGTGATAGTCGAATACCTAAAGCAAGTCAAAATCCAATGATTGATCAATTAATACAAGGTAAACCACGTTTAATTTTGTTATCTAAAAAGGATAAAGGTGATTTACAAGAAATTGACAGGTGGATTAATGCTTTAACAAATGAAACAACAATGGTAGTTGCAGTTGATGTTTTAAAAGATAATGTAGTGGATATTATAGTTACTGCATGTAAGAAAATAATGAAAGCTAAGATTGAAAAACAAATATCTAGAGGTATTAGACCAAGAGCCATTAGAGCGATGGTATGTGGTATACCCAATGTTGGTAAATCAACATTAATTAATCGTATAGTAAAAAAGAAGGTTGCTGAAACGGCTAATAAGCCAGGAGTTACTAGAGCACTACAATGGATTAAGTTAAATAAAGATTTAGAGTTATTGGATACACCAGGAGTATTGTGGCCAAAATTTGAAGATCCAGAAGTAGGGTATTATTTAGCACTAACAGGTGCTATCCGTGATGAAATACTGAATTTGGAAGATATTGCGGCATTTGCAATGAGAAGACTAATTACCCAATATCCTGATAATCTTACAAGGTTATATCAAATTGATGTAATCGATGATCCTTACAAGATGATAGAGGCAATTGGTAAAAGTAAGAACTTAATCAAAGCGAATGATGAAGTGGATTATGATCGTGCTGTTGATTTTTTTATTAAAGATTTAAGAGCGGATAAATGTGGACGAATTACTTGGGAGAAGGCTAATGTCTAAGCATACAACCAATGAGTATGAACATCATTATTGGCAACAAGATAAAAGTCTTATCGGTATCGATGAAGCAGGTAGAGGACCCCTTGCAGGTCCACTCGTTGTGGCAGGAGTAATATTTGATAAGGGATATGAAAATGATGAAATTTATGACTCAAAAGGAATAAGTGAAAATAAGCGAGAACATCTTTTTGAAATCATTAAAAAAGACGCAAAAGAATATTTTATAGAAATTGTTGAGCCTTGTATTATTGATGATGAGAATATATATCGTGCCACTCAAAATGCGATGGACCGTATAGCAACTAAGTTAAATGCATCGGTTGTTTTAACGGATGCAATGCCTTTACCAAATCAAAGTAAAGAAGTAGTTTCTTTAATAAAAGGTGATCAAAAAAGTATTAGTATAGCAGCCGCAAGTATACTTGCTAAAGTTACTAGAGATCGTATTATGCTGGAGTATGATGAACAATATCCAAAATATGGATTTAAGCGTCATAAAGGTTATCCAACTAAAGAGCACTTGCATGCACTTGAATTATATGGAGCACTTGATATCCATAGAAAAAGTTATGGACCTGTTCAAAGATGTTTACAAATGAAATTAGATATTTAAGATGGGAAACCATCTTTTTTTCTAGGAAATCATCCAAATAATGCGTATATAGTAGTAGGTGATTAGATGAACTACTCCGAAAGAATTGCATATTATGCATATGAAGTTGATGGTGACTGGGATAAAATAGCACAAAAAATAAGTGCAAATGATATTCCTAAGATAGTCGACATAAAAGAAAAGTACACCACCATTCTAGATATTGATTATCCTCCTCAATTAAGACAATTGAGATTCCCTCCTTGGATACTTTTCTATGAAGGAGACTTATCTTTAACGAGTTTACCATGTGTGAGTATTGTTGGATCACGAATTCCTACTGAATATGGACTTTTCGTAACAGAACAGTTGGCATATAAGTTAGTAAAAGATTATGTGTTAGTATCGGGACTTGCCAAAGGAATTGATGCGAAAGTCCATGAAGTAGGGATCAAAAAAGGTAAAACTATTGGTGTAATTGGGTGTGGTATGAGCATAATTTATCCAACTTGTAACAAATGGTACTATGATAGACTCAAGGAAAATCACTTAATACTCTCGGAATATCCTTATTTTACAAGTGTAAAAAGGCATCATTTTCCTTGGCGTAATCGCATAATAGCGGCATTATCAAAGGCATGTGTTGTAACTGAGGCTAAATATAAAAGTGGGACAATGTTAACTGTAAATGAGGCTATTAATCTTGCAAAAGAGGTTTATGTCGTACCCCATGAACTTGGTAAAACAGAGGGTGAAGGGTGCAATTTACTCATCCAACAAGGGGCACAAATGATTACATCAATTCAAGACTTTAAAATATAAAGAGTTTGCATTGTGTTGAAAATTGTGTTAATTTAGGATATCGTAAGTGAATACAGTGTTTAAAAAAGCTAATTTCGAGGTGAATATATGAAAAATTTAGTGATAGTGGAATCACCATCAAAGTCAAAAACAATTGAAAAATATTTAGGAAAGGATTTTGAAGTAGTCTCTTCTAAGGGACATATTAGAGATCTAGCAATAAAAGGAAAAGATGGTTTAGGTGTAGATGTTGAAAATGATTTTGCGCCTACTTATTCTGTGAGTAAGGATAAAAAAGATGTTGTAAAAGATTTAAAAGCACGTGCTAAAAAAGTAGATCATGTTTTTCTTGCAACTGACCCGGACCGTGAGGGAGAAGCAATTTCTTGGCATTTAGCTCAAGTTCTAGGTTTAGAAGTTGAAGAATTAAATCGTGTAGTATTTAATGAAATTACAAAGGATGCTGTTATTGAAGCATTTAACAGACCTCGTACTATTGATATGGGATTAGTTCGTTCTCAAGAAACTCGTCGTATCTTAGATAGAATAATTGGGTTTAAGTTATCAAAACTTTTAAAGAATAAGATTAAGAGTAAATCAGCAGGAAGAGTTCAATCTGTTGCGTTAAAATTAATTGTTGATAGAGAAAAAGAAATTAAAGCGTTTATACCAGAAGAATATTGGACATTGGATGCGGTATTTAATAAAGATGGTAAAGAGTTCAATGCAAGCCTTGCAAAGGTTGATGGCAAAAAAGCTGAATTAAAGAATGAAGATGATGCAACAAAAGCATACAATGCATGTCTTGGTGAATTTGAAGTTACTAATGTTAAGAAACAAGTACGTAAGAAAGAACCTAAGCTTCCATTTATTACATCTACGTTACAACAAGAAGCATCAACTAAACTTGGTTTTAGTGCTAAGCGTACAATGTCAGTTGCCCAAAAACTATATGAGGGTATTGAATTAAAGAATGGTGCTGAAGGGGTTATTACTTATATGCGTACTGATAGTACTCGTTTAAGTGATGTATTTGTTCAAGCTGCAAAAGAGAAAATTACAAATGAATTTGGTAAGGAATATGTAGGAAACTATAAAGTTAAAAATGATGGTAATAGCCAAGATGCCCATGAAGGTATCCGACCTACTAATTTAAGTAATACACCAGAAGAGATTAAGGATTACTTAAGTCCTGAACAATATAAACTATATAAGATGATTTATGCTAGAGCACTAGCATCTTTAATGGCGCCTGCTAAGACAAATACAGTTGCTGTTACGTTGTCACAAAATGGTTATGACTTTACAGCTAATGGTACTGAATTAGCATTTGAAGGTTATTTAGCAGTTTACTCAGCATATGAATCTAGTAAAGATGTGATTTTACCAGAATTAAAAGAAAAAGAAATGATGAGTGCTCAAGAACTTAAGAGTAATCAACACTTTACTGAACCACCACTTCGATATAGTGAAGCTCGTTTAATTAAGCAAATGGAAGAAGAGGGTATTGGTAGACCCAGTACTTACTCTATGATTATTGATACAATCCAAGTAAGAGGATATGTAACATTAGATAAGAGTACAGAAACATCAAAGACTAAAGTATTCTTCCCAACTGAACAAGGTGAATTAACAACTGAGAAGTTGGATCAATACTTTAATGATATTATTAATGTTAAATACACTGCCCAAATGGAAAGTGAACTAGATGGTATTGCAGATGGTAAAACAGATTATGTTAAATCGTTAAGAGATTTCTACAATCGTTTTGAACCATTAGTAACTCATGCCTATGACAATATGGAAAAAATGGAACCTGAAAAAGTAGGGGAAGTTTGTCCAGAATGTGGTAATGAACTTGTATATCGTGTAGGACGTTTTGGTAAGTTTATTTCTTGTAGTAATTTCCCAGAATGTAAATATACTCGCAAGATGGAACAACCAGAAAAAGAAAAACCAGAACCATCAGGTAAAATGTGTCCAGAATGTGGATCTGAATTATTAAAACGTAAGAGTCGTTATGGTAATTACTTCTTAGGTTGCAGTAATTTCCCTAAGTGTAAGCATATTGAAAACATTGAAGGAGAAGAAGCTCCTAAATTTAGAAGAAGAAAGGCAGCTAAAAAATAATGAGTGATGTAGTAATCGTTGGAGCAGGACTTGCAGGTTCAGAAGCTGCATGGCAATTAGCAAATCTAGGCTTCAAAGTACAACTAATTGAAATGCGTCCAAAGAAAATGACACCTGCTCATAAAACGGAAAAGTTTGGAGAACTAGTTTGTTCAAATTCTTTGCGTAGTGATGCTTTAAGTAATGCTGTAGGATTATTAAAAGAAGAAATGCGTAGTTGCAATTCTTTGATTATGAAAATTGCTGATGAGACTAAGCTTCCAGCAGGGAGTGCATTAGCGGTAGATCGTGAAGAGTTTTCTCGTAGAATAACTGAAACAATAATGAATCATCCAAATATAGAAGTTATATTAGATGAAGTTAGTGAAATACCAAGCGGACCTTGTATTTTAGCAACAGGGCCTTTAACAAGTGATAGTTTATCGAAAAGTATCATTGCGTTTTTAGAAACAGCTGAATTCTATTTCTATGATGCAGCTGCACCAATTATTGAAAAAGATAGTATTGATTTTAGTAAGGCTTATTTCAAATCAAGATACGATAAAGGTGAGGCAGATTATATTAATTGTCCAATGACAAGAGATGAATTTGATACTTTTTATCGTGAATTAATTCAAGCTGAAACAGTACCAGTAAAAGAATTTGAAAAAGAAGTATACTTTGAAGGATGTATGCCTTTTGAGGTTATGGCAAAACGTGGTATGCAAACACTTTTATTTGGACCAATGAAACCTGTTGGTTTAGAACATAATGGATTTAGACCTTATGCCGTAGTTCAACTTAGACAAGATAATGCTGTAGCTAGTTTATATAATGTAGTAGGTTTTCAAACACATTTAACTTGGCCAGAACAAAAAAGAATTTTACAATTAATACCAGGATTGGAAAATTGTCAAATAGTACGATATGGTGTAATGCATCGTAACTCGTTTATTAATTCTCCATTATGCTTAGAACCAACCTATCAATCTAAGAAGAGAAAAGATTTATTCTTTGCTGGTCAAATGACTGGGGTAGAAGGATATGTGGAAAGTGCCGCATCTGGTTTATTAGCTGGATTAAATATGGCACAAGTATTAATGGGTAAAGAGCCAGTTGTATTAGGTAATACATGTATGATGGGTGCAATGTCACATTATATTACTCATGCTGATGCGAAAAATTTTCAACCAATGAATGCGAACTTTGGTATACTTAAACTAGAAGGAGACTTTAAGAAGAAAGATAAAAAAGATGCGTATGCACCTCAAGCTCTTAAAGTACTACAAGAAAAATTATGTCCACTAGTTCACTCAACCAAAGTTTAGAACAATTCTTAAATTATATAAAAATGAGTAAGTCTGGTTCTAGTAAAACGCAAGATGCTTATACAAGAGACATCGGGCGTTTTATTGACTATATGCTTACTTTAGATATTACATCTTTTGAAGATGTCACTAAAGAGACTATCATGGATTACATTGTACTTTTGCGAGAAGGTAAAGTTGGAACTAAAAAAGTTACTAACTCAAGTATCTCAAGAGTATATTCTTCCTTGCGGTCTTTTTTTAGATATTTAAATCGTTATGAGGATATTAAAAATAATCCAGTACAAGGATTTAAAAATCCAAAAGCTAGTAAGAAATTACCAGATTTTTTGACTCTAGATCAAATGATGGATATTCTAACAAGCTTTGATTTAAGTAATCCAGTGGAGTTAAGAGACCGTGCCATATTGGAAACAATTTATGCATGTGGATTACGTATTAGTGAGGCAACCAGTCTAAAGATTGATAATGTCTATTTTGATCAAGGTGTTTTAATTGTACTTGGTAAAGGAAATAAAGAAAGAATGATTCCATTTTATCCTCGTTGTGCAAAGTTATTACAAAAATATATTAGAGAAGCACGTAGTGAATTTCTTAAAGAGGAACATGGATATCTTTTTGTATCACAAAGTGGCAATCCAATTACACCTCGTGCGATACAATATATGTTAAAGAATGTGGGGCAAAGAGTGGGGATAACTTTAGAATTGCATCCCCATATGTTGCGACATAGTTTTGCGACTCACTTGTTAGATAATGGGGCGGATTTAAGGGTTGTGCAAGAATTACTAGGGCATCAAAATCTTGCGACTACCCAAATTTATACCCACATTACGGTTGATCGATTGAAAAGTGTGGTTAAGCATTCTCACCCTAGATCTAAAAGAAATAAGACATAAATTACATAAATATTTAAAATAGTGGCTAATAATGCCTAAAATAGCCTTTATTCTCTTGTAGTTTAAGGTATTTTGTGCTATATTATACCTCGGCACGTATGTGCTTAATTCACACATCATGGATTCATTGACCCCGTGCTCAATGAGAGTTGTCAATGTTGGAAATGGTGGAGGAAAACAACGGAAAGCGAGGAAAATTAAATGTCAGTTGTTTCAATGAGAAAGTTATTAGAAAATGGTGTTCATTTCGGACATCAAACACGTAGATGGAATCCTAAGATGAAACCATTTATCTATGCAGCAAAGAATGGGGTTCATATCATCGACTTAGCACAAACACAAGTTATGTTAGATGAAGCTTATGCAGCTATGAAAGATATCACAGAAAAAGGTGGTAAAGTATTATTCGTAGGTACTAAGAAACAAGCTCAAACTCCAATCTTGGAAGAAGCTTTACGTTCAGGTTCATTCTATATTAACCAAAGATGGTTAGGAGGAATTTTAACAAATTTCCGTACAATCCAAAAATCAATCAAAGGTTTATTAGAAATCGAAGAAATGGATGCTAATGGAACAATTAATCTATATCCAAAGAAAGAAATCGCAATCATGCGTAAGAAACAAACACGTCTAGAAAACTTCTTAGGCGGAATTAAAGAAATGAAGAAGCTTCCAGATGCATTATTCGTAGTAGATCCTACTGAAGAACACAATGCAGTTGCAGAAGCTAAAAAATTAGGTATCCCTGTATTCGGTTTAATCGATACAAATGCTGATCCAGCAACTCTTGATTACCCAATCGTTTCAAATGATGATGCAATTCGCTCTGTTAAACTTATGATTGGTTTAATGGCTGATGCAATTGTTGAAGCTAAAGGTGGTTTATTAACTGTTGCATATCAAGAAGATATGTCACAAGAAGATATCACTATGAAAGATGTAATCATCAATGTTGAACAACAAGCAGAAGAAAACGAAAAACGTCGTCGTCAAAGAATGGAAGAACGTCGTCCAAGAGATGGTCAACGTCGTCAATTCAATGGTGAACGTCGCGCATTTACTAAAAGAGAAAACGCTCCAGTAGAAAAAGCTGAAGAAGCAACACCAGTTGCTACAGCTCCTAAAAAAGTGGCAGAAGCTGCAGTAGAGGGAGAAGCTAAACCTAAAAGAGCACCTAAGAAAAAGGTAACTGAAGAAGTTAAGGAGGCAGAATAGTCATGGCAATTACTGCTGCTCAAGTTAAAGAATTAAGAGAAATCACTGGCGCTGGAATGATGGATTGTAAAAAAGCCCTTACTGAATGTGATGGCGATATTAAAAAATCTATCGACTGGTTACGTGAAAAAGGTATTTCTAAAGCTGCTAAAAAAGCTGATCGTATTGCTGCTGAAGGATTATCAAAAGTTATCGTTGATGGTAACAAAGCTTGTTTAATTGAAATCAACTCTGAAACAGACTTCGTTGCTAAAAATGAACAATTCTTAGAATTATTAAATACAACTACTGAAACTTTATTAAATGGTGGTGTTTCTACATTAGAAGAAGCATTGAAATTACCTATGGGTGGGAAAACTGTTGAAGAATGTTTCGTTGATGCTACTGCAACAATCGGTGAAAAGATTACTCTTCGTCGTTTTGCTGTAATGAGCAAAAATGATAGTGATATCTTTGGTTCTTACATCCATATGGGTGGTAAGATTAGTGCTTGTGTTGTTCTTAAAGACAGTGCAAATGCTGAAGTTGCTAAAGATATGGCAATGCAAGTTGCTTCAATGAGTCCAAGCTATGTGTCTCGTGCTCATATGCCTGCTGAAATCGTTGAACATGAACGTTCTATCCAAGAAGAAATCATGAAAAATGATGAATCTTTAAAAGGTAAACCAGAAAAAGTATTATTAGGAATCGTTGAAGGTCGTGTAAGCAAATCTCTTCAAGAAATGAGCTTAGTAGACCAAATCTTCTTCAAAGATCAAGATAAGAAAGTTTCTCAAGTTTTAAAAGAAGCTAACACTGAAGTAGTTGAATTCGTTCGCTATGCTGTAGGTGAAGGTATTGAAAAACGTGAAGAAAACTTCGCTGAAGAAGTTGCTAAACAAATCGGAGCTTAGGTCGCAAGACTTAAGCTTTTCTTTTTGTGTTATAATAGTACTATGGACATACAACTACATACTACGATTAAAGGAAATGGTGAAATACTTATACTACTTCATGGTAATGATGAAGATAGTACTTTCTTTGTGCATCAATTGGATTACTTTTCAAGTAAATACAAAGTTATTGCAATTGATACTAGAGGTCATGGACAATCGCCAAGAGGGAATAAGCCTTTTACCATTAGACAATTTGTTAATGATTTGCATGACTATTTGGATGAAAATAATTTGACTAAGGTTAACTTGTTGGGATTCTCTGATGGTGGTAATATTGCGTTACTTTTTGCAATACAATACCCAAACTATGTGAATAAACTAATTGTAGATGGTGCTAACCTTAACCCGAAAGGCGTTTTATTTAGATATCAATTTATAACGGATATACAGTATTATTACAATAAATTAGTACATCCTAATTCTAGACAAACAGAGATGTTAAGATTAATGGTTGTTGATCCCAATATAGATCCAAAAGACTTACAATTAATTAATATTCCTACTTTAGTTATGGCTGGAACACATGATGGTATCTTAGAAAGTCATACAAGATTTATTGCATCATGTATAAAAAATGCAAAGTTAAGTATTATAGAAGGTGATCATTTTATAGCTTATAAAAACTATGCGGTATTTAATAAAGTAGTTGATGAATTTTTACAAAATAACAAAAATAACTAGTCTAGCAAAATGCTAGATTTTTTTTATATTATACATATAATAATCCAAAGATTTGTGTTCGAAAATGTCCACATCATTGTGGACATATATAAGATTTCTACCTACTATTTTATATATTAACGAATGCTATAATGAAATTGTAATAATGAAAGGAGCATAGGAATGAATGAACGTCAAAAAAGATTTGTAAAACTTTTGCTTGAAACAAATGAATACTTACCTGTTAAATATTATGCTGATATACTAAATATTTCTGAAAAATCAATTCGAAGAGATATTGAAAGTATTAATTATTATATGAAAAAGTATAATGGAACAATTGATAAAAAAACAGGAATTGGAATAATGCTTGATATTGACTCAAAAAATAAAATAAGGTTCATGCATGATTTAGAAATGATGTTTCTTTCTACTAGTAATAAGATTAACGATGCCAGTGAAAGAGTAAATGAAATAAAACTATATTTATTGTTATGTTCACCGAATGTATTTACATTAAATGAATTGTCAAAAAAATTCTATATTAGTAAGTCTACTATACATGAATATTTAGGAATAATTGAACAAGACTTAAAAGAGTACGAAATAACTATTGATAAGTCTATGTCGGGTACTAGGATTATCGGATCAGAATTTCATATTAGAAAAGCAATAATTGAACAGTTTAAACATTACTTTAATAAATATGATTTTTTAGAAAATGATTTTGATATTAAACTTATTGCCAATAGTTTTGATTTTTTACAAGATGTTTTTATTAATGATTTATATACTGTGCGCATTGAACAGTTATTTAAAAGTATTAATGAAAGCATAGATAGAAAACTTACAATTCATGAAATGAAGTGGATAAAGATATCACTGGCAATACAAATATACAGATTGAAAATGAATTGTATGATTAATAAAGAAAAACAAGAGAGAATTTTATTGATGCAATATGAGTCTAAGTTATCGAAGATTTGTATAAAGTTTATAACAAATATATTGAAAAATGATATTACTATAGAAGAAATTTCTTTTGTTAATTGGATTCTATCTAATATTAATCTAAATAATACTACAAAATTAAGTAGCAAACGAATTGAAAATATTACAGAAAGCTTTACAAGTGATTTTATTGATGCATTTTCTGCAATAACAGGATTATCACTTCGAAATAAAGAAAAATTCTATGAAAATATTTCTCAACACATATTCTTTATGTTACTACGTGTAAATAATGGCCAAAGATTTCAAAATCCAATTTTGGAAAAGATGCGTAATGAATATAGAGCTATGGAAAAGGTTTGTACAATTATATGTTGGTTACTATGTCAAAAATATAAATTGAATACGATAAATACAGATGAAATTAGTTATTTAATGGCTTATATTCAAGGAGAAATTTTGGATTTAGAATCTAAACTAAACTGTATTGTAATATATGATTCCTTAAATAGCTTGCGATCATTTTTCAAAGTTCAATTAAATAGAAGATTTCCAAATCTTACTATTAATTTTGCTGAGCATTTTGAAAAGAATTATTTAAAAGAATATGATTTAATACTTGATACAATTTCGAAGAAAGAAGATAAGGGGATTTGTAATTACATTAATATATCACCAATGCTTCTTAATGAAGAATTGGATTCAATCGATGATGTTATAGTGGATATTATTTCAAACAAAAAAGATTACTATAGAGAATTAATTCGAATTACAAATGACCTAAATGATATAGGAGTTTCAATTGAGTTAGAGTTTGATAGTAATAGAATTGTTGAAAATTGTGAAACATTATTAAAAATTGAAAGTGTATTTGCACATAGTTATGTTTACTGTTATCAAGAAATTGATAAAAATGTATGTTTCATGTCATTCGATGATGAAAATAAAATTAAGCAAGTTTCATTTCTAATGAATAACTGGGATTACATGTTGTTTTCAGCAAAGCTTGTATACCTGATTGAAAATTGTCCGTTACAAATATTAGAAAAATTTAGAAAGTATATTTTAGATGAATGGAGAAAAGTATGAAGAAAATAATAATAGTTACACATGGTAAATTAAGTGAAGAATTTTATAATACGTCAAAACTAATAGTTGGAGTACAACCAGATGTTGAAACGTATTCAGTTGAATTAGGATGTAATATTGAACTTCTTAAAAAAAATATTACAACAAGTTTAAATGAATCCAAGTTAATTAACCAAGAAGTAATAATATTAACTGATATATTCTTTGGAACACCATTCAATATAGTAATAAATTTAATTGAGACTTTTAATTTTATTCATATAACTGGAATCAATCTAGGAATTCTTTTAGAGGTATTAGTTAAACGTGATGAAATTACACATGAGAATATTATGGAAATCATAGAATTAGGTAGAAATGGGATTGTTGAAAGTAAGAACTTTTTAGAAAAACTAGATGAAATAGAGAAAGGAGGTGTATTATGAAAAATGTTCTAGTAACGAGAATTGACGATCGTCTGATTCATGGGCAAGTAGTAACTGCTTGGATAAAAGATTATCCGATTAATAAAATCTTAATTGCTGATGATGAATTATCACAAAACAAGTTGATGGGTAGAATTTATAGAGCTGCAGCACCGATGGGCGTAGAAGTAGTATTGATGAATGTAAATGATTCAATCCAACTTCTACATGAAAACCAGTTAAAAGGCGAGAATTATATGGTTTTAGCAAAGACGCCAGAAGTGATTGAAAAAATAATAGAAAGTGGATTTGTTACAAATAAAATAATTCTTGGTGGTATGGGAGCAACAGAAAAACGTAAAAGATTTAATAGAAATGTTTCTGCGAGTGAAAGTGAAATAGAAACATTTAGAAGAATTATAAGCAAAAATATCAAGATAGTGTATCAACTTGTTCCTAGTGATAGAGAAGTTGATATAAAAGATCTATTATAGGAGGATAATAAAATGACATTAATGCAAGGGATTCTATTGGCCCTACTTTATTACTTAGGTAATAGTACATGGGGTTTAGGTGTTGGATGGTGGACTTTAATGAGACCACTAGTTCTAGGATTTTTATCAGGAGTTATATTAGGTGATGCAAGACAAGGAACTATTGTTGGAGCACAAATCAACGTATTGTATTTAGGATTTATTGGAGCTGGAGGAGCTATTCCAGGAGATATTGCTTTGGCAGGTGTTGTTGGTACAGCAATTGCAATTTCTGCGAATGTGGATGTCAATACAGCTATGTCGTTAGCAGTTCCAGTTGGAATTCTTGGAACAGTAATTTGGGTAGTTAAACTTACAGTAAATACTTTATGGGTACGAGTAGCAGAAAAGTATGCAGCTGAAGGTGATACTAAAAAGTTTTGGATTGCTGATGTTGCATTACCTCAGTTATTCCTATTTGTAGTGAGTTTTATTTCTTGTTTTGTGATTGTTTACTATGGAGTAACATATATCAAAGATGTCCTAGATTTCTTAGGTGACAATGTTGTAGGAGTTTTATCAACAATTGGTGGAATGTTGCCAGCTGTTGGTATTGCTTTAACTCTTAAATCAATTTTCAAAAATGAATCAATCGCAATGTTCTTTTTGGGATTTATGTTAGTACAGTATTTCCATTTAGATATAATTGCAACTGGATTCTTGTCACTAGTACTTACAGTAATTTACATGCAACTTAAGAGTAAAGATAATGAGAAACCAATGATGGATGTAATCAATGATAGTATTGAAGAAAATAAATCATATGTTTTATTAGACAAGAAAACTATTTTTAAATCATGGTTTAGATGGATTATGTTTAATCAAGCAAACTATAATTATGAAAGAATGCAAGGAACAGGTTTCTGTCATTCGATGTTACCAATTATTGAAAAGCTATATCCAAATGATAAAGCAAAACGTGCTGAAAGAATGAAATTACAAATGAATTTCTTTAATACTGAGCCTCAATGGGGTGCATGTATCGTTGGATTATCAGCTGCATTAGAAGAAAAGAAGGCACAGGGAGCTGAAGAAATAAGTGATGATATGATACTATCAATTAAATCAAGCTTAATGGGTCCTTTGGCGGGAATAGGAGATACAATTGATGGAGGAGTTATCACTCCGTTATTATTAACTTTATTTATTGGTATATCACAAACAGGAACAATTGCAGGACCTATCGGATATATAATAATTGAAGCAATTATTATGTGGTCAATTTATTGGGTATCATATAAATTAGGCTATGAAAAAGGCAGTGAAGCAATAGTAAATCTATTGGAAAGCGGAAAGATTAATAAAATTATTCTTGGGGCTTCTATTATGGGTTGCATGGTTTTAGGTGGATTGGTGGGTAACTTTGTTACTTTCCAAACTGCTCTATCATTTAATTTAGGTGGCGAAACTCCATTCTTATTACAAGAACAACTATTTGATATTATTCTTCCAGGAATGTTGCCATTATTGTTAACACTTGGCTGTTATTGGTTACTTGCAAAGAAAAATGTATCATCAATTAAAGTGATTTTACTGATTTTCTTAGTAGGATTAGTTGGCGGATTATTAGGAATCATTATTTAATAGGAGGGTAAAATGATTATAAAATTTGATGATATATTTAAGTCTTTTCCAAAAGAGGAATATGAAATACATGTAAAAAAGTTACAAAAAGAAATGAAAAAAATGGATATAGATATCTTATTGTTAACTAGTCCTGAAAATATTTATTATTCTACTGGGTATCGATCTTGGTATACATCAAGTTTATTTAGGCCAGTGTATGTACTAGTTCCACTTACTGGAGATCCAGCTATTGTTTTACGTATATTGGAAAAAAGTACAGTAAAATTTACAAGTTGGACACCTAATATTTTTGTTTCGGGAACAAAATCAAGAAATATTGGAATGTTGGATGGAACGAATCATGTTGATGTGACTAAACTAGCAATTGATACCATTTCCCCAGATGCAAAAAAAATAGGTTTGGAAAAGGGAGATGGCTCACAGTTTTACTGGTCGTTGAACATGTTAGAAGAGTTCTGTAACAAATTTAATGAATATGAATATGTGGATGGAACATTGGCGTATCAGAAAGCTAGGATGATAAAAACAGATTGGGAAATTCAAAAAATTAGAAATGTTTGTTACGTTACGGAAAGGGCAATTGAAGAAACATTTAGTGAAGTAGTTCCAGGAGTGACAACTGAAAAAGATGTTTCAAGGAGCATTGCTTCAAAAATGGCATCAAACGGTGTTGATAAGTTTTCTTATTTAACAGTTACAAGTGGTATACAAAAATATACAACATTAAATGCATATGCAACTGATAGAATTATTCAATACAATGAACTTTTATTAGTAGATATTAGTGGGCATATAGATGGTTATGCATCAGATTTGACAAGAATGATGTATATAGGAAATAAAATACCTAGTGAAATTGAAGATATGGCAAATATTTCAAGTAAATGTGTTATTGATGGTAAAAACTATGTTAAACCAGGAAACACTGTAGGCGATTTGAATAAAGTGATAGAGGGATGTATAAAAGAATCTAAGTATTCTGACTACTTGATTCATTCAAGCGGACATGGTGTGGGATTAAACGTTGTAGAATATCCTTCTATTTCTGATGAGTCCTCTGTTGTTTTAGAAGAAGGAATGGTATTTGCGTTAGAAAACGGTGTTTATCCATTTGATAAAGAAGATGGAGCGGATAATATGCATCTAGCATTTAGAATGGAAGATGAAGTAGTGGTAACTAGCAGTGGAGCTGAATGGATAACAGGTCCTGGAAAGCCAATATATTGCTTAAAAGACTTTAAAAAATAACTTAAATATAGGGTATTTGTATCTCATTGATACAAGTACTCTCTTTTTTAGATATCACTCTAAGAGTATATTCATTGAAACAGTAACGATAGAAGATTAATATTAGATTGGGAGGATTCATTATGAACACATTGAAGCTTAAGGATGGTATTACTTGGACTGGGGTACTTGATCCTGAATTGAGAGTATTTGATATTATTATGGAAACAAAATATGGGACATCATATAATTCTTATTT
>NZ_JAVWFO010000006.1:30075-50853 GCF_036641015.1 Anaerorhabdus sp. | reverse complement strand
TTTTTTATTGAAAGAAAGGATTTCGAAATATTATTTCGTATAAATTAATAGAGGTGACTAAAATGCCAATGCATAGTGATATAATTTATTTTGATCAAAAAACATATGAAACAGTCTGTATCAAAAATCAAGACAATGAAATTAGATTTAAAGGAAAACCAACAAAAGTATTAAATGAATGGTGTTTAGAACATGGTTCATCCTTGGAAGGAAGAATTGATAGTTTTAAGTATCTTTTAAAGGTTAGACAAAAACCGGGTATTTTGATATCTGAACGATGTAAAGTATTATTTATACCAACTTTATCTACGACATCAAATGATTGCCGCTATATTCAATATACACATATTAAAAAAATTATAAAAAATGGACCGAAATCCTGTACAGTTACAATGAATAATGGGAATAGTTATAATTTTAATGTAGATTATCGCGTTATTAAGCAACAACAAAAAAGAGCAAAACTCTATTTATCTAAGTTAAGATTACTTGATGGAAAATTCATATTTCTTAGATAATTATACATGGTATAATGTCTAAGGTGATAAATTTGAATAACGAATTAGTAGTTTATATTTTAATATTTTTAATTGTACTGATTTTATTAATTTTAGGAATCATGTTTTTTGTTATAAGCAAAAACAACTTAAAACAACAATATTTTATTAAAGAAGCATTAACTAATTCCAAACAAGATACTTCTCAAGAGATGGATCAATTACAATCTAAAATGATGCAAGATTTATTGCTATTTCAAACGAATATATTAAATACACTAAAAGGTGACTTTCATCAATTGAACGAAACAACTGTCAATCGCTTAGTTAATATCGAATCAAAAGTAAATGAAAGTTTACTTCAAGGTTTCGAACGAACAAATAAAGCATTTTCCAATATCCTTGAACAAATGGCACGTATTGATGAAACACAACAAAATTTAAAATCGCTTTCTTCTAATATAACTAGTTTACAAAATGTATTAACTGATAAAAAAACACGTGGTACTTATGGCGAAATAGAATTATATTCTATTCTGGAAAATGTATTTGGTAATAATGAAGCGCGTTTTTCTAGGCAAGTTAAATTATCAAATGGAGCTATTGCTGATTGTGTATTACATGCTCCTCAGCCACTTGGAGAAATAGTTATTGATTCTAAGTTTCCGTTGGAGAATTTTAATCGGTTAATCGATCAAGAAACTTCTTTACAAGATTTACCACATATTAAGAATGAATTTAGAAAAGATGTCGCTAAGCATATCAAAGATATCAAAAATAAATATCTTATGCCAGGAGAAACCGCTGAGATTGCTTATATGTTTATTCCTGCAGAAGCTATCTTTGCTGAGATTTATGGTCATTATGATGACTTAATACAATTATCTTATGAATCAAAAGTATATCTTGTTTCACCAACTACACTTATGGCCTATATCACCGCAATAAAAGCAATTTATTTAGGACAAGAAAGAAATGAGAGGGTGGAAGAAATTCAAGCAGAATTTGTTAAACTATCAAGAGAATTTGAGCGATTCCAAGAACGATTTAATACTGTAAGTAAAGATTTCGATAAAACATATAAAGATATTCAAACAGTTAGTATAACTAGTGATAAAATAGTAAAGAGATTTAAACAAATTGAATCAGTACAAATAGAAAATCAAAAGCAAAATAAAAGACTTTTAGGGGAAAGTGACAATGGAACAGAAGAAGCTTAAAAATTTTATAAGAACAATTACAATCGTTATATTCTCATCACTAATTTATTCAATATCTATGAATGCATTTGTTGATGCAGGTAATCTATTTCCAGGAGGATTCTCGGGGATATGTTTATTAATCACTAGGGGATTGAGCACTTTCATGGGAATAAATGTTTCTTTCTCAGTATTATATTTTTCTTTAAACATACTTGTAACTATATTAGTGTTTAAATATGTTGGTAAAATGTTTATTACGTATTCTATATTATGGTTTACTTGTACTAGTATATTTACGTCAATCCTTCCAATATATCCATTGACCCAGGATCAATTATTAATCACTGTATTTGGCGGTATTTTGAGTGGTCTTGGGATGGCTATTGCATTAAGAAATAATGCAAGTAGTGGGGGAGTCGATTTCATTGCAATCTATGCATCCAGTCGCTTCAATGTATCGACATGGAATTATGTATTTATATTTAATTCATTTATCTTGCTAATTGCCGGATTATTGTTTGGTTGGACTCAAGCTTTATATTCAATTATATTTCAATTTTGTAGTACACAAATGATTAATGAATTGCATACGCGATATAAATTAAAGAATTTATTTATTATAACATCTACACCAGATGAAGTATGTGAAGCGATTTTTAGAAATACACGACATGGTATAACAAAAATGAGGGCGGAGGGAGCTTATTCGCATTCACCTCGATGTTTCTTGTTCATGACAATAAATGCGTATCAAGTAAATGAAGTTGTTGATTCTATATTATTAGCTGATCCAAAAGCGTTTATTAATGTTGCGAATAGTGAACGTATTGTCGGAAATTATTATCAAAAACCATTAGATTAAATTATCAAATACAATATTTTAAAATTAACTAAAGAAAAAAATTGGTTTATCGAATTTCGATACCAATCTTTTTTTGTACTTTCATTAATTTTTTATGAGCCATAGTTCTTGCTTTTTGAGCACCTTGTTCAAGAACTTCCTCAATTTTTCCGCTTGCAATAATTTCGTTATATTTTGTTTGAATTTTTTCAAGTTCTGCTATTACAACATCCGCAACAGCTTTCTTAAATTCACCATATCCAACATTTTCGAACTGCTTAACAAGTTCTTCTATTGGTGTACCTTGTAGACTTGACATAATTTCTAATAGGTTACTAACTCCGGGTTGATTAACTGGATCATAATTAACTTTACCCACGTTATCAGTGACTGCAGACATAATCTTTTTACGTGCAACGTTTAAATCATCAAGTAAATGAATACATCCTTTATCGCCTTTATCGGATTTACTCATTTTTTTAGTTGGCTCACTTAATGACATAATTCTAGCGCCAACTTTTGGTACAACAGGTTCTGGTACTTTAAATAGTTCACAATTATAGCGATTATTAAAACGAAGTGCTAAATCACGAGTCAATTCTACATGTTGTTTTTGATCCTCGCCAACCGGAACATATTCAGGGTCATAAATTAAAATATCTGCTGCCATTAGGGCAGGGTATGTATATAATCCACCCGTTAGATTCGTTTCACCCTTAGCTTGTTTATCTTTAAATTGTGTCATACGGTTTAACTCACCCATATAAGTTGAACAACACATAATAAATCCAAGCTGAGCGTGTTCCATTACATCAGATTGCAAGAAAATTGTGCTGCGTTCTGGATCTAAGCCACACGCAAGATATAATGCGATAGCATCTTTTAAATTTTTTCTTAATTCAATGGGGTCTTGAGGGACTGTAATACAATGTAGATTCGCAATAAATACAATCATTTCATACTCATCTTGATACTTTACAAAGTTTCGTAATGCACCAATGTAGTTTCCTAGTGTTAATTGACCACTTGGTTTAATTCCACTTAACATTTTTTTCATTTTTGTAGCCTCCTTTGACTAAAAAAAGCATCCTTATCTTGTAAGGACGCTTGAACGTGGTACCACCTAACTTATTCCTCTAATAAGGAATCACTTCTAGATAACGGTTAGTTTCCGTAAATGACTCATGCCATTTAATGCTCCAAAGTCCCAATTCATTAATTTATGTATTATGGTTTGCACCGGACACCATATCTCTAGCAAGTACATAAGCTAATTACTATTCTTTTTCAACGCTATCTATATTTAAGCACTTTTCTTTCTGCGAATCAAGAGACCTACTGCAATAATTACTAATGTAATTAACATATAGACATTAAACTTAGGTCTAATTATTCCGCCATATAGAATAATTAATGAACCTATAATTGCTAAAGTAGGGTAAACGTATCTTCCTAAAAATGATTTTGTCTTTACTTTATCAGGACGTAATAGCACACCTAAATACATGCAACATAGAAATAAATAATTCATTACAATTGGTAAATCATCAATAGCTAAACCTTCAAATATAGATAATCCATATACAGCTGCTCCATCAAGTGATAAGAAGTGGAACAACAAGAATAGTAAATTAACAATTAGGCAAGCTATACTAGTATTTATTGGTGTATCAAATTTAGTATTTATTTTAGCAAGTGTTTTACTAAATGGTAATTCGCCACGAACAGCCAATGCATAAGGTGTACGGATGTAACCAAGAATTAAGCCGTTTAAAGTACCTAAAACAGAAATGATAATAAATAATAATACTATTTTAATTCCCCACGGACCTAATAATTGATTTGCTATCGCAGAGATTGGATCGACTCCTGCAAGCAATGCATCAGGACCTAAATAGGAACAAACTCCACAAAAATAAAGTAAGTATAAGAAAATAATAATGATAGGTGCAAGCACTAATGCAAGAGTTAAGTTCTTTTGTGGATCTTTAATTTCATGTGCAATACTTGGTGCTATCATCCAACCATCAGTGGCAAATGCTACTGCGATAACGGCAGTAAGAAACCCAGTAGATGATGTTACATATTGAGGATTTACAGCAATAACTTGAGAAGGGTTACCTAAAATTAGACCGGCAATCGATAGCACTAATAAGGCAAATATCTTAGCAAACATTGCAAAACTTTGAAATTTACTAGCATTTTTAGTTTGAAATGTATTTACGACATAGTAGAACAACATATAAAATATTGCCAACGGCCATACCCATATGTTAAATTGACCCGTTGTTAATAGATTATCAAGACCAAATAAACCAAGCGTGTAGTTTGCACCAACCCATGCAATTACGGCAATAATTGCGGGATAGTAAATAATCGATTGAAACCAGCCAGCTAAAAATCCTAATGTTTTTCCCCAGCTTGTTTCACAATATGACACCAAACCGCCTATATTGTTATCATTTGATGAGTACTGAGAAATTGTCAATCCGCCAAATATAATCCCTAATGCAGCGACTACAAATGCCAATATACCCATTATTACATTTCCATTTGTATTTTGAATGATTGTAGGGGTTTTAAAGAAAATACCAGATCCTATTACAATACCTACAATCATTGCAATAGTAGTTAAAAGACCAAATTTTCGCTTTGGTAAATTGGGTTTATTGTTATCCATAAAAATCTCCTCTTTTAGTAAATGATATTAAAAATGTGAATTTTGTCAACATATTTCTATACCTAGAAGAAACTTTATTGTATAATAAAACTAGATGGAGGTAATCATCTATGATCGTTGTATATACTTCTCCTGGCTGTGCATCTTGTAGGAAAGTTAAGAATTGGTTAAAAGAGAGAAACTTACCCTTCGTTGAGAAAAATATTTTTACAACCTTGCTTAATGAGGTAGAAATTAAACATTTGCTTCAAAGAAGCGAGAACGGAACAGAAGACATAATTTCGAAACGTTCTAAAATTATGCAAGAAGAAAAGATTGATTTGGATCAATTATCACTAAATGAATTAGTTAAATTTATTCAAAAAAATCCCTCAGTCCTTAAACGTCCAATTATTCTAAATGAATCAGTTTTCCAAGTAGGATATGACGAAGAAGAGATTGATGCGTTTATTCCAGCAGAACTTAGAAAACTTGCGGTATTCTCTTGTAACACAGCTTGCCCTAACTTTGATGGTTGCGGTAAAGTGCGAGAAACAGAGAAATAGAGCTATATAAATAGCTCTATTTTTGTATTATAATAATGAATTGAGGTGTTAATGTGAAAATATTAGTTGGATTATCAGGTGGAGTAGACTCTGCTGTATGTGCTTATTTATTAAAACAACAAGGACATGATGTTACTTGTGCTTTTATGCGTAATTGGGATGCTTTGGCTAACAATGACGTATTGGGGAATCCTACATTAGATAATGATGTATGTCCACAAGAAAGTGATTGGATGGATGCTAAAAGTGTTGCTGAAACACTTGGATTAGAGTTATTAAGAGTCGATTTTGTGAAAGAATATTGGGATGATGTATTCATGACTTTTATTAATGAATATAAACTTGGTAGAACTCCTAATCCTGATATTTTATGTAATAAATATATTAAATTTCAAAGCTTTATTGAATTTGCAAGGAAGAATGGTTTTGATTGGGTAGCTACTGGTCATTATGCAAAAGTAGTACATACCGATACAAATACATTTTTATACAAAGCTGATGATGATAATAAAGATCAAACATATTTCTTATGTCAAATAGCAAAAGAAGCATTATGCAACACTTTATTTCCTTTAGGTGACATTGATAAGCCTGAAGTTAGAAGAATTGCAAAAGAATTAAATTTGTCAATTGCATCTAAAAAAGATTCTACTGGAATATGCTTTATTGGCGAAAGAAATTTTAGACAATTTCTTAAAAATTACCTTCCTGCTAAATCTGGTTTAATTATCAATATTGATACAAATGAAGAACTGGGTAAGCATGATGGAGTCCTTTATTATACAATAGGACAACGTAAAGGTCTTAATATCGGTGGTGCTGGAGGACCTTGGTTTGTTGTTGGTAAAAATGTTGAAAACAATGAATTATATGTAGCTAGTGGAGAAGATAATCAGTGGCTAAAATCAACTAGATGCATAGTAACAGGTGTCAATTGGTTAGCAGATCACAATTTTGAGTTACTTGATTGCCAAGCAAAATTTAGATATAGACAAAAAGATAATGAAATTACATTGCACATACTTGATGAAACGACTGTTGAATGTATTTACCCAAATGGGATTAAATCTGTAACACCTGGCCAAGAAGCTGTATTCTACAAGGATGGCTTAGTTCTTGGTGGGGGTGTCATAGATCAAGTATTTCAAGGTGATGAAGATTTATTTAAAAAAATCATCAATAAACGAATATTATGAGCGAAATAAGTAATAAAAATAAAGTAATCGTATTATTGAATTACTTTTTAGGTTATTTAGTAATATATCCAATTATTATAGGATTTGTAATAAATACTGCGTATAAATATTTAGGACTTGATATTAGTTTTATAGTTCAATTTGCTTTTTACATTATATTTCTTATATCCATGGGTATATTATGTAAACCCGCATTAAAAGATTTAATTAAAGGTATTAATAACAATTTTGTAAAAATATTAAAAATAACTGTTGGAAATTTATTAATAGGTTATGCATTAAGCTATGTAATTAATATGATTATCATGATATTTACAAATCAGTATTCATCAGTTAATCAAGTTAGTATAGAAACACAATTGGCTTCTACTCCATTATTGATTGTTTTTGTGACTGTCATATTTGCACCAATTGTTGAGGAGTTAGTATTTAGAGGAGTTATCTATAAATTTATAGAAGAACATTCTAATTTTATATGGGCAGCAATACTAAGTGCTTTTGTATTTGGGGGGTTGCATGTAGTTACTTCAATATTTACATTAAATTTTGCTGATTTGTTATTTTCACTCACATATATTGCGCAAGGAATTATGATAGCTAAAAATTATTTCGAAACAAAAAGTTTTGCTGGTGCTTGGCTTTACCATTTCTTAAATAATTTTATTGCGATTATAATATTATTACTGTTAGGATAAACTATGGAAAAAATTACTGGTAAGTTTACACACACTATCTTTAGAAGCGATGAGTCATATTTTACAGTGGCTCGTTTTGAGCTTCACTCACTCGATGAGAAAAATATAATCGTTACAGGATATTTACCAGTACTTGAAGATAATGATGTTTTATATGAACTTGAAGGTGATTATATAGAACATCAAAAATATGGCATGCAATTTAGCGTAAAAGGTTATAGTAAAGTAATTCCTACTGATAATGATTCCATTATTCGTTATTTATCGAGTCCTTTGTTTGAAGGTATTGGTAGAAAATTTGCGGAAAAAATTATTGAGACATTAGGCGTTACTTGCATAGATCAAATTAAGGAAGATCCCTCTTGTTTAGATTTGGTGCCTAAGATGTCGGATAAGAAGAAGGAAAGTATTATCAATGGTTTATCTTCAGATAAAGATGAATTTGAAGAAACTTTACAATTTTTTACAATGCACGGACTAGGAATTAGAAATATTATTCGATTAAATAGGGTCTATGGTACTGAAGCAATAAAAAAAATATCTGAAAATCCTTATCGTGTAATAGAGGAATGTGATGGTTTCGGCTTTAAAACGGCTGATAAAATTGCTTTGTCCATGGGCTATGAATTGGATCATCCATATCGTGTTGAAGCATATCTTGCGACATTAACAATGGATTGTTGCATGAGGACTGGTGATAGTTTTGTTTTAGTAGATAAGTTAAAACAAGAATTTGACAAAGCATGTGGTAAATTAGAAATTAATTTCGAAGATTATTTTAATTTGTTAATAAAAAAAAGGCGATTACTACAAGAGGAAAATAGGGTGTATCCAATCAGCCAATATGATGCTGAAACAGGAATAGCTCATTTTTTGAATTTGTTTCCTTATGAAACACTTGATCCTTATAACGAAGAAAAATTAAATGATTCTTTAAGAGAAATACAAGAAAAATTAAATATTGAATATGATCCAATGCAAATGGAAGCGATTCATACATTTATATCAAAAGATTTTATGATACTCACTGGAGGACCTGGTACAGGAAAAACAACGGTTGTTCGTGGAATGGTTTCTATCTTTAGGAATATGTATCCATTAGCTAATATTGCTTGTTGTGCTCCTACTGGAAGAGCAGCTAAGCGTTTAGCTGAATTAACAGAGGTACAAGCCTATACTATACACAGCTTATTAGCTTGGGATCTAGAATCAAACACTTTTGGAAAGAATAAGAATGAACCTTTGTTTATTGATTTACTTATTGTAGATGAGTTTTCTATGGTAGATAATTGGTTATTTTATAACTTAACTCAGGCATCAGTTCATGTTAAAAAAATATGTATTATCGGTGATGAAAATCAATTACCTAGTGTTTCTCCAGGATGCTTATTAAAAGACTTAATTGATTCAAATTTGTTTCCAGTAGTAGGATTGAAACATATATTTAGACAGCAGGATGGTTCAGATGTGATTGAACTTGCTTCACAAATACGAAATGGACAATTAAATTTATCTGAGTTAAAAAACGATGTTGCATTTTTTAATGCTGAGCAATATGATGTCAAAGATTTAATTGTTAATATTGTTAAGCAAGCACTAGATAAAGGATATGAATTAAAAGATATTCAAGTTCTTGCTTGTATGTATTCAGGTGTTGCGGGAATTGATCGTTTAAATAATGCATTACAAACTTGTTTCAACCCTACGTCTGCTTCACGAAGAGAATGGAAGGTTGGATATCGCACATTTAGAGAAAACGATAAGATATTACAACTTAAGAATCAACCCGATGATGATGTGTATAATGGTGATATTGGAACACTTGTAGAAATTACTTATCCAGCAGAAGATCCTAATAATACCGTTCGGTTTTTAATAGATTTTGAAGGTATATTTGTTGAATATACACCTGAAACATTTGATCGCATAACACACGCTTATTGTATTTCGGTTCATAAAAGCCAGGGTAGCGAATATCCGATTGTCATCTTGCCACTGATTGCTCAACATCGCCATATGTTAAAAAAGAGTTTAGTTTATACAGCAGTTACTCGTGCAAAGAAATCACTTGTTTTACTAGGAAATGAAACTATTGCGTTGGAGGCTTGTCATACAATTGAAAAACGAAGAAATACTACTCTCATTCCACGATTAAAAGGAGAAATATAGTATGTATAAAGGACTTGGTGAATACGCATTAATTAATGACTGCAATCATTATTTTTTACACTTTCCTTTAGAAAGTGACATCGTTATCTTACATATACACGGAGGTCCTGGACAAAGCACAAGTGATTTTGCTTATTTACAAGAAGAATATTTTAATTATTCAAACTTTGTATATTATGATCAAAGAGGTGCTGGGCGAACACAATTAAAAAATAAGTCTACGCCTGATGAAATAACTACTGAACAGCTTCTTGATGATTTAGATAAAATTGTCGATTTTATTAGTGAACGTTATCATACTAAAAAGATAATCCTTCTAGGACATTCTTGGGGAAGTATTTTAGGAACTTTGTATATTCAAAAGCATCCAGAGAAAGTTATTGGTTATGTAGGGATGGGACAAGTAATCAATATTTATCGTGGTGAAAAACGTGCTTATGATAGACTGGGAACGATGATAAAAGAATCAGACATTAAGAAATACGAAAAACTGCGCAGTGCATTTTCACATAATCATTTTGATGTATCACGCATGGGAGAACTTAGAGGTCTTGAAAGTAAATATGGATTTATGAATTCTATGGGATCATTTATACAAAAATATATTAAATCTCCTTATTTTAAATGGTCAGATCTATATATACTTTTTACTGCATATAAACCAAATAAAAATTTAATAGATGAGTTGAACACTTACGATGCTGCTTCAGTTACAAACTATAAATGCCCAGTTTTCTATTTATGTGGAAGATTAGATTGGCAAGTGCCTACAGTATTGGTTCAGGAATACTTTGAAACAATTACAGCACCACAAAAAGGAATCTATATTATTGAAGACGCTACTCATTCATCTGACATAGATAAGCCAAAAGAATTTCATAAACTACTTAATGAAATTGTAGAAATCATAACTAACAGCAAATAGCATATACTATCGATTTCTATTACGCTTGCAAATGACTTAAAATATGCTAGAATAATATAAGAAATCGAAGAAAAAGATAAGTAAATTAAGGAATTTTAAAGAGAGAAGATGTTAGGTGTAAATCTTCATTGAACTTAATTGAAGCTACTTTGGAGAGTGGTTAATAACCAACGTGAATCTGCGTTAATGATAATCAAGGTGCATACCAATGGTATGAATCAGGATGGTACCGCGAAATTATTCGTTCCTGTTGTTTTTTACAGGAACGTTTTTTATTTATTAGGAGGAAAACTATATGAAACAGTTAACAGGGAATCAAGTAAGACAAATGTTCTTAGATTATTTCGCAAGTAAAGGTCATGTAATTGAACCAGGAGCAAGTTTAGTACCACATAACGATCCTACTTTATTATGGATTAATGCAGGAGTTGCTGCATTGAAAAAATATTTTGATGGAAGCGAAAAACCAAAATGTAACCGTATTACTAATGCACAAAAAAGTATTCGTACAAATGACATTGAAAATGTTGGTAAAACTGCACGTCACCATACATTTTTTGAAATGTTAGGTAACTTTTCTATTGGTGATTACTTCAAAGAAGAAGCTATCCAATTTGCATGGGAATTTTTAACTTCACCAGAATGGATTGGCTTTGATAAAGAAAAAATGTATGTGACTGTTTATCCAGATGATGAGGTTGCATATAATACTTGGGTAAATATTTGTAAAGTAGATCCAAGTCATATCTTGAGAACTGCCGATAATTTTTGGGAAATCGGTGAGGGTCCTAGTGGACCAGATAGTGAAATATTTTATGACCGTGGTTCTAAATATGATCCAGAAGGACTTGGTGAAAAATTATTTTTTGAAGAGATGGAAAATGATCGCTATATTGAAGTTTGGAATGTTGTATTCTCTCAATATGACGCTAAAGAAGGGGTAGATCGTAAAGACTATAAAGAGTTACCTCAAAAAAATATTGATACTGGTATGGGATTGGAACGTTTAGTCGCTTTAATTCAAGAAGGTGAAACAAACTTTGATACTGACTTATTTCTTCCAGTTATTCGTGCAACTGAAAAAATGGCAAAAGTTCCTTATGAAGGTGAATACAAGATGGCATATCGCGTAATTGCTGACCATATTCGTACTGTAACATTCGCTATTAGTGATGGTGCAGTATTCTCAAATGAAGGTAGAGGATATGTATTACGTCGAGTATTGCGTCGTGCCGTTCGTTTTGGTATTAAAATTGGAATTCAAGGTGCATTTATGTATAAACTTGTTCCAGTAGTTGCTGAAATGATGAAGGATTTCTATCCGTATTTACAAGAAAAAATTGATCTAGTTTCAAAATTAGTTAAAACTGAAGAAGAAACATTTCATTCTACATTAACTAACGGTGAAAAACTATTAATGGAAGCTTTAGATGCTACTACTAATTCTAAAGTTCTTGATGGAGAAGTGATGTTCAAGTTATATGATACATATGGTTTTCCTAAAGAATTAACTAAAGAAATAGCAGAAGATAAAGGTTATACAGTTGATATTGAAGGATTTAATAAGCAAATGCAACTTCAAAAAGAAAGAGCTCGTAACGCGCGAGATGATGAACAATCAATGTCTAGCCAATCAATTGATTTAATGAATTTTGAAGAAGAATCAACATTTATTGGATATACCGATACAACTTGTCATAGCAAAGTAATCGCATGCTTCAAAGACGGTGTAAGAGTTAATGAAATAAATGGTGAGGGTGATATCATTGTCGATACAACATGTTTCTATGCTGAAAGCGGAGGACAAATTGCTGATACTGGTACATTTGCAAATGATAGTTTCAGTGGTTTTGTAACTGATGTTAAAAAAGCACCTCATAAACAACATTTACATCATTTAGTTGATATTAAAGGAACTTTACATGAAGGTGATGTGATTGATGGTGTTATTGATATAGAACGCCGTTTAAATATTAAGGCTAATCATTCATCATTACATCTACTACAAAGTGCTTTACGTAAAGTAGTTGGAACGCATATTGCTCAAGCTGGTTCATATGTATGTGAAGACTATGCACGTTTTGACTTTACACATTTTGAAAAACTTAGTGATGAACAACTTTCTCAAATTGAAGAAGAAGTTAATAATATGATTATGCATGATAATCAAGTAATTACTGAAGTTCTAACAATTGATGAAGCTAAACAATCAGGAGCTATTGCCTTATTTGATGAAAAATATGGTGACACAGTACGTGTTGTTTCTATGGGTGAGGTATCTAAAGAGTTTTGTGGTGGTACTCACGTAAGTAATACACAAGAAATAGGTGTTTTTAAAATTGACACTGAAGAAAGTATAGGTTCTGGTATTCGTCGTATTACATCAAAGACAAAAATGGCTGCTTATCATGATTTAATTGCTAAAGAAAACATGATGAAAGTGATAGCTAGTAATATGAAACTTAACTCAATTAGTTTACTTGAAGAAAAAGTATCATTAATGTTAGATGAAAATGCACAATTGAAAAAAGAATTACAAAAACAAAATGAAAAAATGATGATGCTTGAAGCTGATGAAACTATTAAACAAGCAAAGCAAATCAACGGATTAAATGTACTATTGCTTCGTAAAGAAAATGCTGATACTAATTCATTAAAAACATATGCTGAAGTTTTAAGAAATAAGTGCGATAATGCATTTGTATTCATATCAAATGTTAGTGAAGATAAAATTACATTTGTGGTGGCTTCAAGTAAAGCTGCAATTGATGCTGGATTAAAAGCAGGAGATATTGCAAAACTTGCAGCTTCAATGAGTAATGGAAATGGTGGGGGAAGACCTGACCTTGCTCAATCTGGTGGAAAAGATGTATCAAAACTTGATGAAATCTTTAACACAATCGAATCAAAACTTGCTTAAAGTCTTTTAATTTAAAGCATTTTAAGCTAAAATATCATAAAGGGGGTAAGACCTATGACAAATAAAGATTTAACTGAAACAATGAATTTCAAATCTGATGAAATTCGTCGTAACAACATCAAACAAGTTCTTCGTCTAACACAAGAAGCACTAGAAGAGAGAGGATATAATTCTGTTAACCAATTAGCAGGATATTTAATCTCTAATGACCCCGCTTACATTTCTAGCCATAGAAATGCGAGAAGTATTATTCAATCTGTTGAAAGACATGAACTAATTGAGGAACTAGTTCGCTATTACTTAGAGGAAAATAAGTAATATATGAAACGAGTATTAGGCCTAGACTTAGGAAGCCGTACATGTGGAGTTGCAGTGAGTGATCCTCTAGGCATTATCGCAAGAGCTGTAAAAACAATTCGTTTCAATGATGGTGATTATGAAAATGCTTGTGAGCAAGTATTAGCGGAAGTCAAAGAATTTCAAGTTGATGAAATAGTACTTGGTTTACCTAAACATATGAATGGTGATGTTGGAATTCGTGGAAATATTTCTATCGATTTCAAAAATATGTTAGAAGAAAGATGTTCTTGTTCTGTTATCCTAATAGATGAACGCTTAACAACAGTTGCAGCTCAAAAAATATTAATCGCTGCAGATGTGTCAAGAAAGAAACGCAAACAAGTCATTGATCAAATGGCCGCTGTACAAATTTTGCAAGGATATCTTGATAGTAAATAACTGGGCGTTGTAACGCCCTTTACTTTGAAAAGGAGACTATGTATGGAATCAAATAAAATTACAATTACCGAAGAAGATGGAACACAAAAAGAAATGGACATACTTTTCACTTTTGATGATGATTCAAGAGAGAAAAGTTATGTGCTATTTACTGATCCTCAAGATCCTGAAGGGGAAGTTTTTGCGTGTTCTTATACATTAGATGGTGAGATGATACCTGTCGATGACCCAGAAGAATGGAGCATGATTGAAGAAGTATTTGGTGCTTTTGTGGAGGAAATCGAAGATGCCAACGGTGAAAACGAAGAAGCGTAAACGCAGAATAAACTATAAAAACATTTTAATTCTAGTTTTCTTACTCTTACTTTTAGTTGGTGGAGGCAGTTTCTTTTATTATGACAATTCATTAAAACCAATATCAAAAAATTCAATGACTGGATCATTTGTTATTGAAGGTGGTCAATCAATGAAGACAGTATTAAAGAACCTTAAGAATGAAGGATTCATTAAAGATGACTTTACAGCATTAGTTTTTGCTAAAACTAATGATTTAACAAGTGTTAAAAAGGGTGAATATACCTTAGATAAGAATTGGAATGTGAAAACGATATTAGAATATTTAAATGATTCTAAATCGGCTAATGTAGATGACTCTCGTATTACCATTATTGAAGGTGATTGGGCGAAGCATATTGCACAAAAAGTGGCATCTTCAACAAATGTGAGTGAAGAAGAACTATTGGCATTATGGAATAATGTTGATTATATTAAATCCATCATGGGTAAATATCCTTTCTTAACTGATGATATCTTCAATGAGAATAGTCGCTATTATTTAGAAGGATACTTATTTCCTAATACTTATGATTTTTTTAAGGAAACAACTGCACAAGATGTAACAGAGAAAATCCTTGATCAAACACTAGTTATTTACAATAAGTATAAGAGCGATTTTGATCGTGTAATGCAAGAACGTGGTATGACTTTACACCAATTGTTTACTTTGGCTTCCATTGTGCAATACGAAGCTAGTAGTAGTGAGGATATGAAAATGATTGCCGGTGTGTTTTATAACCGTTTAAATGAAGGTATGATGTTACAAAGCAGTGTTACTGTGTGCTACGCAATTGACATTGACAAAGGTGATGATTGGATGAAGTGTGAAGTTAATCCAAGTTTTGATTCACCATATAATACATATAAATTTACAGGTTTACCTCCAGGTCCTATCTTAAATCCTGGTGAAGCTGCAATTGAAGCAACATTAAATCCAACTGGATCAAGTTACTATTATTTCATGGCTGATGTTTATGGTGATGGCAAAGTATATTACACTGAGACATACGCTGAGCATCAAAAAAATGTAAATAAGTATTTAAAGAAATAGAGGTGTGATAATGAGACCTATAGTTATAGGAATAGCTGGTGGTAGTGCATCAGGAAAAACATCTGTATCAAGAAAAGTACGTGAAGCTTTTATTGATACTAATTCAGTGACTATTATTCGTCAAGATGACTACTACAAAGATCAAACACATTTACCAATGGAAGAACGTGTTAAAACTAATTACGATCATCCATTTGCATTTGATAATGATCTATTGTTTAACCAAATTAATGAGTTATTACAAGGTAATGATGTTGAAAAACCAATCTATGATTTCGTAAACCATACAAGAAGTAGTGAAACTGAAGTAATCAAACCAAGTGATGTACTTATTCTTGAAGGTTTATTTATTCTTGAAAACGAACAATTGCGTGATATCTTAGATATTAAGATATTTGTTGATACTGATGCTGATATTCGTTTTATTAGAAGACTTAAACGAGATGTAGAAGATCGTGGTAGAACTTTAGACTCAGTTATTAATCAATATATGAGCACAGTAAGAGATATGCATAGTTTGTTTATTGAACCAAGTAAGCGATATGCTGATATTATTATCCCAGAGGGTGGTAAAAACTCAGTTGCAATCGATTTATTGACTACAAAAATAAGTAGTATTATTACAAGCAATATGCTATAATACGGTACGTTAGGAGTGATTTTATGGCAATGGATGAAAAAATTTATGTAACCCAAGAAGGGTTAGATGAATTAAAAAAGGAATATGAAAATTTAGTACATGTTGTAAAAAACGAAGTTATTGAAGATTTGAAAGCAGCACGTGCACAAGGTGACTTATCAGAAAATGCTGATTATGATGCCGCAAGAGATCGTCAAGCACAAGTTGAAGCTCGAATTCGTGATTTAGAAGTAATGTTAAACAATGTTGAGATTATCCAAGAGAAAAAGGGTCGTTCTCAAATTGTTAAACTTGGTTCTACAGTAGAAATTGAAGATTTGGAGACAAAAGAGGTTGAAACATTCATTATCGTAGGTTCAGTTGAATCTGACCCATTAAATGGTAAATTATCAAATGTTACTCCGCTTGCAGTTGCACTTCTTGATAAAAAAGTTGGTGCTGTTGTTGATGTAGAAGTCGACGATCCATATCAAGTAAGAATTATTTCAGTTAAATAGGATTTATATAATTTATTGCGTAAAAATAAGTAGGTGACTTTATGAAAAAACTACTTATTTTTTTATTTGCTTTTAGTATATTAATACCTAATGTTCAACCAATAACGTTAATTAATAGAGAATGTAATCAAATTGAAATTAAAGGTGAAGTAGTGGAAGCTACTATTTTATGTATGAAGCCAACATCAACCATTAAAGATGCATTGAGTCATGTCACATTAAAAGAGACAGCTGATATGACTAATGTTAATTTAAGTATCGTACTTGCACATGGTGACATAATTAATATCCCTAAATACATCGAACAAACTCGCATATCTATTAATTTTTCTTCATTAGATGAACTAATGACATTACCTGGTATAGGTAAAAGTACTGCTAATAAAATTATTAATTATCGCAATACGCATGGACTATTTAAAACACTAGAAGATATTATGAATATACCTGGAATTAAAATATCTAAATATAATAAAATCAAGGATAAAATTTGTTTATGAATCGTATACTTCCGTGTTTTTTATGGTGTTTTATTTGCATACAGTTCAATAGTTTACCTTGTTTTATTGTAGGAGCAATTTTATATTTTTACAAATATCGTGATGTAAGTATAATCCTTTTAATACTGCTGTTTTCATATTGTTTATACTTTAATATTCGAATTGTCCCAGCAACTACTAGTGGACGTATAGTTCAACTTACCACCAATAGTATTATTATTGAAAACAATGGTGCAAGATCACTAATTTCAAATTGTGACATTAGAGATTATGATAGTTTTATTGAAGTAATAGGTTCGCCTAGACAAATTGAAAGTGCACCTTCATCATTTGGCTTTTCGTTTAAAAAATGGGCACAACAAAATAATATTAGTTCATCTGTCTATGCTTCTAGTTGTAGTTATATTAAAAAAGCTAATACTTTAAGAAGTGGTTTTCAAAAAATAATAAACAATAAAAGTGATAGTGATTTATACTACAAAGTATTCTTTAATGTTTCATCAAATGATCAAGATTTTATAAATACACTCAACACTTTAGGATTTCCATTAATAGGATTTATTACATTGCTTAAAAATATACTTAAACGTTTTTTATATGATGCACATATTAAATGGATTGAGGGCTCTGTACTGATATTAATTTGTTTACTTACTGGATTTAATTTTGTTTCTATGCGTTTACTGATAGGTTTTGGTTGTCGTTTTCTTAAAGGTGACGCTAAATTTAGATGTGGTATATTTGGAATTATTTGTGCTTTACTTTTTCCAACATACCTAACATCACTAGGATTTATTATTCCATTTGGATTTCGATTAATCTTTGCTACAGAGTGTAATAAGAAATTAGCAAGAATATTTTTTCTAGTAATTATTCAATCGTTATTTTTTTCTAAAATTCAGATTGGGTTAATATTATTTTATTCAGTAATAATTTTGATACAAGGATTACTTTTTGCGCTTGCCTTACTTAATCTTATTATTCCTATTTTAAATAGTTCAATTATTAATATATTTTTATCCCCAATATCCTTTTTGCAGTTATTCAAAATCACTGGAAATCCTTTAGGTTTGGGGCTAGTGCTATACATATTAATCATACTAAATATCAAAAAATACCATGTAGAAATTGCGTTAGGGGTATATCTGACTTTTATTTTATTAGGTTTATTTCATCCTTTTTCTGAGGTTTGTTTTATTCAAATAGGACAAGGCGATAGTATATTGTTACGAAAACCATTTAATCAAGGTAATTATTTAATTGATACTGGTGAGTCTAAAAATTATGCTTTATTAAAAGCAAACTTGGATGCACGAAGTATATATGAATTGGATGGTATATTCATAAGTCACTCCGATTTAGATCATTCTGGTAACCTTGAACAGTTATTATTGGATTATAATGTAAAGAATGTATATACAAATCATGAATCACTAAACGATGAAACTATCGATTTTAAAAGTATTAATCAATCTTACTATGATAATCCTAATGATAATTCACAAGTTCAAATAGTGGGTATAAAGAATCTGAATTTTCTATTTGTTGCTGATATCTCAAAATCAGTTGAATTTGATTTACTGAATCAATTAGTTGCAATGCCGATCGATATCCTAAAAGTAGGACATCATGGCTCAAATACAAGCACGTCAAGAGAACTACTTACAAAAACAAATCCTAAAATAGCAATCATTTCAAGTGGCTTAAATAATAAATACGGTCATCCACACAAAGAAACGATTGAAATATTAGATAAATTTGGAGTATTTTGGCTAGATACAAAAAATGAAGGCGATATCACTATAATTTTTACACGATTTATTAATTTATTACTCACGAGTAGTGGAAAAATTGGTATAATATCATAGTGGTGATAAGATGAACTATTTAATTGTTGGAACAGAAGCTTATTTAATAAGAAAAGAGCTTAATAAAATCATGTTGCAAGGCGAGATAGAAAGTAATTCTATGGATACTATTTTTTATGATGGTCAAGCAAATGATTTTTCAATAAATCCTGTTTTAGAAGATTGTAATACACCACCATTTTTCAATAAAAAGAAAACAGTAATAATTAATAATCCTGTCTTTTTATCAGCGCAAAAAAGTTTACCAGAAAATGAAGTAGCAAGTTTAGAAAAATATTTAAAAAACTCGTCATACGATGCTGATTTGATTTTTACGGGTGATGTAACATTGGATAAACGTAAAAAAATTGTTAAATTACTTCAAACAAATGCACGATTTATGCAATTGGATAGACTATCATTACAAGAATTTAGGAGTTATGTTCTTAAAAATCTAAAAGAAAACAAAATAGAAATCACAAATGATGGAAGGGATGAATTGTTGGACAGATTACCTAATGATTTAGAAAACTTTCATTCAGAATTAGATAAAATGAATTTATATGGTAAGCAACTTGATAAAGAAGGGGTATCTAGACTAATTAGTAGACCTCTTGATGAAGATGTTTTTCATCTTGTTAATGATGTTGTGAGTCGTAATATGAAAAGTGCATTGCATTTATGGAATGATTTATTTGTATTAAATAAAGATCCCATCTACTTAGTTGCTTTATTAGCAAGTCAATTCAGACTTCTTTACCAAGTTAGAACTTATTTAGATATGGGATATAGTGAAAAAGATATACAAAGAGAGTTAAAAGTACATCCTTATCGAATTACAAAAGCAATCGAATCATTAAGAGGATTGACAAAGGATAGATGTTTATATATTTTAAATGCCTTGGCTGAATTAGATCAGTCATTTAAAATGGGAATATTAGATAAAAAAATAGGTTTCGAAATGTTTTTAATTAGAACAGCGAGGTAAGTATGCAGTCATTACGTGAATTATATAAGGTAGGTCCTGGACCTAGTAGTAGTCATACATTAGCACCTAAACGTGCTTGCTTATTATTTATTGAGGAGTATGGCCATTTGCCTCGATATGAAGTAGATTTATTTGGTTCTCTTTCTTTAACAGGTAGAGGACATTTTACTGATAAAATTATTGAGGATACGTTAGCGCCATCCAAAGTTGAAATTCATTTTAATTTATCATGGGAAGAGAAACATCCCAATGGTTTTTATTTACGTGGATATAACGAAGATAATGTTTGCATAGCTTTATGGACTGTGTTTTCTTTAGGCGGAGGAAGCATTGAAGTTAAAGAAAAAAAACTTTCATACAATGAGATATGTTATAAAGAAAAATCATTAGATGAAATTAAAGAAGTCTGTTTTAATGAAAAATTATCATTAGTAGATTATGTATTTAAAAATGAAGATGAAACATTTGAAGAATATTTAAATCTTGTTTTAACAGCAATGATAAATTCTGT
>NZ_JAVWFO010000006.1:27488-29975 GCF_036641015.1 Anaerorhabdus sp. | reverse complement strand
TTTGGTAATTTAATTAAAACTAATGCTAGTATTTCTGGTGCAATTGGTGGTTGCCAAGCAGAGGTTGGGACAGCTTGTGCCATGGCAAGTGCAGCAGCAGCTTATTTAAACGATTTAAATTTGAAACAAATTGAATACGCTGCCGAAATAGGTATTGAACATCATCTAGGCTTAACATGTGATCCCGTAGGCGGATATGTCATTATTCCTTGTATTGAAAGAAATGCTGTCGCTGTACTAAGAGCGTTAGATGCTTGTTCATTGTCAAAATATATGTATAAAATTAAACCTAATAAAGTAACATTTGATATGATTGTAAAAACAATGAACTATACTGGACAAAAAATTGCCATTGAATTAAAAGAAACATCACTGGGTGGACTTGCTACTGAATTTGAACCAAAAGAAGAAGCAAAACAATGTGAATTGAAAGATCCAATTGAAGAGAAACCTAGAATAATATTACCATTAACAGAAGATGATATTGAATTAGAAGATACTCTTGTATTTGATGATATTGTACTTGATGAGAATGATGAACCCACAAGTCCAATCAAATTTAAACTATGATAACTCATCCATTAAAACCAATAATTGATAATTCAAGTAAGGTATTAATTTTAGGATCATTTCCATCAGTAATATCCAGGAAAAAATTGTGTTATTACGCTAACCCTCAAAATCGATTTTGGAAAGTTTTAAGTGAATTATATCAAGAAGATATAATTGACAAGGAAGAATTCATTTTGAAACATCATTTAGCTTTATGGGATGTCATTCAAAGTTGTGAATTACACCATAGTGATGACTCATCTATACGTGATGTCATTCCAAATAAAATTGAAGAGTTAATTAATATATATCCAATAAAATTAATCGTATTAAATGGAAAGAAAGCAGAATCGTTATATAAACAATATTTCAAAGATTTAGATATTAAGATAGTTTCTTGCCCTAGTACTAGTAGTGCAAATGCTAAATTTAAGTTGAATGATCTTATTAGTTTATATGCAATTGTAAAGGAAGTAAAATGAGAAAAATTGAATGTTTAGCACCAGCTGGAACAATGGATGCCCTAAGAGCAGCTATTTATGCAGGTGCAGATGCAATTTATTGTGGTGGTAGTCAATATGGTGCTCGCGCATTTGCGGGTAATTTTAATCATGATGAAATGATTGAAGCAGTCAGATTATGTCATTTATGGGGCACTAAAATTTATGTAACTATGAATACTTTAATCTACGAAGATGAGTTTAAAAGTGCAATGCAAGAAGTAAACTTTTATTACACTATTGGAGTAGATGCATTAATTATTCAAGATTTTGGGCTATTTGATAAAATTCGTCAAGATTATCCTGATTTTGAATTGCATTGTTCTACACAAATGCATATTCATAATTCAAAAGGTGTCGAAGTAATGAAAGAACTTGGAGCTAGTAGGGTTGTACTGGCTCGAGAAACTCCCATTAATATTATTGAAGAATGTTGCAAGCTAGGTATTGAAATTGAAGTTTTCTCATATGGCGCATTATGTGTCAGTTATTCTGGTCAATGTTTGATGAGCAGTCTTCTTTCACATCGTTCTGGAAATCGTGGTGCTTGTGCTCAGTATTGTAGAATGCAATATGATTTAATTAACGAAACAACAAATACACTGTATAAATCTGCTGGTAAATATTTGCTGAGTCCCAAGGATTTAAATATTATCGATCAACTTCCTCAATTGATTAAATGTGGCGTTTCAAGTCTTAAAATCGAAGGAAGAATGAAGCGTCCTGAATATGTATATTTAGTGACTAAGATTTTTAGAGAGGCTATTGATGCTTACTATGATAATAAAGAATACAACTTATCATTAGAGCACTTAAATAATTTAAAACTAATGTTTAATCGTGGATTTACGCTAGGACACTTATTTAATACAAATGGTAACGCATTAATGAATACACTAAGACCTAATCATATGGGACTACCTCTTGGTAAAGTTGTAGAAGCTAATAGAGACGAATTTTCAATTTTATTAGATTCTGATTTAAATCAACATGATGGTCTAAGAATCCTGGATGATAAAGAGGATTTAGGTTTAATAGCAAATAAAATCATTGTAAATGGACGTCTAGTAAACCATGCATTAAAAGGTGAACTTGTTACATTTAAAGATTCAAGATATGTTAAAGTAGGTAGTCAAGTTGTTAAAACAACTGATTCTAAATTAATGAATGAATTGGAAACGTTCCCAATTCTACGTAAAGTAAGCTGTAGTATATATGTACAAGCTAAAGTAAATGAACCTCTTTATTTAAAAATAAGTGTAGAAAATCATACCGTTGATGGTTATTCAAGTGATATTTGTCAAATGCCACTTAAAGCTCCAATTGATAAAGATAGATTGTTTGAACAGCTATTAAAATTAAATGATACAGTTTATACATGTGACGATATTAAAGGGGATTTAGAGCCTTTCTTTATGCCTTTGAAACAAATTAA
>NZ_JAVWFO010000006.1:20077-27388 GCF_036641015.1 Anaerorhabdus sp. | reverse complement strand
TACTAACAGCTATGCTCTTGCTTTTCTTTATAAAATGGGGATAAGCTTTGTAGAACTATCGCAAGAATGTGATTTTGATCAGATAAATGATCTTGTCCAAGCATTTACAATACGTGAAGGAATCCAACCAAATATTGGTGTGTTCCATTATGGTCGTCGTGATTTAATGACTTCTAAAACATGTGTTATCAATAACTTATGTAAAGATGGTTCTAAGAAAAATTGTTCTGCATGTAAAGAGAATTCTTATAGTTTAATAGATTTAAAAAAGAATCATTACCCATGTTTTGGTGATGCATATTGCATTCAACATATTCTTGAAAATGAACCATATTTCTTTGATACTAATATCATGATAAATAAGATTATTCGCTTCACCATTGAGGATTATAATGAAATTCAAACCATTTTAAAGAAAATATAAGATGACTTTACATAAACATCAAATGAATGTGTTTATAACGCATATTAACTTCAAATAAAGTATTAATTTTGGTATAATATTCTAATGAATAAGTAAGGAGGTACCCATGTTTCTTAAAAGAGTAGAAATGCAAGGATTTAAGTCATTTGCAGATAAAGTTGTTATTAGCTTTGAACATTCTGTAACAGGGGTTGTAGGACCAAATGGATGCGGTAAAAGTAATATAACTGATGCAATACGTTGGGTATTAGGGGAGCAATCTGTTAAATCACTGCGTGGTACGACAATGACTGATGTCATTTTTGCAGGCAGTGCAGACCGTAAAATGGTAAATGCAGCAGAGGTAACACTTGTATTTGATAATTCAAAAAAATCACTTAACTCTGAATTAGATGAAATAGAAGTAACACGTAGACTATATCGTAATGGTCAAGATGCTGAATATTTAATTAATAGAAATAACGTTAGATTAAAAGATGTTGTTGATTTAATATTGGATTCAGGTCTTGGTAAAGACTCATTATCAATGATTTCTCAAGGTAATATAAGTAGTTTTGCTGAATGCAAACCAATCGAAAGAAGAGCAATATTCGAAGAAGCTGCAGGTGTTAGTAAATATAAGAAAAGAAAAATGGAATCATTATCAAAACTTGAACGTACTAAAGAAAATATTGAAAGAACGCAAGATATATTAACGGAATTAGAACGCCAAGTTTCGCCATTAAAACGTGCTGCTAAAAAAGCTGAATTATATCGCGAAAAAAAAGCACGACTTGAAGAAATTGAAATTGCTGTATTGGTAGAAGATATTAATACAATTAATCAACAAATTGAAGATGCAAAGAAAACATTATTTAATATTGAATCTCAAACTACAATGTTTCAAACAACAATTCAAGTTCATGAGACACAAAATCTTGAAGCAAAAAAAGAAGTTAATGATTTAGAACGAGAAATAAATAAACTTCAAGAAAATTTAATGCGTGTTGTTAATGAAATTCAAATACTTGAAACACGTAAAATTGAATTAGATGAAAAACGTAAATATGTTGTTGAAGTTGGAACAAGCGAAGAAAAAGCTAAACAACTACAAAGTTTGTTAGAAGAAGCACGTGTCGAATACGAGGATCGTAAAGCACGTTATGATCAATTTCAAATAAACATTGAACTATTAAGTGAGCAAATGTCACAAGTAGCTATGAAATATGCCGAATTTTCACAAAAAAGTAATGAGGAAAGTGGCATGTTACGACGTTTGCAAAATCGCAAAGAAGTCTTAGATAATTTATTAAAAGATCCTTTCAACAGTCAAGGTGGTGTTAAAGCCATCGTTGATAATAAATCTTCATTACAAGGTGTGCTTGGAGTTATCGCACAAATCATGATACCTACAGAGGGATATGAAGAAGCTATATCAGTTGCACTCGGCGGTACATTGTATAACATAGTTACAACTAATGAAGAAAGTGCGAGAAATGCCATCAATTTCTTAAAGAAAAATCAAAGTGGACGCGCAACATTCTTACCACTAACAGTTCTTCAACCACGAAATATTTCTCGTGAAAATCAAATTGTATGCGAAAATACAAAAGGTTATTTAGGCGTTGCTAGTGAATTTATAAATTGTGATGAACAATTTAATATTGTTAAAGAAGCATTCTTACAAAATGTATTAGTTGCTGATACTCTTGAAAATGGAAATAACTTAGCAAGCTTGTTAAAATATAACTATAAAATTGTTACCCTTGATGGCGATGTAATCCATAAAGGTGGATCTATGACAGGTGGTAAATCAAAAAATAGTACGTCATTACTTACTGTTAGAAAAGAATCTGAAGAAATCAATCAGACAATTGAAAGTCAAATCGCTTCCTGTTCATTAGCTGAAAAAAATCTTGCTGAAACACAACGTCGCAGAGAAGAATTAGAACGTGAACTAATGGAATCAAGAATTGGTTCAGCGCAGTTGGAGCCTGTTGTTGATGCAAAACGTGCTAAATATGAGAAACTAAAAAATGATTATGAATTAATTCGACCTAATGGTGAGGATAATCATGGCGATGCTAATTTCGCAGATGAAGTCGTGTTAAAATTAAATGATGCTTACTCTAGTAGAGATGAAATTACGAACTCTATTCGTAGTAAACGTGAATATCGTATGAAAATGACTCAGGATGTTGATCGTAAGGAACAACAAATTAGACAAATTCGTAAAGATTTAGAAATTGCTAGTGCTAGCCAAAATGCAATTAAGATTGATCAAGCACGTTTGGAAACTAAACTTGAAAACAATTTGCAACGTCTTGCTACTGAATATCAATTAACGTATGAATTCGCACAAACAAAAGTGAGTGATAGTCACTTTGAAAATGCCAAAGAAGAAGTATTGCAACTTCGTAGTGATATTGAACGCTTAGGAAACATAAACATGAATGCGCCTCAAGAATTTGAAGAAGTAAATGAACGTTATGAATTCCTAGATAAACAAGTAAAAGATTTAATTAGTAGTCGTGATAAAATCTTATCTGCAATTGATGAGATGGACCATGTTATGAAGAAACAATTTAAAGAAATGTTTGATTCAATTAATAATGAGTTAAATGACACATTTAGAGCACTATTTGGTGGTGGTAAAGCTAAGTTAGTTTTAGAAGATCCAAATGATATCTTGAATACAGGGGTCGATATCGATGTTCAGCCTCCAGGAAAATCAGTACAAAACATTCGTTTATTCTCTGGTGGAGAAAAGAGTTTAATTGCTATTTGTGTATTATTCTCAATTCTTAAAGTTCGTCCAGTTCCTCTTTGTATATTTGATGAAGTAGAAGCTGCACTTGACCAAGGAAACGTAGAAAGATTTGCACGTTATTTGAAGAATTTCAGAGAAGACACTCAATTTATTGTCGTTACACATAGACCAGGTACAATGCAACAATGTGATGTGCTATATGGTGTAACAATGCAAAAACAAGGTGTATCTCAAATGCTTAAAGTTGAACTTAAAGATGCTATTGATATGGCCGATGGATCGGAAGTTGAAAAAGCATGAGTTTCCTAGATACTTTAAAAGAAAAATTCAAAAAACGTGATGATCAAGCAGTATACTTAAGTGGATTCAACAAAACAAAAGACTCAATGGGACAAAAACTCAATGATATGTCCTATAAATATAAGGGTATTGATGACGATTTTCTTGAAGAACTAACTATTGTTTTATTAGAGAGTGATGTTGGTATTGAAACAGCTGATGAAATTTGTAATCGATTAAAAGAAATGGCAAAACAATATCCAGTTATCACATTTAGATATGCAATGAGTTTCTTGATGGAAATTCTTGAACAACTTTATAACGAAACTCCTACCCCTCAACTAGAATATAATCACGAAATAAATGTCATATTCTTAGTTGGTGTCAATGGTAGTGGCAAAACAACTTCCTGTGCTAAATTAATTCGCTATTTTCAAGATCAAGGTAAAACAGTTGGAGTTGTTGCTGCTGATACATTCAGAGCGGGAGCTATTGATCAATTAGCAAAATGGGCACAAAAATTAGGTGTACATTGTATCAAAGGTAAGGAACAAAGTGATCCAAGTAGTGTGCTTGTAGATGGCTGTAGGTGGGCAAAAGAGAATAAAGTTGATATTCTTCTATGCGATACTGCAGGACGTTTACAAAACAAACAAAATTTGATGAATGAATTATCTAAGATGCATCGTGTTTGTAATAAAGAAATTGAAGGAGCTCCACACCATGTTTGGTTAGTACTTGATTCTACTACTGGTCAAAACGGACTATCACAAGCTAAAATATTCCAAGAAGCTACACAAGTATCTGGAATAATTTTATCAAAAATGGATGGTACAGCAAAAGGTGGTATTGTATTAGCGATTAAAAATATTTTACATATTCCAGTATATTTTATTGGTTTAGGTGAAAAAGAAACTGATTTAAGACCATTTGATTTAGATTCATATTTGTATAGTATATCGGAAGGTATACAGCATGTTCAATAAGAAAGAACAAATGAATTACTACTTAGACTTCTATAAAAGCTTATTAACTGAGAAACAACAAGAGATATGTAATTACTATTATCGTGAGGATTATTCAATTACGGAAATTGCTGAAATAGAAGAAATTAGTAGAGCAGGGGTTCATGATACAATTAAACGAAGTGAAGTACTTTTAGAAGAATTTGAATCTAAACTTCATTGTTACGAATCATTTTCAAAAAGAATGGAATACTATAACAAGATTAAAGAATACAATCATGATGAAATAAACAAGATTGTAGATATGTGCATAGAGACTGAATAATGGGAGGAAAACATGAGTAAAATTATTTCTGTAAATGCGGGTTCATCTTCACTTAAATTTCAATTATTTGACATGCCAAGTGAAACAGTTTTAACTTCAGGGATTGCTGAAAGAATTGGATTAGAAGAAGGGGTTTTTACTATTAAAGTAAATGGTGAAAAACATACAAAAAAACTACCAATTCCAACACACAATGAAGCAGTAGCACTATTATTAGAATCACTTATTGAATTTGGAGTTGTAAAAGATTTAAATGAAATTAATGGTGCAGGTCACCGTGTTGTTCAAGGAGGAGACTTCTTTGCTCAATCAGTGAAGGTAACTCCAGAAAATGAAAAGATTGTTGAAGATTTAGCAGAACTTGCACCTCTTCACAATCCTGCAAACTTAGTTGGTTATCGTTCTTTTGCTAAAGCATTACCTAATATCGAACATATTTTTGTATTTGATACTGCTTTTCACCAAACTATGACACCGGCTGCATTTATGTATCCAGTTCCTTATGAATGGTATACTGACCACAAAGTACGTCGTTATGGCGCTCATGGTACTTCACATCAATACGTTGCAGAACGTACCGCAACATTACTTGGAAAAGATATTAAAGATTTGAATATTATCACTTGCCATTTGGGTAATGGTGCATCAATTACTGCAGTTGAAGGTGGTAAATGTGTTAATACATCTATGGGATTTACACCTCTAGCTGGTGTTATGATGGGAACACGTTGTGGTGATATTGACCCTGCAATCGTGACTTATATGCAAAATACTGCACATTTAAGTGCTGATGAAATTAACAATATCTTAAATAAGAAATCAGGTATGCTAGGTATTTCTGGTATTTCTAGTGATGCTCGTGATATCGAAAATGCTGTAGCAGAAGGAAATCCAAGAGCTAAACTAACTCACGATATTTATGTAAATCGTGTAGTTAATGTTGTTGGTGGCTATTTTATGCAAATGGGCAGTGTTGATGCAATTGCTTTTACTGCTGGACTAGGAGAAAATGACACATTAATTCGTGAATTAATCTGTAAAGGATTAGAAAAAGGTTTAGGCTTGTCAATGGATTATGAGTTAAACAGTAAAATACGTGGTAAAGAAATTAGTATTTCTAAACCTGATTCTAAAACTGCAGTATGGGTAGTACCTACAAATGAAGAATTAGTTATTGCACGTGATACAGTAAGAATTTTAGGACTTTAATTATATGAAGAACATATTCCAAGAAACGCTTGTAAAATTTGATGTAATTACAATATTCCGTCATGAGAATCCTGATATGGATGCTTTAGGAAGCCAATTAGGTTTATTTAATTGGATAAAAGATAACTATCCAAATAAGCAAGTTTTCGTATGTGGATATGACTTTGGAAGACATCAAGAATTCAATCCAAGCACAGATATACCTGATAGTATTATTGAATCTAGTTTAGCTATCATTCTTGACACAGCTAATAGTGCACGTGTTGATGATAATCGTTACAAATTAGCAAAAGAAACTATGCAAATTGATCACCATCCTCATAATGAAATATATGCAAATATTGAAATCATTAAGGAGGAAGATGCTGCTACATGCCAAATTTTAAGTGAAATATTTAACGAAATTGACGCTAATACAATTTCACTTAAGACAGCTGAATATCTATATAAAGGTATTCTTACCGATACTCTTTGTTTTAGAACTAATAATACTACGCCAAATACTTTGCTTGTTGCATCGGTACTTGCTAGTCGTGGTATAAATATTTCTAAAATCAATCAAGAAGTATTTGACATTGATATTAATACATTTAAATTCATAACAGTTTTGCGATCTAAAGTTACGAATAGGGAAGGGGTTGCTTATGCAATCATCACAGCTGATGATGTTGCCCCCTTCAATTTATCATTAAACCAAGCTAGGGAATATGTTTCAGAACTTGGAAGTGTTAAAGAATATCAAATTTGGTGTATATTTACTGAAGATAATGAAAATCCAGAACATTATAAAGGTTCTATAAGGTCTAAAGTGATTACTATTAATGACGTTGCTTCACGATACAATGGTGGCGGGCATAAAAATGCATGTGGTGTTAAAAATTTAACAATATCACAAGTTTACTCTCTATTAGATGAACTAAATGATTTGTTATAAACTTGTTTAAATTCACAAATAGTGTGAAATTTAGACAAATATTAAGTATTCTATTGAATAGTTAGTAGGATAAATGTTAAAATTAAAGACGGATATGGAGGTATTTCAAATGGAAATCACAAACAAAAAAGTATTAGCAGATATTATCGCTGAAAAGAATGGTATGACAAAGAAAGCTGCAACTGAAACATTAGACTTAGTATTTGATACAATTGCTAATGCATTAAAAGATGGTAATAAAGTAGATATTAGCGGATTTGGTAAATTTGAAGTTAAACAAAGACCAGAACGTAAAGGAATCAATCCAGCTACTAAAGAAGCTATCACAATTCCTGCAAGCAAAGCTCCAGGATTCAAAGCTGCAAAAGCATTAAAAGATATCGTTAAATAGTTTTACAAAAGAGAAGAAATTCTCTTTTTATTTTT
>NZ_JAVWFO010000006.1:0-19977 GCF_036641015.1 Anaerorhabdus sp. | reverse complement strand
AAATTATCAGATATAGTTGCTCCTATGTCAGCGAATGATGAACCTTGACGAATTAATCCTGAACCATTCATAGACTTAGAATATGCTACCATTAGTATCATTTCTCTAGTATGATCTGTTCCTTTATAAGTTGGATCATTACCATGGTCAGCTGTACAAATCACTAAATCATCTTCATTTAATTTATCAAGTAGTTTACCAAGTAATATATCAAAGTCTTCTAATTCTTTAGCATAGCCTTCTGGATTTCTTCTATGACCCCATTTTGCATCAAAATCTACTAAATTAACAAAACATAGACCCTTAAAATCTTTATCTGCTAATTCGATTGTTTGTTCCATTCCATGAACACTGCTTAACGATTTATGAGATTCAGTTATTCCTTCACCTACAAATATATCATTAATCTTCCCAACACTGATTACATCAAACCCATTATCTTTTAATTCATTTAATGTAGTTCTACCATATGGTTTTAATGCTAAGTCATGTCGATTTGGCGTTCTTTGAAAACTTCCTGCTTTATCTCCAATAAATGGACGAGCAATAATTCTACCCACTTTCCATTCTGGTTTCATCATAATCTCACGTGCAATTTCACAACATCTATATAACTCATCCAATCCAAATGTTTCTTCATGTGCTGCTATTTGTAAAACAGAATCGGCTGATGTATAAACAATCATCTCCCCTGTTTTCATATGTCTTTCACCAAGTTCATCAAGAATTTCTGTACCACTTGCAGATTTATTCCCAATTACTTTATGTCCCGTTTTTTCTTCTAATTCTTTTATTAAATCAGCAGGAAAACCGGTTTCTGTGAATGTTTGAAATGGCGAATCAATATATAATCCCATCATTTCCCAATGACCTGTCATTGTATCTTTTCCAACGCTCTTTTCAAGTAATTTTGTATAATAACCTTCAGGGTTATCTACTGGAAATACACCTTCTACATGATGCAGATTTCCTAATCCTAATCGTTGCATAGCAGGCATTTTCAAGCCTCCTACAGCGCTTGCTGTGTGCCCTAAAGTATCAGACCCCTCATCGTTATATTTTTCTGCGTCGGGCATCGCACCAACTCCTACAGAATCCATAACTATTGTAAATATTCTTTTATATGTCATCTTCTTCTCCTTCTAAGTTTCCTGGATGAAACTTTGCATAACTTTCCTTCAATCGATTTTCTTGTACATGTGTATATATCTCAGTAGTTTCAATATTGCTGTGTCCAAGTAATTCTTGAATCGATCGTAAATCAGCATCACCTTGTAATAAATGTGTCGCAAAACTATGACGTAATTTATGCGGTGTTATATGCTTTTTAAAGCCCAATTCCATACATTTATATCTTAACACACCTTCAATATATTCGGTTGTCACATGCTTTCCAAAGTGGTTCAAAAAGAATAGATTTAGATTACGCTTGTTCCATACTGGTCTAATCGTATCACAATAACGCAACAAAATATTTCTTGATTCATCAGGTATTGGAACTATTCTTTCTTTATTACCTTTACCAATAACTCTTACAATATTAGTTTGTAAGTCTACTTTATTTATCGTTAAGCTAACACACTCGCTTACACGCAGTCCACATGCATAAATAAACTCTAATAAAGCATGATTGAAACATTCTTGAGGATTCTCATCATTAAATGAGTCCATTAATTGATTAATTTCCTCAATTGTGCAGTAAATTGGTAAAGATTTCCTATCTTTTTTAACTTCCAAATTTATCGCAGGATTAAATATATCATATTTGAAATCTAAAAACTTATGAAAACTCCGAATAGCACAACTCTTTCTTGCAATTGAAGAACGTGCATAGCCTTCTAAAGTAAGTATATAAGATTCAATGTCACGATACCCTACTTTTTCAATATCATCAAATCCTTTTTCCTTAAGAAATTCTAAGTAAGCTCTAACATCAATTAAATAGTTTTTAACAGTACGTGCAGCTTTAGGATCACGACTATCAATCTCTATGCGGTATTGCCTATAAGCCTTCTCTAAATCCATAATTACCCCTTCTTTTTAAGCAATGAAGATGCTGGTTTCAATGATGGTATTGATATTGATTTGTTTAATTTTTTTATTAACTCTTGAGTTTTTGAATATTCGCTTAACTCTGGTTTTTGAGTAAATAAATTAATTTGAACTTGTATTTCTTCTTTATTCTTTAAGTTGCTCACCCCTACCCCAATTAAACGCATAGGAATATCTTCTACATTTTCATCAAATAAATCTAATGCATTTTGATAAATATCATCACTTGACGAAATATATTCATCAAGTTTTCTTGAACGATTACTTATGCTAAAATCGAAGTATTTAATTGTGATTGTGATTAAGTTACCTACTTTATTTTCATGCCCCATACGTGTACTTAATTTTTTTGATAATTGTAAAAATACACTTTTAAGTTCATCATAATCCGTTAAATCATTTGTGAATGTTGTTGATTGTGACATTGTTTTAACATCCCAGTCACAAATGAGTTCGCTATCGTCTAATCCATTGGCTTTTTGAATAATAGTATCCGTATTTTTCCCAAATACCAATCTTAATTTTTCAATATCAGTTGGATTTGCAAGATCACCAATAGTATGAATACCCATATCATGTAATATTGGAGCTGTCTTCTTTCCAACACCTCTCATATCATCAATCTTTAAAGGCCATAACTTTGCAGGTACTTCTTGTATCCTTAGTACTGTTATTCCCATTGGCTTTTTCATATCACTAGCCATTTTAGCTAGAAATTTATTTGGCGCTACACCTATAGAACATTTCAAACCTATATCATTCAACAATTCAGTTTGAATTTGCCATGCTAAATCCATTGGTCTTTCAAAATTTTTTATAGCTTCGCTCATATCCGCATAACATTCATCAATACTCGCTTGCTCAATCACACTTGTATATTTCTTAATTGTCTCAATAAATTTCAAAGATAATTCTTGATAAAAAGATGAGTGTCCATTAACTATTATTAAATTGGGACAAAGCTGTAAAGCCATTGCTGTAGGCATCGCTGAATTAACACCAAATTGTCTAGCTTCATATGAAGCTGTAGAGATAACGCCTCTTCTACTATGTCCTGCTACAGCAATTGGTTTACCTTTTAATGTTGGATCTAACAAAACCTCCGCAGATGCAAAAAATGAATTCAAATCAATGTGATAAATTACTTTACCCATTTGACATCACTTGGCTCTTTAAATACAATTCTTTAGCCGCTTCAATGCTCGCATTGGTTATGTCACCTGAAGCTATTAATGCTAGCTGTCTAATCTTATTTTGATCATCTAACATAATAACTTCCGTTTCAGTTGACTTATTACTTTGAATCTTTTGTACGTGATAATGATGATTAGCACAGGCAGCTACTGGAGCTAAATGAGTAACTGAAAACACTTGTGTTGTATTTGATAATTCTCTCATTTTCAATCCTATTGATGAAGCCACAGGTCCGCTTACTCCACTATCGATTTCATCAAAAATAACTGTTTGAATACCTTGTAATGACGTAAATATTGTCTTAAGACCTAGCATTAATCTACTTAGTTCCCCACCCGAAGCAACTTTAGCTAATGGTTTTAAACTTTCTCCTGGATTCATAGAGATAAAAAATTCTACATGATCTATACCAGATTTCGAAGGTTGAGCATCAATAATTTCAGTCTTAAATTCAGCATTTGGTAGCATTAAGTCTTTAAGGTGTTTCTTTATATCCTTATCTAATTGAACTGCAATCTTCTTACGTTTATTCGATAGCTCAGTTGCAATTAATACGAAATCATTCAATGCATCCGAAACATTATTTTCCATTTTTTCCAAGACTTCTTGGCGATTTAATATTCTATTTATCTTAGCTTGTAATTCCTCTTTTTTATCAAGAATATCTTGAATTGAATTACCATATTTATGCTTTAAACGTTGTATTTCAAATAATCTTTCCTGAATTTGATTTATATCAATTTCGTTTTCTTCTAATGAACTAAAATAACTTTTAAATGCATCAAAAGAATCTTCAAGTTCATAATAACAATTTGAAGTTTTATCATATAAGTCTTTTACTTTATCGTTATTTTCGCATGTCTCAAGTATCTTCTTTAATTCAAATAAACTACTTTGTACATGTTCATCATAAAGTTCAATTAAATTAGTGTATTTTTCAATATTTTTAGATGCAGATAAAACTAACTTTTCTTGACTTTGCAACTCAACATCTTCATCAACAATAAGATGAGCTTTCTCAATTTCATCTACTTGAAACGTAAAATATTCTAAATCATTCTCATTGTAATCTTCTTGTTTGGCACGTTCAAGTTCCTCTTTTAAATTAGCATAAATCTTAAAAGCATCATTCACTTTATTTACTAAATCATTTTGATTCATATATTGATCTAATAGACGAATGTGAAAACTTTTGTTCAATAAATATTGATTATCATGTTGACTATGGATATCAATTTCATTTTGTAAAACTTGTTTTAATAAATTTAGTGTAACAATACGGTAATTAATTTTAGCTGTACTTTTACCATCATTCTTCAATTCACGTGAAATAATAACATCATCACTTACGTCAAACCCTTCGTCTTGAAGTAATTTTAAAGCTTCTTTGTTGTTTGTTAAATCAAATATACCTTCAACTAATGCACTATCTTTTCCATGCTTAATCATCGAAGAACTTGCACGCTCAGCCATAAGCAAACTAATCGCATCAATAAGAAGTGATTTCCCAGCTCCTGTTTCCCCTGTAAAAGCACTAAAACCCGATTCGAAATCGAGTTGTATGTGATCAAATAATACAAAATCTTTTATATACAGATGTTTTATCATAGAACCTCCTGTGTATTATAAGAATTCGTTAATTTTATGTATCAAAGTATCTATATCTATACCTGCATCTTTTCGAATTTGATTCAATGAACCATGCGTGATATATTGATCACCAATTCCAATTCGATGTAGATTAAGTTCAATTTGCTCATCACATGCCCATTCAAGAACACTAGTAGATAAACCACCCTCTAGCATATCTGTCTCATAAGTTATTATCGGACAATTTTTAGAGGTAATTTCTTTCAACATCGCTGTATCCAATGGTTTAAAGAAACGACAGTTAATTACTTCCACAGGCAAATTATTAGAAACAACTTTAGATAATACTTTGTCAACTTCCGGACCATATGTTAAAACTATACACTTCGTTTTTACACTAGTATTATATGCAACCCAACTACCTATTGAAATTGACTCCGCAGAAGTAATAGGATTATACGTTTCATTTCCTCGTGGATAACGAATAACAAACGGATGTTTTTGTCGATACGCAGCAACTAATAATTGTTGGGCTTCATCACCATCTTTAGGTTGACTTATGATAATGTTTGGAAGGCTCTTTAAAATAGAAACATCAAAAACGCCATGATGAGTTGCTCCATCTTCTCCTACCAATCCAGCACGATCAACCCCAATAATAACTGGTAAATCCATTCTACAAATATCATGATTAATTTGATCATAAGCTCTTTGTAAAAATGATGAATAAATACATAAGAATGGTTGTTTACCGCTAATTGCTAATCCTGCTGCAAATGTAGCTGCATGTTCCTCAGCAATTCCGCAATCAAAACTACGATTTGGATAAGCTGCAAAGAATTTTTCTAACTTACTTCCAGTAATCATCGCTGGAGTAATTGCTACTATGTCTTCATTTGTTTTAGCTAATCGACACAACGTTTCAGTAATAATTTCAGACCAGCTAAGTTTACCCTTTGGAAGTGAACTCAACGATTTTCCTGTTAACACATCAAAAGAACCTACTCCATGCCAATTACCTAGTTTATCATTTTCGCATGGTTTATAACCTTTGCCTTTTCGTGTCAATACGTGAACTACCACTGGACCATCATGTTCTTTTGCAGCTTCTAAAATATGAATTAGGTCTTTAATATTATGTCCATCGACTGGTCCTAAATATTCAAGACCAAATTCACCAAATAAACCACTTTCAACAACAGAGTCTTTTAACCTATCCTTTACTGCAGTCATACCCGCTAATAATGTTTTTCCAGCTTCATTTTTCTGTAAAATACTTTTTATGTCTGACTTAAAACTCGTATATGGCTTTGATGTACGTAGCTTTGAGAATCCATTTGTTAAGGCTCCAACATTTTGTGAAATTGACATATTGTTGTCATTAAAAATAATGATCATATTTTTATTTTCTGAACCTATTTGATTCAGTGCTTCAAGTGACATTCCCGAACTAATACTACCATCACCAATAACAGGAATAATATGATAATCTTGATTATTTAAATCACGAGCTACAGCCATACCTAATGCTGCACTTAAAGAAGTTGAACTATGACCTGCTTCCCAACAATCATAGTCACTTTCTTCTCTTTTTTGAAAACCACTGATCCCTTTATATTGTCTTAAAGTAGAAAAATCTTTAGCTCTTCCAGTTAATAATTTATGAATATAACTTTGATGACCAACATCAAAAATAATCTTATCATCTGGACTATTAAACACTTTATGCAATGCAATTGTTAATTCAACAACTCCTAAATTACTTGATAAGTGTCCTCCTGTTTTAGAAACAGAGTTTATTAAAAATGAACGTATATCTGATGCTAATTGATTACATTCTTTTATCGATAAATTTTTTAAAAATTCAGGATTTTGAATTTCTTTAATATCCATAGGGACCTCCTACATTTGACGATTACGTATACCATCCAGTAATGCAATTAATTTATCAGAATTAATATCTAATGATTTAATCATTTCGTTAACTTCATCAAAATGTTTTGCTAATATTTTTTTTGCTTCATCAATCCCCAATAATGAAACGCTTGTAGACTTATGATTATCTATATCACTGTTACTTTTTCCTAATTCTGTTGAAGTTTTAGTAACATCTAGGATATCATCTTGAATTTGAAATGCAACTCCAAGCTTTTCACCAATTTCATGCCAAAACTTCAAATGCACTTTATCATCTGCTAAAACAGATGCCATCATTAATGGAGCTGCAAAAAGCTTTCCTGTTTTATTGCGATGTAATCGTTCTAGTTCCTCGTATGATATTTTCTTATCTTCTGCTTCTAAATCCAATGCTTGACCTAATATCATTCCATTAATTCCAGCACAATCAGCTAATATTTCAATACATTTAATTTTTTGATCATCTCTTACGTTAGCTTGGCTGATTAAATAAAACGCTTGAGTATTTAGAGCATCTCCAGCTAATATTGCGCTCGCTTCATCAAATTCAATATGACAAGTATTTCTACCTCTACGTAACACATCATTATCCATAGCAGGTAAATCATCATGAATAAGTGAATAAGTATGTATCATTTCCAATGCACATGCAAAAGGAATTCCAACTGTTTCATCAATTCCATACGCTCTACATACTTCAAACAATAATAACGGTCTAAGTCGTTTTCCACCAGCAAGCAAAGAGTAATTCATTGCATCTAAAACCTTCGATGTCTCACAATCTTTTAATGATTTTTCCAGTTCAATTTCAATGTTTATCATTCTTCTACCTTCTTACTTGCTAATTCATCTATTTTCTTTTCAAATCCTTTTAATTGTGAATCACACTCATGCACAAGTCCTAAACCTTCTTCAAACAGTTTTATAGTTGTGTCTAATGGTTGCTCATTCTTTTCTAATAAATCAACAATTTCATTTAGTCTTGCCATAGATTGCTCAAAAGTCTTCTTAGTTGCCATTATTTAGGACTCCTTTCCTTAACGATTGTATTAACAATACCATCCGTTAATTGAATTTTTATTTCATCATTTATTTTAATTTGACTAATTGATGACACTACTCCATTTTGATTTGAAGTAATTGAATACCCTCGTTTCAAAATGTTGAGTGGGGAATATGCATCAAGTAAATGAATCATACTCCCTAAACTTTTAGTCTCAGTACTTAGTCGTGTAGTAATATTTTGATTTAATCTTTGCGATGATGCTTGTATATTTAATTCAACTTCATGTAAACGCTGTTGAACTCTAGTTTTAAATGTTTGCGCAAGCATTTCAAGTTCCAATCTTTTCTGTTGAGATTGAAATGTTGTAACTTGTAATCTATTACTTACGTAATCAACTTTCATTTTTCTATTATCTACTAATGTTTTGGGCTGACTATACCACGGCATACTTTTTACACGAGATAATCTGGCTTGTTCATTCAGTAAATCACTCCTACAATGCTTAATCAAAGTCTGACGAATTAATGCCAAATTTTGTTTCACTTCATTTCTATCCGGCGTAACCAATTCACAAGCTCCAGTCGGCGTAGGTGCTCTTAAATCAGAGACATAATCAACAATAGTTGTATCTACTTCATGTCCTACCCCTGTAACAATTGGAATTGAACAATGATAAATAACTTTTGCTAAATTTTCATCATTAAATGCCCATAAATCTTCAATAGATCCGCCACCTCTTACTAGTAGAATTACTTCAACATCCATACTTTCCATTTGTTTAATGGCATCACAAATTTGTTTTGCTGCAGCATCCCCTTGAACCAATGTATTTATTTCAACTAAATTTGCTATTGGCCATCTTCTTTGCAATGTCGAAATAACATCTTCTCTAGCGGCTGTATTTTTACCTGTAATAAGCCCTATTTGCAATGGATATTTAGGTATAGAAAGTTTATGATTTTCATCAAAATATCCTTCATTAAATAGCTTCTTCTTTAGTAATTCAAATTGAACATATAAGTCGCCTACCCCATCCAGTTTGATTCCAGTGACATACAATTGTAGTTGTCCACTTGACTCAAATATCGAGGTATTTGCTTGAAGAATTACTTTATCCCCATCTTTAGGAATATATTTACTTCTAGATGCGCTAGATGAAAACATTACACAACTAAGACGAGAAACCTCATCTTTTAATGTGAAATACCAATGTCCACTGCGATGACAAACAAAATTACTTATTTCACCACACACTAGAATACGTTGTAAATAGTCATCTTGATCAATCTTAGATTTAAGATAACTCACAAGTGTACTAACTTTTACAACTGCTTGACTCATAGTCTGTCCAATACTCCATTAATTAATTTATAAGCATTATCATCACCGTATTTTTTAGCTAATAAAACTGCTTCATTAATGATTACCGGCGTTTCAGCAATTTGTTTATCAAACTCTGTACAAGACAATAGTAAAATTGCTTGTTCAATAAATCCTAATCGATCAAATGTCCACTCTTCCAATACATTGTTAATATATCCAATAAAACGCTCTTTGTTTTCAAAACTATGAAAAATCAGTGTTTTCGAGAAATCACTGACCTCTTTAAGTGGTACTAGATATATATCTTCTACAATCTCAGTTAAATCTTTATGCGTTAATAATTCTTGATAAAGACAAATCATTGATTTTTCTCTCTCTATATGACGATCCATTTCAGTCCTCCATGCATGAATATTTTACCATGAAAAGGCTATTTTTTATAGTGTTATTTGTTGTGAAACATCACATATTCTTGCATTCAAATTGTTTAAAGTTTATGATTGATAGTAAAGTTGAAAGGATGATCCCTTTGAAACCAAAAATTACATTAAGAAATTGTTATCTACATTTCAAAACAATTACTAAACATAAATTAGTTGTTACAACATTATGTTTTAAAATGGGTCTAATAAAACAAGGCATTTATCACGATTTGTCCAAATATAGTTGGATTGAATTTTCTAGTGGTGCCCGGTACTACCAAGGTTATCGCTCTCCAATTGACGCAGAAAAGGAAGATATTGGATATTCTCAAGGCTGGCTACATCATAAAGGAAGAAATAAGCACCATTGGGAATATTGGTTAGACAAGAATAAAAACGGTGTATTTGCAATTGAGGTTCCTTTTAACTATGTCCAAGAAATGGTATGTGACCGAATTGCAGCATGTATGATTTATCGTGGTAAAGATTATAATCAAAATATTCCATTAGAATACTTCTTGAAAGGTACAGATCGTTTATACATGCACCCAAATACTGCTGATTTATTAGAAAAAATGTTAACAATAGTAAAAGATTATCCTTTACCTAAAGCATTCGAAAGGATTCAACAACTAGAAAGCGATTTATGCAGTAAATCATCTTAGGAACTATTAAGTTTTTATAAAAGAATTATTATCCTTATCGATTCGACACCGGTAATTCAATAAACTTCAATGCTATTTAGCAATTATTGAAGAAAACAAATACATTAGCATAGTTTTAGATTCCTACTTAAATCATCAAAATTCAAGTCCATCATCTATTCGAGGTGATATTTAAAATTTTGTAAAAGTGGGTTTTTTTTAGAAATCCACACATTTGCATGTGGATAGTTAATTGTAATAAGTGATGTAAAAAATATTTGATAGACAAAAATCCCCCTAAATGTAATGATTTCATCGTTAGAGATGAGTTTAAATCTAATAAACAGTCCACTATACAACTTACAATGGTCTTAAGTGTACAAAATACACTGATTGGAGTACTATGGAAATCGTAAATTTACTACTAAATGCTTTTTTTCAAGTTTTTGTCTTTTCTTTTATACCATTGTGTTGGTGGTTTATTACAGCACGAAAAAAAGAAAGTTTCTTTCATTGGATTGGTTTGTTTTCAATAAAGAAAAACTATATGATCATTATAGTTGTTATTATCGCTTTCTGTTTAATATGTTGGCTTATGCAAGTATATATTGTTCCCTTTCTTTTACCACCAGGATCTACAATACAACAATCTTATTCCGGTGAAGGAAGTTCGGCAATTATACCCATACTAATCTTTGGTATGGTGCAAACAGGATTATCGGAAGAAATACTATTTAGAGGCTTCTTTTTAAAGCGTTTATGCAATAAAACTCCTTTTGAACTAGCTAATTTCATTCAATCTTTAGTCTTCGGTAGTATTCACGGTCTTGGATTCTTCATGATGACAACACCTTTTAAAGCATTTCTTATCGTTTTAGTTACAGCTCTTCCAGCGTGGATATTTGGTTATTTAAATGAGAAAAAATGTGATGGTTCTATTATCCCTTCTTATCTTTGCCATGGAATTGGAAATTGTTTCATCTCTTTACTATCAGCATTTCTAATACTGTAAATTGTTATTAAATTCTCAAGTTCATAGAAAATGATCGTCATTAATCTAAGATTTGTAATAAGAAATACTTTTACTATCCTCCAAAAACAATAAATCTAATAAAATCAACAAGAGCATGTGAACCCATGGCTGAGATTAGATTTAACTTTCTTTGCATTAAAGCAAATGGCAATCCAAATAACAAAGACAAGCCAACGATACTTACCAGATCAATCCCAGGATGCAACAATACATGAGGCAGTACCATTATCAGATATGATAAGATAGTTTGCGTTTTATTCATTTTTTTATCTTTTAAGATATAAATACACAACGCAAAATAAAATAATCTAAATAATACTTCTTCATAAATTCCTATGCCTAAAGCACTAAGAAAATACTGAAGTACATAATTAAAATTGTATGTAGTTTCTTGAACAATTAAGAAAATATTTACTATCGATAAACCGCCACCAATCAAAAAGATACAGAAAATAGTTTTAACACTATTCTTAAAATCTCCTAAAAAAGGAATATCATAACTTGTGTTTTTTAATAGTACCCTACATGCAACATACACAGGTAAAACAAAAACACTTAAAATTGGATTTGTTGGCAAACAGCACAACAACAATATGCCACCTATCAAAATATCATTTTTATTTATAAGCATTTTCTTTTTAACTATAAAATAAATTGAAATAATAAGCATAAATAACATTAAAATAAGTAATGCATTTGATTTAACAGAAAACAAAGAAAACAAACATAAGAAAATCAATAAAAAAAACAATTTAATTGAATCCTGCTTCAGTAAATTTTTCATAAATACTACCTCTTATTCTTTTTATTCAAGAACTCTTTCGTGTTTAAATAAAGGTATTTCACCATAATGATATTATACTTATACCCTGTTTTTTATTATCGCTTTGCTGAACTAATATATATTTTGTTAAACAACCAAAAAAAACTCTTATTGAGTGTCTATTTTATTTTCTCTAGATACTCAATCCATTGAATCAATGACTTCATATCAAATGATGTCACAGCTTTTTGATACAGCATATATCCTCGAATATCTTTTTTCTTTAAAATTTCCAATGATTTCTTAGGACCAAAATAATAAGATCCAATACAATCAAAATAAATTTTTAAAGTATCCACTAATAACCAATGCCAGCGATAATACCCTTCAGTATCTTCTCTCTTAGCTCTTTCCAACATTTTCTTACACCAGACAATAAGATGTTTTGCTTCCTCATTATCGATTTTAGGATAGTTAGTAATATATTGATTTACTTTTTCTTTTAATTTTAAAGCAATGCCATCATTATCCATGATGATATTTCCATCAAATATCATCACAAAATCTTCCGGATTAAAATTGCTTAACAATTCATCATAATGGTATACAAACACATCTAATAAAACATCATTAACAATTGTATTATCATATTTGTCACACTTTTCTTTTGTAATTACCAACGCATCAAAATCACTGTTTAAATCTTGCGTGTGGTTTGCATAAGAGCCATATAATATTATAGATTCCGGTTTATATTTTTCTTTCAAATACTGGATTATTTTTTCCATTTACTTACCTCTATTATTATTTAATTACGCATTCAAGCTATATTGCGCAAGATTCCATACTTCATCTACAATATCTTCATAAAATTCACGTTCATGGCATACCAATAAAATAGACCCCTTGTACTCTTTTAGCGCCTTTTTTAATTCATCTTTTGCATCTTGATCTAAATGGTTGGTAGGTTCATCTAAAACCAAAATATTACAAGGTCTATTTAATATCTTACACAATCTCAATTTAGCTTGTTCACCACCCGATAACACATTTACTTTACTTTCGATTTGTTCAGTAGTTAATCCACACTTTGCTAAAGCACTGCGAATTTCATATTGACTATATGCAGGAAACTCATCCCATAAATCATCAATACAACTTTTTGTTGATTTCGGTGCTTCTTGTTCAAAATAACCTACTTCTAAATTCTCACCGAGATAAGTTCTTCCACTAATCGCAGGAATAACATCTAGAAAACTCTTTAATAAAGTTGATTTTCCTAATCCATTAGCTCCAACAACAGCAATTTTTTTACCTTTTTCTAAAATCAAATTCATAGGTACAGACAATGCAGACTCATAGCCAATCACTAAATTCTCGGCTTCAAATATATTTTTACCAGGTGTTTTTCCCATCATAAAATTAAAAGTAGGTTTTGGTTTTTCGCCCTTAAGAGTTATTCTTTCCATTTTATCAAGTTTCTTTGCACGTGAATTAGCCATTCCACGAGTAGCAACACGAGCTTTATTTCTTGCGACAAAGTCTTCAAGTTTTTCTATTTCTTTTTGTTGTCTTTCATAAGCAGCTTCCAATTGTTTTTGATTGATTTCGTAAATTCTTTCAAATTCATCATAATCTCCAACATATCTAGTAAGTAAACAATTATCAACATGATAAATAATATTAACTACATCATTTAGGAACGGAATATCATGAGAAATTAAAATAAATGCATTTTCATAGTTCTTCAAATAGTTTTTTAACCAATCAATGTGTTCCTCATCTAAGTAGTTAGTTGGCTCATCAAGCAATAATATATCTGGTTTCTCTAATAATAATTTCCCTAATAAAACCTTACTTCTTTGTCCACCACTCAATTCATTTACCATTTTATCTAAGCCAATGTCATTTAGTCCAATTGCAAATGCTACTTCTTCAACTTTAGAATCAATGAGATAAAAATCATGATGCTCCATGAATTCTTGCATTTCACCAATTTCCTCAAGCATTATATTCATTTCATCTTCAGTACAATCGGTCATCTTCATATAATAATCATTTATCTTAGTTTCCATTTCAAATAAATGATCAAATGCTTTTTTTAAGGTATCACGAATTGTATCTCCCTCTTTTAAACTAGCATTTTGATCCAAGTATCCTACACTAACTGAATTACTCCAAATAATTTTTCCTTCATCCGGTTCTAATGTATTAGTAATTATTTTCATGAAAGTACTTTTTCCTTCACCATTAGCACCAATTAATCCAATATGCTCACCCTTTAAAAGACGGAAGGAAACATTCTCAAATATTTCTCTACCGCCATAACTATGTGTTAAATTTTCTACTGTTAATATACTCATCGTGTCTCTCCATCGTTTTCCTATATAGTTTACACAAGGTTAATCACTAAAACAAGATTAAATCACGATTTACATTGCAAATCTATGCATACTATTTCAGCCTGATTATTAATCCTAATCGGAAAAGAACTTCGACCCAATCCTTTACTAATAATCAAAGTAGTATCCCCTTTAACAAATACCCCTGCATCATACTTTGGAAAGAATCCTTGATGCGGAGCAATTATGCCACCAATAAACGGAATTCTAATTTGACCACCATGAGTATGTCCTGCAAGCGCTAAGTCAATCCCATGTTGATAAAATTCTTCGAAAAATTCTGGACGATGTGTTAATAATACCGAATAAACTTTTGAATCAATTAATTCATCTAATACCTTATTAACCGCAATTTGTTCATCGTGATGACCTCTTTGAGAAATAAAATGAGGATCATCAATACCAATCAACAATATTTTTGAATCCCCAATACAAATATATTCTCTCTCATTACGCAACACCTTTATCCCAATATTTTGTAACCTATGTATAAATTCAATGTTTTCATCTACCCGATATTCATGATTCCCTGTTACAAAGTACATTGGTGTATCTTTGTTAAATTTTAACGCTAACGAAATCGCTTCATCAATATTTGTTCGCCTAGAATCAATCATATCACCACCTAGTAAAATAATATTTGGCTTTAATTTTTCTACCTTTTTAACAAATTCATCATTGTTTAAATATGATTCATTGTGGATGTCCGTTAATAAAATTATCCGATATCCATTAAAATCAACAGGTATTTTGCTACTACTAACTATATACTTTGTTAATTTTATTTTTTTATTTATTACAATTGAATAAATAAGATAGCAAAGCAACACAAAACTCGTTATAAAAAATAATTCTTTCATTTGTTCCCTCGCTTTCTTGTAACTTAATTATAGATTGATTCAGCTATAAACAAAAGAAAAATGCGGTTATTTACCGCATTCACAATCATCGTCTTCACAACAGCAATCGTCGCCGCAACTACAATCGCCGTCACCACATCCACCGCCACAGTTTCCACCGCAACCGCCTTGAGCCATTTGTTTTTCGTAAACAAGTGTATCAATAACTGTACATTCAATTTCAATCTTAGCACCTTTTGGTAACCCTGCAACTTGAATAGTTGAGCGAGCTGGGAAAGGTTCTGCAAAATATAAAGCATAAATTTGATTCATAGCTTCAAATTCAGATAAATCAGTCATGAATACGGTAGTTTTTACAACATGACGAGTTTCAAGATTCATTTCAGCTAGTACAGCTTCAATATTTCTTAAAACTTGCTGTGTTTGTTCTTGAATACCACCTTCTACTATTTCACCTGTTGTAGGATCCATAGGAATTTGTCCAGATAAATAAACGAAATCTCCTAGCTTAATAGCTTGAGAATAAGGTCCTAGTGCTTTAGGTGCATTAGGAGATGAAATTGCTTGAGTAAACATTATACTCCTCCTTCAAATTAATAAAAGTCTGATTGAGAATCATCTACATCTTCTTGATAATAGTCTGATTCAAGTTGTTGCATCTTATGCGCATGGTGCTTTACAAATACCGAGTAGGTTAAATAAAACCCATACATAATAACCACAACTAAAAAGGCTAGCGACAAAAAATCATTAACATTTTCTATCATAGTATTCACCTCTCCTTGTTATTATATGAAATCTTAAATGGTTTGTCTAATGGTTTGAACTTTCTAATGCTTTTTGAATCCTTGGAACTAGTAATGGAATTAATATAAATTGAATCATTATCGCAAAAACGCCACCACTAAAATTAGCTATTAGATTAGCCCACCATATCCCAATCGATGTGATCCCTTGGATAAGTGACAAAGCAGATACATACCCAATTCTTCCCGCAACAATTGCAATTAGTAATGCTACAAATATATTAAATTTTTTGATGAGTAAACCACAAACTAAACCATAAATACCTATCTCAACCATCATACAAGCAGCTATTGGCATTAATGGAGGCATTCCCGTTATAATGCTACTCAGCAAAGGAATTAGCATTCCCACTAAAACACCATAAAATGGCCCTAAAATTAATCCTGCGAAAAAAGCAGGTAAATGCATCGGCGAAATTATTCCTGTCAAATTTCCTGGTATGATATGAAATACTTGAGGTAATAACACACCAATTGCTAAAAGAACTGAAGCAGTTACTAACTTCTTTGTATTAGTCATGTTCTAACCAATCCTCTCCCTTGATAACTTCAACTGGACTTAATCCAGGATAATCTAATTGCCTTAATACCTCATAGACACAAATCGCAACACAGTTAGAAAGATTCAAACTTCGTGCATCAGCAACCATAGGTAATCGAGCACAAAATCCTAAATGATCTTTCAAGATATCTTTAGGAATACCTGTACTTTCTTTTCCAAAAACTAGGTAAATATCCCCTTCTACTTCCTTATAATCAAATTGCGTTGGACTTTTTCTTCCATAACGAGTTATATAGAAATAAGTACCCTCATTTTTACTGCAAAATTCATCCCAATTCGAATATGTTGTTACATCAAGTTTATCGCGATAATCCATTCCAGAACGGCGCAAATGTTTTTCATCTAATGAAAAACCAAGCGGTTCTATTAAATGTAATTTACAATTACTAGCCATACAAGTTCTCATAATATTACCAGTATTTTGAGGTATCTCCGGCTCAAATAAAACAACATGTATCATAATCTTTTTCTCCTTACATATATACATCCACTACACAAAATAACCATGCCTATTAAAAATGAGCCTGCAATTCTAAATACTAAATCAAAGAAAAACTGGCTTGGTACCATTTGTATAAGAATGTCTTTGCTAGGATCTAAGAAAAATAAATCATTCGTAAAAAAGACGTAATGAAATTGCAACCAAAATTGTTCAAAATCAATTATGGCATATAATCCTAAAAATACGATTAATGATAAAGAAAATACTGTACCCATAAGAAACATTTCTGTTCCATTTTTTAATGCATTCTTTTTATCGGTAATGATTCCTAATATTCCAAATCCTATGCAGCCAATCCATCCTAACATTTTTACCAACATCGCATTTTGATATAAAATTTTTACATCTACCATATGCATAATTTCTTTTTCGTTAAACACTTGACGTTGTTGACCTAATATGTTGGCACTTACATTTAAATCATCTCTTTTATCTTGAATATAATCTAATAAAACCGTTGTTGTTTCTTTCAATTCAACATCGCTTATACCAATTGTTTCAGCAACACCCAATTTATTATACTCGCTATCATAAAAACTTCGATTAAAACTGATTACATCTAAACAAGTTAAGAAAAATGCTACTATAAAACAAATAGTTGCAATGAAAAAAAATGGTTTAGATAGGTTTTTCATTTAAATATACCAACAATTTTTTTAATGCTTTGCCACGATGTGATACACTATTCTTCATTTCTTCACTTACATTAGCTAATGTAGTTTTAAATGGTTCATAGTAAACAATTGGATCATATCCAAATCCTTTTTTACCTACAATTTCTAGCGCAACAGTACCTTCAATTGTATCTCTAAATACAACAGGTTCATGTCCTGGAATGCTAAGGGCTATTGCACACACGAATCGACAAGAACGATTTGTTTCATCTTTCATACGTTCTAATAAAACACTATTTTTATAATCATAACTTGTATCATGTCCTAAATAACGTGCTGATTGAACACCAGGTTCTTTATTAAGTGCATCAATTTCTAACCCCGAATCATCAGAAATACAAGGGATATTAAATTTATCACTGATTGTCTTGGCCTTAATTATTGCATTTTCTTCAAAAGTTAAACCTGTTTCTTCGATATCAATTACTTCAGGCAAATCATTTATACTTTTAATATCATATCCTAGTGGTTCAAGCATTTGCTTAAATTCCTTTATTTTATGAGCATTTGCTGATGCTATAAATAAATCTTTCATTGTTTTTCTCCCTCTAAATTAAACCAACTTCTACTTGGATAGTTTTGATGACTATCATAAATAAGTACTTGATACATAATTTGATTACAATTAAATCCAAGCCTTATTTTACCATAATTATAAAGTGTCTGTTCATTAAAGTAAGAATCTTGAATCCATTTCTTAAATAATGATTTTACTACATCGCGGTTTATTTCATCGCTAAATAATGGTTTTGGAGTTTGTTTAAAAATCATATAATAATCTGTATTCAATAAAGCATGTATGATATCAATTTCATTATAGGAGTATGTGCTTAATACCTCTTCAAGCATAATAAAGTAATCTCTTATTTGAGGTTGTTCTTTAAATTGCCTTATTTTATTACCAACTTTTGCCATAACATCAAAAATTGGATATCCCCATTTAAAACACATATCCAGCGTAAATCGTATTCTACCATTGTTATACAGTTTTTCAGTTGCTTGATATACATCCTCGATTATATTTAAATCTTCATTACTTAACCATTGTGTTTTTCTTATTGTATAGGGTGATTCATCACTATAATCAAATTCATAATTACTTGCTTCTTTTCGTAGTACTGTGCCTTTCAATAGTTTTAAAATACCTACCTGTATTTCACTTGCACCACATGCAAATAATTTAGAATATGATTCCCTAAATGAATTTAAATCTTCATATGGTAATCCGCCTATAAGATCCACATGCATTATACAACCCGCACTACTTAACCGCTTAATATTTTTTGTTAGTTTATCTAAATCTTGATGTCGATTGACTGCTTTTAAAGTTATTTGATTAAACGATTGTACACCCACTTCAAATCGAAAGCGTTCTTTGTTTGAATTCTCAAAAAATGTTAACATTTCCTCAATCATTGTATCGAGTACAACCTCAAATTGAAAACTAAAATTAACATTCATTTTTTCGATTAATTGTGCTATTTTTAAAGCCCTATCTGGTTTAACGTTAAATGTTCGATCTAAGAATTTTACTTGCTTACACTCAATTGTTTCAAGTCGTTTTAATTGTTTAATGACATAGTCTTCGGAAAATAAACGCACTTGATTATCTAATGAAGATAAACAATAACTACAACGATATGGACAACCCCTACTTGTTTCAAAATACAAATAACGATTTTTTTGATTGTTTTTGTCCATTTCTAAAAAATATGGACATTCCAATGTTTCTAACCAATTTAAATCTACTTTCGCAAATGGTATTTTTGATTTATAAGTTTTGCTTACAAACCCCTCAATTTCTAATTCTTTCCTACAAGCTTGCCAAAATGAAACTTCGCCTTCGCCCCTACATATTCCTTCAATTGGCAAGTTTAACCAATCTTCGTATTCAAAGGTTACCTCTGGACCTCCAATAATAATTCTAATTGAAGAATCTAACTTATTTATATATTTAACTAATTCTTGTGATTCTTCTTGATTCCAAATATATATTGATAATCCAATAATATCTGGTTTTGATTCAACTATTTTATTTGCTACTGTTTGTATATCATCACGTATTGTATATTCTTGAATCTCGACATCAAAATTGGTATCACGAGCTACATAGAGCCATCGCAAAGCCAAGTTTGTATGAATATATTTTGCATTTAAAGATGTTAATACTACTTTCATAATTTCTCCAATTCTTGTCTATTATATCACTAACGGGATTAAATTCATT
>NZ_JAVWFO010000005.1:0-53007 GCF_036641015.1 Anaerorhabdus sp. | reverse complement strand
TGGTATTTAGATAAAAATAGATATTTATACAGGTTAAGCGATGTAAGTTTTAACTTCGAAAAAAATAACTAGGAAACATACAATTAATTAAAACTTAGTGAATTTATTTCATATATTATTCTAATGAGATTAATTTTGATTTTTTTACACCGTTTATACTTGATAATTCACTTACTAGTTGATCGATTTGAGTTGTAATGTTTGAGATATCTACTAGTAATGAACATGAAGCGACATCATTCAGTGGAATAGATTGATTAATGGATAAAACACTACAAGAGTGAATACTAATCATTTTTAATACTTCTGATAAGACACCCGGCTGATGGTTTAAAAGTAAATGTAATTCAGCTTTTCTACCAAACATATTGTTACTTAAATTAAATATATGATCTTTATACTTATAATAAGTACTTCTTGATATACCTATTTTTTTACATGCTTCCCTTATTCCAAGAGAAGGATTAGCTTCTACCATCATTCTGATATCTAAGACTTTTTCAAAATAATCAGGTAATACTTTAGAACTTACAATTAAATATTTTTCCATTTTATTCCTCTATATATGTTCCTTTATGATTAGGAACTAATTCAACTGTTTTCCATTTGTTTTTGCATAAAGATAATTTTGCATTAATTTCGTTAAGTGGAATATCTGATGTGAATAAAGCAATACAAGAAGGACCAGCACCGCTTATGGTGAATCCTACTGCTCCTAAATCGAAAACAATATCACTAAGTATATCAAATTCTTCGATTAATGTCTTTCTATAAGGAACGTGAATATAATCAGTAATACCGACATGTAACATCGCTTCATTACCGGTTTTAAATCCTTCAAGTAATAATAAAGTATTTTGAATATTTTTTATTGCTTTATCACGATCTACTTCATTTTTAAGGATTTCTCTGGCTTTACGTGTTTCAAGTTCGAAATCAGGTATTAATAATAAGAAACGGATTTTCTCATTAATTTCATATGAGATTGTATATAGATGGTTGTCTTCAAATTTTGATGCGATAAGTCCACCAAATAGACAAGGGATAACATTATCAGGATGTCCTTCAATTGTTGTGGCGATCTTTGCGAGTTCGTTATTGCTGTAGGGATGATTCAATACTTCGTTGGCAATTACACAACCTGCAATAATACAAGATGAGCTTGAACCTAAGCCTCTTGCGATAGGTATTGTACAATCAGCAATTAACTTAATTGGTATTACTTCTTTATTTTGCAGTGCAAATAATATTTTGTAGCTTCTAATTACTAAGTTATTATCAAGATTATAAGTGTCTAAAAATCCCATACACTCAAATTCATCTTGAATTGAATATGAAAATTTATTAAACATATTGAAACAAATTCCAAGTACATCAAAGCCTGGTCCTAGATTAGCACTAGTGGCAGGTACATATACAGTAGGCATTATTTTTTCATCCTTTCAGTAATGATATTTCTTAAATCATCTTGCTTAATAATTTTAGGGAATATAGTTGGTAGTGATAATAACTCCTCTAATGGTTTAGGAAGTTTTTCACTTGAGTAATTTTGAATAAATTTAATAGCTTCTTCTTCGCTATGATGACTATCTTCTATTAGTGCATTTACAACGTCAGGTGCAAATTTGAAACATGAAGCAGTACTTAATATTACTGTGTGTGTTTGATCGTTGGTATCGCTTAAATATTGTTGATAACAATCAATCGCAACGGCTGTATGAGTATCTATTATGCGATTGCAATCTTTTAATATTTTTTTAATTGCTTTTTTAGTTGAGTCATCATTTGAAGAGTAGGCAATAAAATCTTTTCTAACTTTTTCTAACTCAGTTTTATTTAGTTCATAAATACCAGTTGTTTGTAAATCAAACATTAATTTATTAACACGATTGGAATCATGATCACTACATTCAAATAAGAAGCGTTCTACATTACTGCTTACAAGGATGTCCATAGAAGGAGAGATAGTTTTGTGGAATTCTCTATTGCGATTGTATATACCTTTATTAATAAAGTCAGTTAAAACATTATTCTGGTTAGATGCACATATTAATTTGTTAATTGGAAGTCCTAATAACTTTGCGTAATATCCTGCAAGAATATTACCAAAATTTCCAGTGGGAACTACAAAGTTAATGGTATCATTCATCTCAATAGTTTTATTTTTGACTAATTGAATGTAGCTATAAAAGTAGTAAACAATTTGAGGGCAAAGTCTTCCAATATTAATACTATTTGCACTTGATAACTGAATATGTGACTCTTTGCAAATGTTATTAAATTTAATGTCGTTAAATACTTCTTTTACCATGCGTTGACAATCATCAAAGTTACCTTTAACTGCATATGTATACGTATTATTTCCATTGGTAGATAACATTTGTTTTTCTTGCATTTGTGATACCAATTGATTTGGATATAAGCATATTACCTTAATGCCGATATGATTTTTGAATCCTTCTAATGCTGCTTTTCCAGTATCACCTGAGGTAGCTGTTAAAATAAAGAAATCGTTCGTATTATTTTGTATTTTTTTTGATGTTAACATAAATAATGGCAGTATTTGTAAAGCCACATCTTTAAATGCTGATGTAGGTCCATGGTATAGTTCAAGTAAGGATGCATTATTTAAAGGATTAACTTTGACTACTTCATCTGTATCAAAGGTTGAAGTATAAGCTAAATTGATACATTTTTTTAACTCTTCTTGACTAAAGTCATCTGCAAATATACTTAAAATAACCAATGCCATTTCTTGATAACTAAGGTTTAATAAGGCATTTAAGTCGATTTTAGACTCATTTAGGGTTTTGGGTACAAATAATCCCCCGTGTTCACTAATACCTTGTAAAACGGCATTAGAAAAGCTACTAACTAGGTTATTATTTCGTGTGCTTGTGTAAAAGTTTGTCATAATTGCTCCTTGTCTTGTTAATAAACCTATGATACAATGTCCACCATATAAATACAAGTGTATTTTAGTGGGAGACATAACGGCTATGAAAATTGGAATACTAGGATATGGCAATGTTGGTAAAGGTGTTTGTGAAATTATTGAAAAGAATTTTGATGATATTGAAATAGTACATATTTGTGATCAAAGTGTAGATATAAGTTTGGATAAACGGTTTACGCAAGATAATAATGTGTTGCTTAATGGTATAGATGTTTTACTTGAAATGATAGTTAATGAAGAACCTGCTCATACAATTATTATGAATGCACTTAATTCGGGAATACATGTTATTACTTCCAATAAAGCAACAGTTGCTAAATATCTTGATGAGTTTATTGAGACTGCTAATAAAAATAATGTCCAGTTTAAATTTGAGGCAAGTGTTGGCGGAGGAATTCCTTGGATACAATCATTAATTAAAGCAAAAAGAATCGATAAGATTACTTCATGTAAAGGAATTCTGAATGGTACTACAAATTATATATTAGATAAAATGAATAAAAATCATTTATCATTTAATGATTGTTTAGCGGATGCACAGAAATTAGGTTATGCAGAAGCAAATCCAACTGCTGATATTGATGGATATGATGTACAACGAAAAATTATGATTTCATCAGCCATTGCATTTAGCGGTATTGTTCCGTATAAAGAATTTGATCGGCTTAGTTTAGCTAATATTCAATTAGAAGATATAGAGTATTTTAATAATAAGGAATTTACTATTAAATATGTTGGTTCGTCATTTATTAAAAATAAGTCAGTTTATGGAAGTGTTGAACCGGTATTGTTTAATAACAATCATATATTTACCAAAGTAGATAAGAATAATAATATAGTTGAACTAGTAGGTGATACGATTGGTACATTATCATTTGTTGGTCAAGGAGCAGGTAGATATCCTACTGCCAATGCAATGATACAAGATTTATTAGATATCAAAAATGGTTGTAATGATAATTTAGCGTTTGAGAATAAAATAGAAATGAACAAAGATGATATCATGTTTGAATATATTATATGTTCATCTCAACTATCATTAAATCAAGATGTGTTTGTCAGTGTTGAAAACTATAAAGGTAGAAACATTGCTTTAACAAAACCTATGACACCACAAGCGAGAAATGAATTAATGAGTATGTTAAAGGAATTAGATCAATACATTTTCTGTATTAGAAAAGAGGATTAATTATGATAGTAACTAAATTTGGGGGATCATCAGTATCATCTGCAGAACAATTTCGCAAGGTAAAAGATATAGTCCTTAGCAATCCTGAAAGATGTGTTGTTGTTACAAGTGCTGCAGGTAAACGTGTAAGTACTGATAATAAAATTACTGATTTACTTTATTTAATACATGCCCATATTCAATATTCAGCATCTTTTAAAGATTTGTTTTCTAGTGTATCTAATCGTTTTTTAAAAATCCAAGAAGAATTAGGATTAAAAACAAACATCGCAGTTGACCTAGAAGCATTGGAATTAGAACTAACTAAAAGTTGTCCGATTGATTATTTAGTATCACGTGGGGAATATTTAACGGGTATCTTACTGGCAGATTATTTGGGATATAAGTTTATTGATGCTAAGGATGTAATACTTTTTAATTATGATGGGACAATTAATTTTGAAAAAACAGAGATGTTGGTTAAAGATGCGTTGGAAGTGCATAAAAGAATTGTAATCCCAGGATTTTACGGTGCGTATTTAGATGGAACAATACATGTAATGAAACGTGGTGGTTCAGATATTACTGGAAGTATTCTTGCTAGAGTAATAAATGCAAGCGCATATGAAAATTGGACAGATGTATCAGGTATATTAATGGCAGATCCACATATCATTAATAATCCAAAACAAATAGAAAAGATTACTTATAGCGAACTTAGAGAATTATCTTATATGGGAGCAAACGTATTGCACGAAGATGCTATTTATCCAGTAAAGGATTCCAATATTCCTATTTTAATTTTGAATACCAACGATACGAGTTTTAAAGGAACAATGATTTGTGAGACAATTGAAAAAGATAACTCTATAAATATGATTACAGGAATAGCTGGTAAAAAAGATTTCACAGTAATAACTTTATATCGTCATAATGCATCAAATGAAGTTGGGTTATTAAGAAAGGCTTTAGAAGTATTTGAAAAGTATAAAGTTAATGTTGAACATGTGCCTAGTGGGATTGATAATTTTTCAATTGTAGTCTCTACAAAAATAATAGAAAAAGTTTTGTATGATATCGTTAGTGAGCTTGGTCAAGTTGTTCAATCAGAGAATATCAAGGTAACTAATAATTTATCTTTAATTGCAATAGTTGGTAGAAACATGGCAAAACATGTTGGGGTTTCTGGAGAATTATTTAAAACGCTTGGGGATAATTCGATTAATATTCGAATGATTGCTCAAGGAAGTGATGAAATTAATATTATTGTAGGTGTTGAAAATGAAGATTTTGAAAAAGCTATTCAAGTTCTTTATAAGACATTTGCATAGGAGGAAAAGAAATGAAAATTGGAATTCTTGGATGCACAGGTGCAGTTGGTCAACAAATGTTGCAATGTTTAAGTGAAAGAAATATTGAAGTTGAAGAATTAAGATTATTTGCAAGTCAAAGAAGTGTGGGAAGAATCTTTGAATTTAAAGATAAAAAGATTGTTGTTGAAGATATGGCTACAAAGCGGTTTGATAATTTGGATTATGTGTTAGGAGCTTTGGAAGCAGATCTATCGAAAGAAATAGCAGATGATGTAGTTAAAGCTGGAGCGATTTATATTGATAATAGTAGTGCGTTTAGACTGGATGACAATGTACCATTGGTTGTTCCAGAAGTTAACGGTAATGATGTATGTAATCATTCTGGCATTATTGCAAACCCAAATTGTTCTACAATCATAACAATGGTAGCGTGTAATGCGATAAACAAATTATCACCAATTAATAAAATGATTGTGTCTACATATCAAGCAGTGTCTGGTGCCGGTGTTAAAGGGATGCAAGAGTTAAATGAACAAATAAGAAGCTTAGGACATGGGCAGCCATGCGTAAATGAAATATTTAGTAAGCAAATTGCGTTTAACTGTATACCACAAATTGGTGCAGAACTTGAAAATGGATTTACGACAGAAGAAATGAAATTACAAAATGAATCTAGAAAAATATTACATAATCCTGAGTTAATTGTTAATTGTACTTGCGTTAGAGTTCCGGTAATGCGTTCTCATTCCATCTCGATTACTTGTAATTTAGATCAAGCAAAAGATTTAGAAGAAATAAAAAAAGCATTGATGAATGCTTGTGGAATTTCGTTAATGGATGTTCCAACGCCTCTTGATAGTAGCAATCAAGATTTAGTTTATGTTGGAAGAATTAGAAAAGATCCAATATTTGAAAATGGATTAACATTATGGTGTGTTGGTGACCAAATAAGAAAAGGTGCCGCAACCAATGCAATACAGATATTAGAGGAATGCGAAAAATTAATTAGTTAATTGTTCAATATCATTTTGTACAAAGCTAAGTAAGTCTTCGTTATCGATAAGACCTTCAATTGTCAATGAATAATTAATGTTATCATAACTCCAAGTTACAGTTTTCTTGTCGGTATCAGTAGTATTTATAAGAACTTCAGTTCCATTGTTAATAAAGAATTGTTCAGATTTATTTACCGCATCATAAATTCCATGCAGTGTATCATTTACTAATTTAGAAGCACGGTAAGTATAATGAATATCATTTAGCTCATATCCAATTTGAGCTATTTTTTTATTTATAATGGAGTAAGTAAGATTAGTAGCATTTTCAGGAGGAATGATAATAATATCTAGTTCATTCTTAAAATCATCCACAGATGTGACTGTAACATATGGATTTGCGATAGATAATTGATCAAAATTCTTTTCTGTTTTCTTTTTACATCCAGTGATGGATGTAAATAAACACATTGTTATTAATAATATGACTATTTTTTTCATGTAATCACCTTAATACAACTATAACTTATTTTTAGATTAGTTCAAGAAATAAGCATATATAAAGGGTTTGGTTACTATTTTTGAAACAAAATTAAAAAGTTTTCATAAAAAATGAAAGAAATTACAAAAATGTGTTGAAAATGTGAAATATATTTCATATAATAAGCGTATCTCATTTATAAGGGAGAGAAAGATCGAGGGAAAAGTTATGAAATTCAAACAACTAGTTAAAAGCGGTCTTGTTCTTGGTTTAGCGGCAACTTTAGTGGCATGCTCATCGGAGCCAGGGAAAGACACAGGCAACACAAACGGTACTACAGCAGATACAGGAGACACAATTGTACTTGGAGCATTAGGTCCATATGATGGTGATTATTCTGTTTATGGAATTGCTGTAAAAAATGGTATTGATTTAGCAATATCTGAGTATAATGAAGCTGGAAAAACGCTGCTGGGAAAAACTATAAAACTAGTTACATATGATACAAAGGGTGACAACACTGAAGCAACAAATGCATACAATAAGTTAATTGATAATGACAAAGCTGTTGCAATTGTTGGTGGTGTATTAAGTGGAGAATCAACTGCTGTTGGTTCAGCATCACAAGGTATTGGAACTCCAATTTTATCGCCTTCAGCAACTGCATTAGCATTTACTGAAACAGGTGATAATGCATTTAGAGGATGTTTCACTGATCCAATTCAAGCGAAAATGATGGCTGAATTTGCTTATGACACTTTAGGACATAAGACAGCAGCTGTAATTTATAACACTGGTTCTGATTATTCTGATGGATTAACAGAAAACTTCAAAGCAGCATTTGAAGCAAAAGGTGGACAAGTATTAGGTGTTGAAGGATACGCTGATGGCGATAAAGATTTCAACAGCCAATTAACAAAGATTAAAGAATTAAATGCTGATGTAATTTATATTCCAAATTACTATCAAGATATCGCATTAATTGCAAAACAAGCTCGTGCATTAGGTATTGAATCACAATTTATCGGTGGCGATGGTTGGGATGGAGTATTATCTGTAACTGATGATGCTTCAGTGTTAGAAGGTGCTGTATTCTGTAATCACTATTCTCCTGATGATGCAAACATTATTGCTTGGGCAGAAAAATATGAAGCTAAATATGGTATTGAACCAGCATCATTCGCATTCTTAGGATATGATTGTGCAAACCTAATGATTCAAGCTATTGAAGAAGCAGGTTCAACTGATTCAGCAGCTATCGTAGAAGCTCTAAAAAATATTAGTTTTGATGGGGTATTAGGACACCTTGAATTTGATGAAAATGGGGATCCAATTAAGGATTTAGCTTATATTACAATTAAAGATGGTAAATACACTTCTTATCAAAAATAAACATTAAATAAGAATGGAGGACCAGTTGGTTCTCCTTTCTTTTCTAACTTAGGGGGTACATAATGAATATTTCTCAATTTATACTACAATTAATAAATGGATTAAATCTTGGTAGTATCTACGCCTTAGTGGCGCTTGGATATACGATGGTATATGGGATTGCTAAATTAATTAACTTTGCTCATGGTGAAATTATCATGGTTGGCTCGTATACTGTTTTTGTTTGTACTACAATGATGGGAATGCCGATTTGGCTTTCGATTCCTATCTCTATAATAGTTTGTGCTTGTTTAGGTATGTTGATTGAAAAGATAGCATATAAACCTTTACGTAGTGCTCAACGTATCTATTTATTGATCACTGCAATTGGTGTGTCTTTCTTTTTACAAAGTGCATTCCAATTGATTTTTACTTCAAATTCAAAATCATTTCCGAATTTAATCACACTTCCACCATTGGTATTTGGTGATTTTTCTATTTCTGCAAATTATTATTTAACATTCTTAATTTCAGTAGGATTAATGATTATTTTAGATCGCTTTGTAAAATTAACAAAAACAGGTCGCGCTATGCGTGCGTGTAGTGAAGATCAAGGTGCTGCCCAATTAATGGGTATCAACATTAATAAAACTATATCCATTACTTTTGCAATTGGCTCGGCTTTAGCGGCAGTTGCAGGGATTTTATATAGTTCATCTTATCCACTTATTAACCCATATATGGGTTCTACTTTAGGAATAAAAGCATTCATTGCTGCTGTAGTAGGCGGTATTGGTATTATTCCAGGAGCTGTTTTAGGTGGTTTTATTTTGGGTATTATTGAAAGTTTAACAAAAGCATATATATCATCACAACTAACTGATGCAATAGTTTTTCTTGTGTTAATCATAGTACTTGTATTTAAACCTGCGGGATTACTTGGTAAAAACCGCAAAGAGAAAGTGTAGGTGATTAACGTGATTAAGAAATTAAAAGAAAATAAAAAATTACTTATTCTTTCTACTATAGTAGCAATCTTTGCAGTGTTTGGAGTAATTACAATTTTAACTAAGCAAGGAATTATTAATCGTTATTATTCAGGTATTTTATTATCTACATGTATAAATGTAATTTTAGTTGTTAGTTTGAATCTTACTACTGGCTTTTTGGGGCAATTGACATTGGGACATGCTGGGTTTATGGCGGTAGGTGCTTATGCATCAGCATATTGCACTAAAGTAGTATTTGCGTCACTTCCTGCTATTGTGAGTTTTCCTTTGTCTTTATTAATTGGAGGATCACTTGCATTAGTATTTGGAATAATTATTGGGTTTCCGACATTAAGATTACGTGGTGACTACTTAGCTATTATTACATTAGCTTTTGGCGAGGTTATTCGTACAATATTATTAAATTTAAATTTTATAGGTGGTGCAAAAGGGTATTCAGGTATACAAAGATATTCAACATTTGCATGGGCTTATTTCTTAGCGGTTGCGACTGTAATTATCATTGTTATGTTAATTAAATCTAGACATGGTCGTGCGATTATCTCTGTTAGAGAAGATGAAATTGCTGCTGAGGCAAGTGGTATTAATACAGCGAATTATAAGATACTAGCGTTTGTATTTGCGGCTTTCTTTGCAGGGATTGCCGGAGGGTTATATGCTCATTACATGGGTATTCTTGAGCCAAAAGCATTTACATTTAACAAATCAATTGAAATATTAGTAATGGTTGTTTTAGGTGGTATGGGTAATATTAAAGGAGCTATTATATCAGCTATTGTATTAACAATTCTTCCAGAATTATTACGTAGTGTTTCTGAATATCGAACAATGATTTATGCACTAGTTTTAATCATCATGATGTTGGCTAAAAATAGTCCATCATTCAAAGCTTTTCTACTTAAAATTAAAAGTTCATTATCTAGAAAGGAGACATCACAATGAGTGCAATTCTTGAGGTCAAAGGTTTAGGCATAAACTTTGGTGGATTACGTGCCGTGGATGACTTTAATTTAACAATTGAAGAAAATCAATTGTACGGATTAATTGGGCCTAATGGTGCGGGGAAAACCACAATCTTTAATTTGTTAACAGGTGTATATATACCAACAGATGGTGTGATTCAACTTGAAGGTACAAAATTAAATCGTAAAGTTCCAAGTAGTATTGCAAAACTAGGTATTGCACGTACATTTCAAAACATTAGATTATTTAGTGATTTAACAGTTTTAGAAAATGTAAAAATTGGGATGCATAATCAAGTAAATTATTCAATTTTCCAAGGTATATTTAGAACTCCAGCTTTTAAACATGATGAAGAATTTATTGAAAAAGAGTCAATGAAATTATTAGAAGTATTTAAATTACATACGTATGCAAACTATAAAGCATCTAATCTTCCTTATGGAAAACAACGTGAGTTAGAAATTGCTAGAGCGCTAGCGACTAATCCAAAGTTATTGTTGTTGGATGAACCAGCTGCTGGTATGAATCCACAAGAAACAAAAGAATTAATGGATACAATTAGACGAGTTCGCGATCAATTTAAAATCTCTATTTTATTAATTGAACATGATATGAAGTTAGTAATGGGTATATGCGAGAAAATTACGGTGTTGAATTATGGTACGGTGTTAGCAACTGGAACACCAACAGAAATTCAAAATAACAAACAAGTAATTAAGGCATATTTAGGTGATTAATATGTTGAAAATTGAAAATTTAAATGTCAAATATGGCATGATTGAAGCAATTAAAAATGTTTCTTTTGAAATTAATCAAGGTGAAATTGTTGCGCTAATCGGTGCGAATGGCGCAGGTAAGACAACAATATTACATGCAATCTCTGGTTTATTAAAGCCTGCAGGTGGTAAGATATGGTTAGAAGATAAAGAAATTAGTAAAGTAGCAGCAGATAAAATAGTGATGTTAGGTTTAGCACAAGTACCTGAAAGACGACGTGTGTTTGCAGAACAAACGGTTGAAGAAAACCTTGAATTGGGTGCTTTTACACGTAAAGATAAAGATGGTGTTGCGAAAGACTTAGAAATGATTTATACACGCTTTCCTAGATTAAGAGAGCGTAAGAAACAACTAGCAGGTACTTTATCGGGTGGTGAACAACAAATGTTAGCGATGGGTAGAGCATTAATGGCGAAACCTAAAATTCTGTTATTGGATGAGCCAAGCATGGGACTTGCACCGTTGCTAGTAAGAGAAATATTTTCAATCATTGAAGATATAAAAAATCAAGGAACTACTGTTCTTTTGGTAGAACAAAATGCTAAAATGGCATTAGGGATTGCTGATCGTGCTTATGTTCTTGAAACTGGCGAAATAGTATTAACAGGTAGTGGTCAAGAATTAGTAAGTAGTGAAGAAATCAAAAAGGCATATCTAGGAGGATAAACGTATGTATGTAAAAGACAGGATGACACAAGATCCATATTGCATTACTCAAGATACGGCAATTAGTAAGGCGTTAGATATCATGTCACAAAATGATTTCCACCGAATACCTGTTGTTGCGGATGGAAAACTTGTTGGTTTAGTTACGGAAGGGACAATCACAGCAAATACTCCAAGCCAAGCTACAAGTCTTTCTATTTACGAATTAAATTATTTACTTTCAAAAACAACTGTAAAAGATGTAATGATTAAGGATGTACAAACAATAGATCCGGATGCATTGCTTGAAGAAGCAGCGGTTAAAATGAGAAAAAATGATATTGGTTGTTTACCAGTAGTAAAAAATGCAAGCGTTGTAGGCATCATTACGCAAAATGATATCTTTGATGCTTTCGTAGATTTATTGGGCTATTACAATGGTGGGGCACGATATGTATTAGAAATATCGGAAGATCATCCAGGTATATTATCAAATATCACAGAGTTATTCTTTAACAAAAACGCAAACATAACAAATTTAGCAGTGTATCGTAAACCTGAACACATTGATGTAGTAATTAGAGCGAATAATGTTGATCATCATGTGATGGGTAAAATATTAAATGATGCAGGTTATAAAGTTGTTTCAACAATTGAAACATCAGAAAATGAATAGAATATAAAGAGGGAATAGTAATTTCCCTCTTTACTTGATATAATTTAGCACGGAGGAACTTGTATGAATTGGTATTTATTTATTTTATTAGTATTATTGGGTTTAGGAAGTTATGTGGGTTATTTCTTATTATTCCGTAGACAAATCATGAAATTAACAGCACTATTGTATCAAGATAATAATCCTGATGGATTTTTAGCAGAATTAGATAGCATTATGAGTAAGTTATTCTTTCCTAAAAAAATGCACGCAATGATGAAAATTGATGCATATTTAATGAAGGGCGATAAAGAAAAACTTAAAGAATTATTTGCTGCTATTAAAAACTATAAAATTCGTCCAGGTGATGAATTCTATGTTGAGCAAAAAGAAGTTGCTTTCTATGTAGAATTACAAGATGTTGATAACGCTACTGCGGCATATAATCGTATGATAGAAATTTATGACACATTTAAAGATAAAACAAATTATGAAGGTGTTATGAAAGAAACAGAATACACTTATGAGATTAACTTAAGACATAGTGGTAAATATGCAAACGAAATGATAGATCTTGCTAAAGCAGCTACATCTGATTTTAGTTCTGGTATTTATTATTATCGTGCAGCAAAATGTTATTATTACAAAAAAGAAAATCGTTTAATGAAAGAAGCATTATTAAAAGCACAACAAAAATTAAAAGGAACTTTCTATGATCAGTTAATAACTGATATTTTAGAAAAAGATGTAACTTTAATCGAAACAAAATAAAAAAAGGTTATTACGTGATAAAGAGTATAAAACTCAATCAAACGTAATAACTTTTTTTCTTTATTAAAATGTATGTCTCATATGAATGTGAGGGCAATATTCATCAAAATAAATATCACCAAATTCTTCATATCCCAATTTTAAGTAAAATTCTTTTGCTTGACATTGGGCACCTAATATAGTGGATGTAGCACCACGTTCTTTAGCTTTTTTTTCTAACTCTTGAATAATTTTAATACCATAACCTTTACCACGATAGGCTTCTAATACACATACTCTTCCAATAATGATGTCACCATCTTCATTGAATATTCTACCAGTAGCAAACGGTTTATTATCATCTAAAAATAATATATGTGTACAGTGATTATCTATTTCATCTTTATCTGTAGAAAATCCTTGTTCGCGAATAAACACGTCTTCTCTAACATACATTACATCATCATAATGATCTTTATTTTCGTAAAATTTAACTTCTATCATAAATTACCTCTCATTATATTTGAATTATATCAAAGTAAACGGTAAAATGATACTAGGTGGTTAACTATGGAAAATTTATTATTATATGTATTTGATATATTGGTTATTGGAATTGTTGCAGGATTATTGAATAATTCAAGCAAAGTGAAAATGAGAACTGATATGGGTTCTGGTAAAATTATTGCTTTAATATTTTCTGTTGTATCGTTATTTATGATGATTAAGGAAAGGTCGAGTTTCTTTTTTTATCAAGGTGCTCTAATATTGCTTATTGGTGTTGCGTATCTATTTATCAAAAGTGGATTTGCTGATGAGGGTATTGTAATAATGGGTAAACTCTATAAAAGAAATTTTATAGAAGAGTTACGATTAGAAACAGAAAATGAAGTGCTTAAAGTAACATTTAAGTATAAACATAGTTACAAAGTATTACTTATTCAAGAGAAAGATAGAAATGACGTTGCAAGGGAAGTAGCAAAACTAAAATAAGTAAGGGAGATGGCGTAAATGTTTGATATGCATAATGAAGAGTGGTTGAAACAGAAATATGATTCTATTGCGGAGAAAGATAGGACTAAGTATGCTTTTATCAGTCTAAAAATCAAACAGTTTCGACGTCTTAATATGAATTATGGAAGACAGTTTGTAGATCAGCTTATATACAAGGTTTACGAAGCGTTAGAGGAACATATCAAAGATACTGGATATGTTGCTCATTTGTCTAAAGGAGCCTTTAATATCATTGCAATAATCCCTCCTGGGGGAAGAGAAGATTTAGATCTATTTCCTTGGATTGTTGATATGGTTCAAGATACTTATAAATTAAAAGATCCTACTTATGCAAAAATTGTTTATTGCGGAGCAGGGGTATATTTATTAGAAGAAGAGCCAATTGATTTTTATATTGCCCAATATTACGCTGATATATGCCGTAGTGAATCAAAAGAAAGAGACTATGTTGTCTCACATGTTGAATTCTATGGAACAAGTTATCATGATTATCGTTTAAATGCTCAGGAATATCGTCAAAGACTTTCAGGGGCTTTAAAAGAGGGTCATATAAAGATGTATCTACAACCTAAAGTGAATTTAGTTACAGGTGAGATAAATCACGCTGAAGCGCTTATGCGATGGTTTGATCCTAATTTGGGGTTATTACCCATAAAAGAATATTTACCAATTTTTGAAGAATGTGGGCAAACCAATTTAGTTGATAATTATATATTTGAAAAAGCTTGTAAAGTTATCGCAAAGTGGAAAAAAGAATATAATACAGATATATGTATATCAGTAAATATATCTCGAAGTACATTTGATTATCCATATTTCTTAGAAGAGTTTGATACTATTTATCAAAAGTATAATTGTGATAAAAACAATCTAGAATTAGAACTTATTGAAAGTATCATTATGAATCAAATGGATAGAATTCAAAGTGTAGTTGAAATGATTAGAGAAGATGGTTATCAAGTATCTCTTGATGATTTCGGTAGTGGTTATTCATCATATAGTGTGGTATGTAATACACCTTTAAATTATTTGAAGATTGATCGCTCTATGTTTAGGGATCAACATAACAAACGTGAACAAATAATGTTACAGAACATTATTAAAACAGCACATGACTTAGATATGAAAGTAATTGCAGAAGGTATAGAATCAAATGATTATGCAGAAGAATTAAGATTAAAAGGATGTGACTATATTCAAGGATTCATATATTGTGAGCCAATACCAGTAGAAGAATTTGAAAATAGGTTTTTAATAAACAAAGAAAAAGTAGAATTTAAAAAAAACTAGTTTAGCAATATCCTAGTTTTTTTCTTGATAAATCTCAATTGTTTTAACAATTCCTTTTTCACGATGGTATTCTTGATTAAGAAAACTTATATAACTTCCAGGGGTAACGATACCACTTATTTTTATTAAGTCTAACTCTGGTGTACGAATAAGATAGTCAGCTATAAGAACGCAATTAGTGCTAAATACAAAATATGTTTTATATTTTCCTTGCGTAAATTTATACATTGTTGAATTACATGATTTATATACTCTTGATGCATAGTCGATACATAATGATTGATCTTCATTGTTCTCTTTTGCTAATTGCGCTTTACATTTCCAAGGAACAGTACGTGTCATTAAGGAATTTAAACGATTCCTGATTATAGCTTTTTGATCATCAGTCAAGCAAATCTTATATCCAATAATTGTTTTTTTATCACCATCAATAGCATTTTGAATAAAACCATTTCGTTCAGCAACGATTAAAACACCATCACCTAATGTTCCAAACAATTCTCTATTCAATGGATCGTGACATCCATATGAATATATTTTATTTTCAAAACATATATCTACATGACCAAGTGACTCGGGACCACTTTCTTTTAAATAAATAAATACTTCTAAGTCAGAAACAGCATCATGAGACGAGTCGGAAGTGACTTGGATTTTATTTTGTTTAATCATTTCTTTAATACTAAAGAAGAATCGTTGGGGAATCATGGCAGCAAGCAAAACAGGTGCAGAAATTGTTAGATGTCTTCTTACTTTATTTTTAGTAGTATCTGGTAACATGTCTTTTATTGTTTCGCTGACGCCTACTAAACTAGTGAAAATAAAATAGCATCCAGCAAATATCGATAAAATCCAAAGTTTCTCTCTAGGGGAAAGAATTAAAGCTAATCCAAAAGCAGTATCAATGCAACTTCTAATAAATATCCATGAAGCACCAGAAAGTGAATCTCTTCGGTAAACAATAAAATTAATAAACCCAATAATTGCATTAATTAATATATACCAACCAATAACAAAGTGGACGAACTTAAAGAAATTCATTGGAAGTACAAAAATGAATATCGCGAATCCAAAGCTAGATAACATAGGGAAATAATCATTAATAGATTTTGTCTTGCGTCCTTTTATAAATGTCCATAATTGAGATAATCCTAATAAAGTTAAACTAATGACTGTTAAAACATATAGAGCAATCCATACTGATTCATATCTAATAAAGAATAAAATACCTATACTTAAAAAGATTAGGTTAGTTATAATAGCTTGAATATGTTGTAATAAATTGCTTTTATTTTTCATAATACCTCACACAAGAGACATTTTAACCTTTTTCTAGATGGAAATAAAGTGTACATGATGATAAAATATAGAAAAGAAATAGGAGAGGTAAAAAAATGGCAGAAGTAAAACCTATTGTAACAATTGATGATATTGAAAAATTAGATGTACGTGTTGGAACAATTATTAATGTTGAGGACGTGCCTCGTTCTACAAGAATGGTAAAATTAACTGTTGATTTTGGTGAATTCACAAGAAATATTTTATGTGGATTTAAAACAGAAAGAGAAGATCCAACAGAAGTAATCGGTAAACAAGCAGTATTTATTGTAAATCTTGGACCAAAGAAAATTAGTGGCGAAGTATCCGAAGGAATGATCTTCGATATTGGATATCAAGATGGTATTAAGCCAGTGCTTGCAGTTCCAGAATTTCCTGTACCAAACGGATCTCGATTAGGTTAATGAAAATGAATGAAGTCAATTTAATTGGCTTCATTCATTTTATTTATTGTTTTGACACAAGTATCAACTAAAGAGCTTGTATATAATCCACCACCCTGTGAAATTGCAGGGTTTCCACCGCCCTTTAATTCATGTAGAATAGAAATCTTTTTAAATTCTTCATTAGCCATAATTGGTAATACTTTATTTTTAGCGACTACAACATGACATTTATCATCAAGTTTTAGAATAAAAATAATGCCTTTTTCATAATGTGCTGTTATTGTTGAACAAAGTTGTTGAAATGATTTAGTATCAATGTTTTCAAATTCTTTAAATATATATGTTTGAGGGGTATTAACGATTTCTTTGGCAAGTAAGTCAAAATATTTTTGCTTGTAATCATTTAATAATGTAGTTAATTCCTTTTTTTCCTGAAATATTTTTTGGATACTATCATTTATTTCTAATTGGCCTACTGCTAAAGAAATGCTAGCGTCATGAAATACATCATAGTGGCGTTGCATATAATCAAATAATTGTGAGCCAGCAACAAATTGTATTTTATAACCACGAGTTGTTTTTTCAAATCCTAAAAATTTAATGCCATGAATATAACGCAAACTTGGTACATGGATACAAGCGCATAAATCATAGTCAATATTTGGAATGATAACTGAACGTAGTTGAATATCCCAATCAAAGTCATCTCCATAATCTTCGATGACGTTTGCTTTAGCTTCTTCTTTAGTTGGATAGTTGATGATAATGGGGATATCCTTGATAATTGCATCGTTACAACGCTTTTCTATTTCATTAAGGATTTCTCGATTTAGAGTTGAAAATCCCATTTCAATTTCACTCTCTAACTCACCTGTTTTAAACATAATTGTTTTAGCATCATAGTCAGTATTCATCATTGTACACATTAAGTGTTGTGCAGAGTGTATTTGCGATTTGAAAAGGCGATAGTCTAAATCAACTCTGATATGGACAGGGTTAATTACTTCATTTGTTGTTACATGCCACACTTCGCCATCTTCTATATAAATATTTAATAGTTCCTGTTCATTAATCCATCCTCTATCACTTTCCATACCGCCAGACTTAACATAAAATAATGTGTCATCAAGTACAGTGTGATAAACTCCGTCAATTATTTTGTTTTTAATCACTGTAGTATCTAATTCAACCTCAAATAAATTATCATAGTGCTTGTTTAACATAAAATCACCTCTATATTCATTATAAAGATTAAGTAGTAAAAAACCAATGTATAAACCCTTAAATATTGATATTTACAATGAATATGTAAGTTTAATGGCGCTAGTATAAAGGATTTTGAATTTTGAGTAACTTTATCTATAGTTTTACTATTAATAAAATATAATAAAAAAATCTACCGCAAATCAAAATTTGAAGAATTAGTAGTACATTGGATTATCATTAGTTTTACTAATTATTAGATCACTAAAACATTTAACAAAGTAGAATCTATTCAAACTGCAATAATATGCTATAATTTGCTTAATAGTAGACGATATTGCGCAAAAGGCGGATAAGTTCAAATGAAAAGTATAGCACAAATAAAAATAGACATGGATGAAATTCTTAAGGTACGTTATAGTGATCCTGAGCAAGAAAAATCATTGTGCCTAGATTTACTAGAATGGGAAAAGAAAAATAATGATAATTATACTAGAGCTTTTGCGTATACGTATTTAGGTGATTATTACCTAAGTTTAAATTCGAGTGATCGAGATGAGTGTGTTTCATATTTAATGAAAGCACGTGAAATATCAAGTGATAATGACTATTATGATCTTTTAGTCCGTATCTATAACTCATTGGGGTTGTATTATAATTCAATTGCAGATGATCAAAGTGCTATAGAATATTATATCGAAGGAATTGCAATCAGTAGAAAAATAGAAGACAAAATAGATGAAGCATTGCTATTAAATAATATTGGATATAATTTAGTGAGACGACATGGATATAAACAAGCGTTGTTTTTTTATCGAATGGCTTATGATCTTTTGTATCCATTTGAAAAACCAAGTAATTTAATTGTTGTTTTGTTGAATAATCTTGCTACAGCATTAATTCTATTAAATGAATTAGAAGAAGCAAAGACACATATTATAACAGCTGAAGAGATGGATTTAGATGGACAAGAGATTTATATGTATTGTTGTCAAAATTGGTGTCAGTACTATGCTGCGAAAAAAGATGAAAAACAAGCGCTCTATTGGGTAGATAAAATGTTTGAACACGAGCAAAAAACAAATAGTAATAATTCAATGTTTGATATATATTTATTTATGTTTGATAGTATTATGCAGTTGCAAAATAAAGAATATGCAAAAAAAATATTGTTGCTTATGGAAAAAAGCACTACAAATCAATCGTTTTTACAACATCAAGAATTAGAAATACGAAGAATGCAATTTAGTATAAATTTTGAAGATAAAGATAAACAAGATATTTCATATAAACATTATGCGAAACATATACAAGAACTAGATGATATCCGAAACACAACAATAACAAAAGGACTAACAGAAGCAATAGATTATTTAAAAGTTAAAAGTGAAAAAGAATATCTAAATAATGAAAATAAATATTTAGATACCCAAATGAATATAGATGAACTAACCAAGGTATTTACGCGACATTATTTGGATGTATTAATGGAAAAATATACCAAAATAAATTTTAACTCAGTAGGCTTTATTATGTTTGATTTAGATTGTTTAAAAGAATATAACGATACTTATGGTCATGTTGATGGGGACTATGTACTACATTATATTGGGTCATTACTTAATCTTTATAAAAGGGAAGGTATCCATCCTTGTCGCTTTGGTGGCGATGAATTTGTTTGTTTGTGTATAAATTGTACAGATGATCAAATCGAAAATTATGTAAAAGAAATACGAAAAGACTTACATGATAGACATCTTCCACATCTAACATCAAGCTGTGCAAAAGAAGTAACTCTTTCCATAGGGTATTGTAATACTCAAAATAACAAAAACATGAATAAAATATTTGAATTAGCAGACCAAGCTCTTTACCAAGCAAAGCAAAAAGGAAGAAATACTTACTGTAAATTATTGGGGTAGGATTATTCTATCTATTTGAAAGGATGAAGTTTGGTGAAAAATACAGAATCGATTAGACAGACATCTTCACTAATGAAGGCGATTTTAATTGAGCGGTTTAATGATATTGATCTTCTTGAACAACTTTGTAAAGAACTACTTAGTATATCTGAAGAAAATCATGATACATATGGTATATCTTTTGCAAATTTGTATCTTTTTGATGCATATTTTACTCGTGATGACCATGAGCAGGCTAAAATTTACTTATTAAAGACACAGTCACTTTGTGAGCAATATCAATACAATGATTTACTTATGGTATTTCATAATCTTGCTGGTTTATACTATCAAGATTTATTTGATGAGCACTCAGCATTACAACACTATTTAGTAGCTTTAGATTTAGCACAAAAACTGGGCAATCCAATTACAGAAAGTAAAATATATAATAATTTGGGAATTTGCTTTCGAAGACGATATGATAATCAGAGAGCTTTATACTATTTTAATGCTGCATATGAAACAATGAAATCTCATTTTTGTGAACAAGAACGAGGAACGATAATTAGCTTTTTATGTAATGCTGCTGAAATTTATCAAACAATGAATATGGTAAAAGAATCGAATGAGGCACTTGAAAAGGGACAGGAACTTTTTGTAGACAATCAATACAGTTATTTTCAATTAAAAAGTACTTGGAGTGGACATTATGCTATTGCAGGTGATAAAGAAAAAAGCATTGCTTATGCAAAGGAACTAATTGATGATGGATTAAGTAAATTTTCACATACTCAATTTGTATCTAGTGCATATTTTGAAGTGTTTGATCATATGCTTCTTATTGACTGTAAAGAAATGGCACATCGATATTTATTATTGTTGGAATCATACTGTACGTTCAAAAAAATAGGTGAATATTATAATTATATTGTTCGTAAAATGAAATATTATGAATGTTATGGAACAATTGAAGAATGCAATTTAGTCTATCGTGAATTTTATAAAACAAGTTTAAAATTAAATGAAGTTGATGATGCATTGCGGATTGAAAACATATTATCCAAAATAGATTTTACGATAGCTTTATTTGATTTGCGTGAAATGCGAAAGGAAAATGAGCAATTAGAAAATGCGAGCTATCTTGATGAATTGACCCAATTATATAATCGCCGATATATATTTAAAATCAAAAAAAAGGTATTAATTGAAAATGAACATGTGCAAATTGGCTATGCAATATTTGATGTTGATTATTTTAAAGAATATAACGATACATATGGTCATTTCAAAGGTGATGAGGCTTTACGATGTGTAGCAAATGTTTTAAAGCAAAATAATAAAGAAAATATTTATGCGTGTCGATATGGAGGAGATGAATTTTTAGTTTTATTTATTGGATATACTAAAGAAGATATTGAAAAATATATACAGAAAGTACAAGAGGAATTAGTTCAATGTAATGTTGAACATAAAACTTCAAAGTCCTCATCTTGTTTATCTTTATCCATTGGATTTAGTGAAGGATTTCCAACTAATGAAACAATGCATAAACAATTGTTAGAATCTGCAGATCAAGCACTTTATAAAGCAAAAGAAGCGGGTAGGAATTGTTATCGTTATACAGCTATTAATAAATAAAACTGATCTCATTAGGTTGCATGAAATCAGTTTTTTTGCTTATAAATATTAATTATCCCACAGGATTATTATACTTATGATTCTTTGATAAGTTCTTTTTTTTCTAGGATTGAAGCTACAGCATTACATGCTGGGCAATCACAGTATATTGCACCTTTTGATTTAATATCTTTAGCATGTTCTAGAACCTCTTTGGCTTTATCAGCACCAAATACTTTGATTCCAAGTTCTGAGTCTGCAAAAATTATCAAATCGTCGATATTTTTCATTGCAGTATTTTCAAGCAAAATCAGATAGCTAATATAATCAGATTTTTTGTTATAGATTCTGTAATCTACTTTGCAGTTCGATTTTTGAGGTTTTTCATCTGCAAAGGTGTAAATACCTAATTCAGAGTAGCTTTTAATACGTGTCCGTTATTTGTCTTTCAGCCAGCTAATTTTCTTCTGCTTGAAAATTGTAAAAAATTTAATTCGGTCTAGAATCGAATTAATACTGACATGACTTGCTTCGATAAGTTAAAAAAAGATGTAAATAGTACAACTTTAAAACTTAGAAGATACTCAAACTTTCAACAATGATAATAAATAAAAAAACGACTTAATTAAAGTCGTTTTATACACATATGGTGCGGGTGACAGGGGTCGAACCTGCATGCCTCGCGGCGTTAGATCCTAAGTCTAGTGCGTCTGCCAATTTCGCCACACCCGCAGTACTATAACAGTGCTTAATTATTATAGCAATCACCAAATGAAAAATCAAGTAATATTTCAGTGAAAATTGGGAGTTCAATTAGCTTGTTTCTTGCAAATATATTTAGTTATAATAGTCATGAGGTAATTAATATGAAAAAAATAAAATTATTATGGAAAATTTTAAGACTTACTGGTACTGATAAGATAGTTTCAGGGTTTATTGTGTTCTACTTTATTGCCACATTTTTGATATTAATCACTGAACCTACAATAACTAATTATGGTGATGCAATGTGGTTTACTTTTGTGTCGTTTACAACAATTGGGTATGGTGAATTATTAGCAACTACGCTATTATCTAGGATAGTTACAGTATTTGTTGCATTGTATGGAATTATAGTAGTAGCTCTTATTCCAGGAGTATTGGTTAGTTATTTTACAGAAATTAAATCTATGAAAGAAAATGATACAGTCATGGAGTTTCTAAATAAGTTAGAGAGATTACCTGAATTAACTAAAGATGAACTTAGTGAAATTGCAGAGAATGTTAAGAAGAAGAAATATAAAATATAGAGGAAATCAAATTGATTTCCTCTATTTAAATATTTTGATTGTTCCATCATCATTAAGATGTTTTAAAAGTGACAATGTGATTGGTAATCCAAATAAACCAAGAACACCAAATAATTTAGTTCCTACAAACATACTTAATAGTGTTACGACAGGGTGTAAGCCAATTTGTTGACCAACGATTTTAGGTTCAATAATGTTTCTGATAATAGTTATAACCATATAAACTGCTAGTAATCCAATAGCTAAAGTATAATTGCCTTGGAATGCGACTAAGATAATCCAAGGAATCATAATTCCTCCAGTACCAAGTACTGGTAAGATATCAAATATAGAAATCATTAACGCAATCACTAGTGAATTTTCAACTCGTATGACTGTTAAACCGATTGCTAATTCTATAAATGTTATAAACATAATAAATGCATAAGAACGGATACAAACAAATAATGTACCTACGATATAGTCTTTTATATGGGTAATAAGGTTAAATGTCTTAGGTGATATTTGACGTTCCATAAATGCGACGATTTGATCATAATCAATAGCAATAAAGAATGTAGAAATGATCGTAAATAATACTTTGATTAATAATTCAGGAACTGAAGATGCAAAGCTTGAAACAGATTGAATAACTGTAACTGATAAACCAGAAAGTAATTCACCAAATGATTTAATTACTTGATTAAACATATCGTTGATAGTTGCTACAAGTGCAGGATCTAATGTATTAAACATTTTTTCAATTGCCCTAAAGAAGTTTTCAAGTAAAGGACTAATCTCTGTAGCATATAAATTTGGTAATAGAGTAAAGGCATAAGCAATAGATGTACCTAAACGTATTGAAACAATGACAATGATGACACCTATTGTTGAAAAGAATAAAATGACCATTAGAATTGAAGCGAGTTTAGTTGGTAACTTGCATTTTGTAGAAATCCACTTAGTAGGTTTTCTCAAACAATATGCAATAAAGAAAGCAATAATAAAAGGTGATAATAGACCTATTCCGTATTTAATTACAAAAAAGACAATTACAATTAATATTGCGATATAAAGTGAGTTAATAATAAAATTTTTCTTTTTTTCGTAATTCACATTTTCCTCCTGCCATCAGTATGGTATGTATGTAATTCTAGGGTAAGGTAAAAAATAAGTCAACATAACTATTTTGCTGACTTATTTGTTTAAATAATTTTAGTTAGGTAATATGGCAATTGTTTGCGCCACCATGGCCAGTCATGATTTACATCTAAACCCCAGTAATCAACACATGCAGGGATATCTTTATATCTAAATAATTCTTCCATTTTCTTAGTATCTTTAATCATTTCGTCTTCCCAAGCACCTTGACCAACACAAAGAATAATTTTACGTTGGCGATATAAATCAACATAGAAGTGATCATAATGCATGTTTTCTATATACTGAATAGGTGAGTTTGCATATACTAAATCATCACTATAATTTTTAAAGAACTGTCTAGCGTGATAAACACCACTTAAAGCTATAACAGAATCGAATAGATCAGGTCTTCTTAAAAAGAAATTAAGGGAATGAGCAGCACCCATACTGCATCCTGTCAATAGGATGCCTAATTCAGCGTGATCATTACAATCAGCACTTATTTGTTTAACGCGAGGTGTAAACTCATCACAGATATAATCATACCAACATTCATGTTGTTCGATTCGTTCACGGGGTTTCTTTTCTTGGTTAGACCAAGATTCTAAGTCAATACTATCAACACAAAAAAACTGTATTAAACCTTGATCAATAAATTTTTGACAAGATTCAATCATCTTAAAATTCTCAAAGTCAAAATATCTACCATCTTGAGCAGGGAATACAATGCAAGGTTTACCAGAATGTCCATAGACTTTATATTCCATATCTCTTTGTAAACAAAAACTGTATTCTTGGAAGTGTTCGATTTTCATTATATCTCCTTTTTATTGTTGTAGTGCACGGATAAATTGTATAGCTTTTTTTGTTGTATCAAAACGAGCTGTATACATTTGATTACCCATTGCATCGGCTAAAATTCCTGGCATTCTCTCACACATACAAAGTTGCTCTTTGTACTTTTTTAAAATATCAGTATGAGATAATTTGTGTTCTATACCATCACGACGACCATAATAAACACATACATATGGACGATTATCTGGGTCAAACAAGCCTTTGTTATAACAAACCATATCAGCCCAAATTTGATATACACTAATATCACTAGCAAAGTTCATCATATCGGGAGTATATCCTCCAGGAGGACGCATATTTACTTCTAAAGCAATATAGTCTCCTTTTTTACCAATGCCAGCTTTATCTTTAAGTAATCTAAAGTATTCACAATGGAAAAATCTACTTTTTACATTAAATGATTTAAGTACACGCTGTCCAATCTCTTTTAATTGTGGTGGAATTTGTTTGTATGAGTAGTAATAGATTTCTTTTTTCTCATTTACTACATCCATAATAGAATTAGGAAATTGATGCGATGTTTCATAGATGATATTGGATTCATTATCACAAATACCATCATACGAAATAATTTCTCCATCTATAAACTCTTCCATGATGAATTGTACTTTAGGTAAGTTTTTATAAAATTGATTTAACTCTGAATTATTTGATAGGCGATATGTTGTTGATGCTCCTACACCGCTATCTGGTTTAACTATGACAGGATATCCCACTTCTTTAATAAATGTCTTAGCATCTTCTATATTAGTTACTAGATGATATCTTGCGGTAACAACTCCTGCATCTCTATAGTATTTCTTCATTTCTGATTTATATTTATATGGACGTATGTCTTGATATTGAACTCCTGTTTGAATATTAAAGTCAGTTCTTAATCTAGCATCTTGGCTAAGCCAGTATTCATTATTTGATTCAAGCCAATCGATTTTGCCATATTTAAAACTAAAGAATGCCACAGCTTTAAAAACTTGATTATAATCTTCAAGTGATTGAACTTGATAGTAATCATCAAGGGCTTCTTTACATTGTAAACTTAACTGTTCGAGTGAATCTTCACCTATCCCAAGGGTTCTAACACCATTATTTTTAAGTGCTGCACAAAATAGATAATAGGACTTAGGAAAGTTTGGTGAAATAAAAATAAAATTCATCAAACCACACCTCTCTTTAAACTATTATACCAAATGAAACTATAAAAAGAACATTGAATTATGGATAATAACAAAAGTAAGAACCCTTTAGGCTCTTACTTAGAGAATTGCATATTGTAAAGGTGTGCATATGTCTTATCGTTTTTGATTAATTCATCATGACTTCCTTCTTCGACGATACCATCTTCTGATAATACAATTATTTTTTTAGCATTTCTAATTGTTGATAAGCGATGGGCAATTACAAATGTAGTTCTATTAATTGCTAAGCTTTCAAGTGAATCTTGTACGACTTTTTCACTTTCATTATCTAAAGCACTAGTAGCTTCATCAAAAATTAGAATTGGAGGATTTTTTAAAAATACTCGGGCAATTGCAAGTCTTTGTTTTTGTCCACCTGATATTTTAACTCCTCGTTGGCCAATGTCTGTATCATATCCATCTGGAAGATCCATGATAAATTCATGTGCGTTAGCATTTTTAGCAGCTTGTACTATTTCTTCATCTGTTGCTTCTGGTTTGCCATAGCGAATATTATCTAAAATAGTTCCTGCAAATAAATAAACATCTTGTTGCACGATACCAATCTTAGAACGTAAAGATTTCATTTTAATATCTCTAATATCGTGACCATCAATAGTTACTTTTCCTTCGCTTACTTCATAAAATCTTGGAATCAATGAACACATGGTAGTTTTACCGGCTCCACTAGATCCTACTAATGCAATATACTCACCAGGTTGAACATCTAGGTTTATATCTTTAAGAACATAATCTGATTTTTCGTTATATCTAAATCCAACGTTTTCAAATTTTACTGCTCCTTGAACATCAACTAGTTCAACAGCATCTTTCTTATCTTTAATATCGGGTTCAATTTCAAGTATTTCCATGAAACGATCGAATCCAGTAATACCTTCTTGAAATTGCTCAGTAAAGTTAATTAATTTTTTTATAGGGTCTGTAAAGTTACCAATATATAGTAAGAATGTTAATAAGTCACCAATAACAATAAAACCATTACCAATGAACAATGAACCTGCAATAATAACAACCACAGTTACTAAAGTAATAAATGCACCTAAACCAGAATGAAACTGAGCCATAGCAAAATAACTCTTCTTTTTGCTAGATACATAGTTATTATTTTCATTGTCAAATTTTTCAATTTCATCAGCTTCATTTGCAAATGATTTAACAACACGAATTCCTGATAAGTTATCTTCTATACGTGCATTAATTTCGCCAACTCGCTTTTTATTTAATTTGAAAGCTTTCTTCATTTTGATATTACAATAATAAGCAAAAAGAATCATTGGTGGAAGAGTAGCAAATACAATAAGTGTTAAATAAGGATTAATGTTAAATAAGATAATAAAAGCACCTACAAACTTAATAATAGAAATTACAATGTCTTCTGGACCGTGATGATATAATTCAGCAAGTGAAAATAAATCATGGGTTAATCTAGACATTAGTATTCCTGTTTTTTGCTCATCATAAAAACTAAATGATAATTTTTGATAATGTGCAAATAAGTCATTTCTTAAGTCATGTTCCATATAAACACCCATAAGGTGTCCCTTATATGTAATAAAGAAATTAGATGCAAATTCGATTAATGCTAAACCAACCATGATTGCACCTATCATAAATATTTGATCATATGGAATAGGCGTTTCAATGAGGATAGTATTTGTTATTTCTCTAGTTAATAGCGGTAAAGTAAGCGATATAGCAGCTACAATTAGAGCACAAAACATATCTGCAAAGAATAGTTTTTTATAAGGTTTGTAGTATGATAAAAATATTTTTAAGCGTTTATTCATGATATCCCCCTTTAAATCTTTATTAAGTTTACGACAGTTTACTAAAAAATGATAGATTTAAGCATTGCAAAAGATATATAAAGTGATATACTATCCATTGTATCACTAAACTAATACAACGATATAACGGAGGAAATATGAAAAAAGTATTTAAGTGGGTTGGAATAGTTGTGGCTATTCTTGTAGTTGGATTTTTTGCTTTAAATTTATTTGCACCTAAACCAGCAAATGTAGAGGACCAAGAAATGGCTAATGCAATGCAAGGGATGTATATGGGTGATTCTACACAAAGTGATTTAGTAGAAACAGAAAAAGGAATTGTTTATAACGGTAAAGTTGTACCAGTTGATACATTTTACTATTCAAAAGATCCTACATTAACATTTAATGATGTTTATGTAAAAGAAGGGGATATTATTGAAAAAGAAACTATACTTTTTGATTACAAAATTGATGACAGTATAGATAGCCAAATACAAGTATTAGAAAAAGATTTTTTAAATATGAAACAAGATTTAGATGATTATTATACACGTGTTGAAAATTTGAAACAAGAAATTGCTCAAGCAGATAAGAGTGATAAAGTATATGTTAATTATTTAGAAGTTGAATTAAATAATGCATCTAAACATATTGATGAAGTTAAAGTAAACTGGATTAATGCTGAAGCAAAAATTGAAAAATTAAAAGAAATGAAAACAGATGGGAAAATTAAATCAGATATAGGTGGTTTAGTATATAAAGTAAATGAATCAACTTCAATAGACCCATCAAGTAAAACGGGAAGTGCTTATATTGTTTTATATTCAACAGCTAAAAAAGTAAGAATTAGTGTATCCGAATATGAATATCAATTAGTATCGCCAGGACAAGATGTTGAAGTAACAATCGAAAGTACAAAAAAGACATATACTTGCAAGGTATTATCTGTTGATTTAATGCCTAACAACTTAGAAACTGAAGACACCTCTTATTACAATGTAGAAATAGAAATTCCAGAAGAAGTACCTTATGGATACAGTGCAATTGTAACGGTGCCAAAGCAATGAGTGAAGTAGTAATTGAATGTAAAAATATTAGGAAAACATACAATCCTGGTGCAAATGAAACACATGCACTTGATGGAGTATCTTTCCAAATACACAAAGGTGAATTCGTTTCTATTATAGGGGCAAGTGGTAGTGGTAAAAGTACACTGCTAAATACATTAGGTTTGTTAGATAAACCAACAAGTGGTGAATACTATTTGAATGGTGAAAATGTAACAAACTATTCAGAAAAACAATTAACGGAATTAAGATTAAAGAAATTTGGGTTTATATTTCAATCATTTAATCTAATGAATAATATTACATGTAGTAAGAATGTTGAGTTACCAATGTTATATGCTGGTATTCCTGCGGCAAAAAGAAAAAAAATTGCCGAAGATAAAATGGAAAGAATGATGATTAAAAATCAAGCAAATAAAAAACCTATGACTTTATCCGGTGGGCAAAGACAAAGAGTTGCAATTGCGAGAGCTTTAGTTAATAATCCAGAGGTTATCTTTGCAGATGAACCTACAGGAGCACTTGATTCTAAAACAACAGTTAGTATCTTGGAATTGTTAAGAGAATTAAATGAACAAGGTAATACTATCGTTGTAGTTACTCATGATATGAATGTAGCTAAATCGGCTAAAAGAATCATTACTATTAAAGATGGAATAATAGAAAGTGATGTGGCTAATGTATGATATTTGAATATGTAAAGTTATCAATACGTGAGTTACTTAATAATAAACTTCGTTCTTTCTTATCGTTAATAGGTATTGTTATTGGAGTTGCAGTAGTATTTATTATTTTTTCAATCTCTGACATCGCAAATGTAGCGATTACAGATCAAATTACAGGAACTAATGGATCAGTTAATATTAACTATGTAAAAGATAAAACTGATAAAATGCAAATATTAAATTCATCAATGAATTCAAGTTTTGGTGGTATGGGTGAAAAGTCATATGTATTTGATATTACGGATTTAGATGAGTTGCGTAAGGTTGAAGGAGTTGAAGATGCTATTCAAGTTGCATCGGCAACAGAGAATGTAAAAGTTAATAGAGAAACATTTGGGGCATCAGTTAGAAGTGCTACTGAGAATTTTATGGATTTTTATGAATTTGAAATGGTAGCAGGGTTACCAATTAGTGCTTACCCTAAAGAGGAGCAATTAAACCTTGCAATAGTTAATGATAAAATTCTTGAATATTATCTAAATATTCCTGCAAGTGAAGCAATTGGTCAAAAAATTAAGATTAGAAATCGTTTATTTACAATTTGTGGTGTGACTAATACACCAAGTCAACAGATGGGTACATTAATTGCAATATCACATGAAGCGTATGATTTAATGTATTCGCAAGGCACAATTCAATATTTTTCAGTAAAAGTAAGTCCAGGAAGTGATTTAGAGACTACTTCACAACTTGCTGTTGATCGTTTAAATGAAATTCATGGTTATACAAATACTAAGAATGGATATGCGCTTGAAGATTTATCATTCTTTGTGCAACAAATAACTCAAGTAACAGGTATTCTTTCTCTTATTATGGGTATCATCGCATCTATTTCATTATTAGTTGCTGGTATTGGTGTAATGAATATTATGCTTGTAAGTGTTGTGGAAAGAACTAGAGAAATTGGTGTAAAGCGTGCAATTGGTGCTAGTAAAGGTGCAATTCGAATCCAGTTCATCGTAGAATCGTGTTTATTGACTTTAATTGGTGGTATAATAGGCGTAGTCATCGGAATAGGTGTAATTCAGATTGCCCTAGTTGTATTAAATATGCAGCTGCCAATAAATATATCGTATGTAATATTCGCGCTAGTATTCTCTATTACTTTAGGTATTTTATTTGGATACTTACCTTCTAAACGTGCTGCAAACCTCAACATAATAGAAGCTATCCAATCTGAGTAATTAAGGAGGAAATTATGACATTTTTAGAAGAATTAAAAAAAGAAAACATGCAAGCAATGAGAGATAAAGATACTCTTAAAAAGGGTGTATATACATTGTTAATATCTGCAATTGGTTTAGCAGAGAAAGAAAAAGGGGAACCTTTATCAAAGGATGAAGCATTAAAATTTGTACAAAGAGAAATTAAACAAGCAAAAGAAACACTTGAACTTACTCCTCTAGATCGTACTGAAATGATTGAAGAGACAAATAAAAAGATTGCTTTACTTGAAAGTTATTTACCAAAACAATTGAATCCAGAAGAACTTGAAAAAGAAATTCAAGTATTCATGGCGGAGCATAGTTTAGAACCAATTAAGAAAAATCAAGGTGAAATTATGAAAGGTTTAATGGCAAGACTTCAAGGTGCAACGGATGGCAAAAGCCTAAATGTTGCATTAGCTAAAATCCTTAAATAACAAATAAGCCACTTACTCTACAAAGAATAAGTGGCTTTTGTTATAAAAAAAAGTGGAGTTGCCCCCAACACTTTAATTATAACACTTAAATAAAATAAGTATAGACTTGGAATATAGTTTACTTAAGGTATTATAAAGGTGTAAAGAGATACTGAAAGGAGGTACTCAATACATATGAAAAAGGTGTTATTAGAATATTAAATCAAGTTTTCAAATTACTTGCAGATAAGTATTTGGAAACGGAAGATAAGTAAGATAGATTTAAAGTGAATAGAAAGTAAAGTCTGCAGAGGGTAGACCAATGGACAGAGATTCATAAAAACTAAATATTAAAATGACTCAAGAAATTGAGTAATAACTTAGATATTAATCTAAAACAACATTAAATAATTAATTGAAAGGTAATTTTGCGATTACCTTTTTATTATGTACAAAAAACAAATTAATAAAACATTTGATTAATACCAAAAGTGGGAATATAATTATAAATGGAAACAATGAGGAGAGGTACTTATGAAAGATATTACTGAAATTATGTTAAATCCTGTTCGAATGAGAATTATCCAAACTTTTGTTGCAAAGGAGAGTATAACAACAAGTGAAATTTGCGAAAAAATTAGTGATATTCCACGAACAACCCTTTATCGTCATATAAATATTCTATTGGATGCTAATGTTTTAATAGTTGTAGCGGAAAAGAAAATTCGAGGTAGTACCGAAAGAACTCTGGCGTTAAACATTGATGAAATTGTTAAGCATAATACCTTAGAAAATGCTCCTCATCAAGCTTTTAGTTTTTTGATGAACATATATTCAAAAATTGAAAAATACTATTCTAGTGAAAAACATAATTTAGAAAATAATAAGATTTTCCTTAATAATACTGTCATGATGATGGATGATCAAGAATTTGATCAGTTTTCATCAGAATTACAAACACTATTTTTGAAACATAGTTATGATGTAGCAAAAGGAAGAAAACCAAGAGATATTTCGATAATATCTTCACCTGTTGATGATGAAAATGAATAACGGGAAAAAGAAAAGAGGCAAAAAGATGTTAGTTATTTTGGGACTAATCATTGGTGTTACTATTTCAATTAATTTGATTAGTTTTATTGTTAATAAGGTATTCTTTTCACATGAGATAGATGGACTTACCCCTTATGGTGAACTAGTAGAAGTCGATGGTAAAAACATGCATGTTTATTCTATGGGTAATGGTGATAAGACGATTGTGCTATTACCAGGATTTGGTGTACCTTTGCCAAGTGCTGACTTTGGACCATTAATGCGTGAACTCTCGAAGGAATATACTGTTGTTTGCATTGAATATTTTGGTGTTGGATTTAGTGATAAAATTGATACACCACGAACTAATGAAAACTATACAAGAGAAATAAGAGAAGCATTATCTAAAGCTGGGTATGAACCTCCTTATGTATTAATGCCTCATTCAGGATCAGGTATTTATAGTGAATATTATGCAACTAAATATCCTGATGAAATAGCTGCATTAATTATGTTAGATACTACATCATCAGCAAAAACAGAAGCAGACATACCACGTTTTGTTTCAAAACTAGGCGAGATACAGCAAGCAATAGGGCTCAGTCGAATTTTTGATTCGCTTGTGGTATCAAATGTGTTGAAGATGACACCAAAGAATGGGTATACAGTTCAAGAAATAAGTGATTACAAGAAATATATGAATCATTACTATAACGATACGATGATAAATCAAATATTTTTACTCAATGACAATATTCGTGAAGTGATGAAATTGCAATTTCCAGAACAAGTGCCAGTTATGAAAATTATTGCATCAGAAACAACAAAGCAGGTTAAAGAACAATACCAGATTGATCATCTTAATAAATTAGGTGCCAATGCACAATCAATAACAGTGGATAGTTCACATTATGTTTATCATGCAAATATAAAAGATATTTGTGAAATAACAAATACCTTTCTTGAAAAAATAAATTGATAATAAGAGTTTATTGAATATGATTTCTATTTACTAGTTTGTTGATATTTTTGTGAAAAAGAAATGATAATAGTGCTAGAACACTCAACACATCCAATACCAAGATTGACGTATTTAATCGCTTTAAAATGATTTCTGAGCTAGCGCGATATGTAACAGTATTTGAGGAATCTTTAAATTCTTTAATACCACAAAAGTCTTTACATGATTTACGTTCGCTAATCATCGTATCAAGGAAAGCAAAGTCACTAGAAGAGGGGTTGTTATCAAAAGGTTCAAGTTCAGGATAAAACTTTTCAAATCCTTTATACACCTCGCTGTAGTTGCTTTTAAATTGTATATATTCATCCTTAGTGAATTTTTTGGTGGATTCAGGGTTATTAATATAGATAATACACGAAACAGTTGAAATAATGAGAATTGATACTACCACTAGCATATGTTTAATAGCACTAGATAAGATTGGTTTATTAAAATATTTTAGTTTTATAAAAGTAAGTACTTTATAAACTAAGGTTGCTAATAATAAGGTAATAGGAAATATAAGTATGTAAGAATCAAATCCAATTGAAGTTAATAGCGTTACTGAATTTAAATTATTCATATTTTCAAAAATAGGAATACTTAATTTTGATAAAAATGTAAATAATTCACTGTTAATATCTACTGTAATTTTATAGTTAATACAGGGAATTATAAAAACTGAAGTTGTTATAAAAGTAATGAACCATTGAATAAGTTTATCATTTTTTTCTTTATTATATTTATTGTACTTTGTAAGACAAATGAGAATAATAGCGAAGGATAGTAGTGCGAATCCTAAGTAAATGAACAACGATGGTACTAGTCTTGATGATAGTTGATAAATGCCCCAATAGATAGCGAAAAAGGTAAGTAAACCAAAAATTAATAATGATATAGAGATGATATTTTTGCGCGAGTATTCATTTTCTATTAAGTCATGAAAATACTCTTCATTATAATTTTGATGAGTATTTTTTCTTTGATTCAATAATTCATCTACTGTCATATTGTATAATTTTGCTAAATCTAAAAGAGATTCTATTTCGGGGATACCGTTATTGCATTCCCATTTACTAACTGTTTTATTAGAAACATTTAATGCATCAGCGACTTGTTGTTGTGTTAATTTTCTTTCTTTTCTGAGTTCTGTTAAAAACTGTCCAAAGTTTTCCATAATTACCACCTTTCATAAGTATAGAATATATAATTCCTGTTACTTATGGGACACATACGTAATTGAATTTAGTCTATTTTGCGTAGAGTTGTGCTTTTTGTAAGGAAATTATAACGTAAAAAGGGTAATTTTACAAAAAATGACTAATCTTAATTAAATCTTAATAAGATATGCAATAACTTTTTACTGTCTTTATAGAGTTCTCATTATACTTTGAGTATAGGAGGACAGATATATGTTCATGAGTGGAAAGGGTCAAGTATTTAGTAATCTATTTGAAGTATGTAAAGAAGTATTTATGTTTTTAGGCCTTTTAGTTGCTTGGCCATTATTATCCATCTTAATTATGTTTTTACTTGCATCATTTATTACACTTCCAATTTCTTTATTTCTAGGTGTTTTCTAGACCTTTATGCAGTCTTTATACAATCTTAATGCAATATTAACTTCCTTAACACTATCTTAAATAAAGCAATGCTAGAATTTGTAAATAAAAGCATTGCTTTGCTTTTGTTAAGGAGGGTATCTTATGGATCTTGCCATGATTGCGATACTTGTTGTATCAATATTGCTAATTGGTTGTCTAGTAACTTGGTGTGATTGCCAAATAAATCGAGAAGAATAAAGAAGAAAGAGGAAATTTATGTCAATAGGCATGGTGGTATTGTGTTTAATATTGGTCGGATTATTAGCATATTTGTTATATGCGTTAATAAATCCTGAAAAATTCTAGTAGGGGAGATAAGATATGTTTCAAATTATAGTTACATTATGTATTTATTTATTATTGGTTATTCCTGTTGGAACTTATTTATATAAAGTTACAACTCGCAAACATACATATCTTGATCCTGTTTTTGATAAAGTGGATAAAGTTATCTATCGTGTATGTGGCATTAACACAGAACAAGAAATGGGATGGAAAAAATATGCCTTCTCATTAGTGTTAACAAATGCAGTACTCTTATTAGTTGGGTACTTGGTATTAAGAATTCAAGCATTACCTTTATTTAATCCAAATGCTATTGTGGGAATGGAACAAACATTATCATTTAATACAATAGTAAGTTTTATGACAAACACTAATTTGCAGCACTATGCAGGTGAAAGTGGGCTATCTTATTTGTCACAAATGGTAGTTATTACATCAATGATGTTTACATCTGCAGCTAGTGGTTATGCTGCTTGTATGGCGTTTATTAGAGGATTAGTTGGTAAAGATAAAACCAATATGGGTAATTTCTACGTAGACTTTACACGTATTATTACAAGAGTATTAATACCTCTATCACTAATAGTTAGTATCTTATTAATTTGGCAAGGAGTTCCTCAAACTCTAGGTGCTAATGTAGTTGCGAGCACGATTGAAGGAAATATGCAAAACATTCAAATGGGTCCTGTTGCTGCTTTAGAATCAATTAAGCATATCGGTACTAATGGTGGTGGATTTTTTGGAGCTAACTCTTCAGTTCCCTTTGAAAATCCTACCGTACTTACTAATTTAATTGAACTATTTTCGATGATGATTCTTCCAGGGGCATGTGTTATCGTTTTTGGAAAAATGATACAAGAACGTAAAGGTGAAAGTAAAAAAAGTTTTTTTGGAAGTGAAGGTCGTACAATCTTCATTGCAATGGGTATTTTATTTGTTATAAGTTTATTTATTTTATATTTCAGTGAAACATCATTTAATCCCGCTTTAAAAGATATTGGATTATCGGGGTTAATTGGAAATATGGAAGGCAAAGAAGTGCGATTTGGAATTAGTCAATCAGTATTGTTTAGTGCGACAACTACATCGTTTACAACAGGTACAGTAAACAACATGCATGATAGCTTAACACCATTAGGTGGAATGGTTACATTACTTAATATGATGTTAAACCTTGTATTTGGTGGCAAGGGTGTTGGATTAATGAATATGGTAATCTATGTAATCATGACAGTGTTTATTTGTGGATTAATGATCGGTAGAACACCTGAGTATCTAGGTAAAAAAATTGGTGGTAAAGAAATGAAACTAGCTGCCATATGTATTATTATTCATCCATTATTAATTCTAGCATTCTCTGCGATTGCGGTTAGTACACAAGCAGGAGTTGCTGGTATTAGTAATCCTGGATTCCATGGATTAACGCAAATTTTGTATGAGTTTGCATCATCAGCAGCAAACAACGGTTCAGGATTTGAAGGTTTAGCTGACAACAGTCCATTCTGGAATATTACAACAGGATTAGTTATGTTCTTTGGAAGATACTTATCAATTGTTATTCAGTTGGCTATTGCAGGATCATTAATGAAGAAACAATTTGTTCAAGAGTCAGTTGGCACATTAAAAACAGATACAATGACATTTGCAATTGCACTTGTAATTATTGTTTATATATTCGCAGCTTTAACATTCTTTCCGGTGATTTCACTTGGACCAGTGGCAGAACACTTAGTATTGTGGGGTTAATATAAAAATGAAACAAAATCAAAAGTTATTAACAAAGAAAATATTTATGGATGCAGTTATAGGGGCATTTACTAAATTAAATCCTAAATATATGATTAAAAATCCAGTTATGTTTGTTGTAGAGGTTGCATGTGTATTAACACTTGTGTTATCGGTATTTCCAAACTTTTTTGAAGCATCCACAAGCAATATGCAAATGTATAATATAATTGTTTGTATTGTTTTATTTATTACAATATTGTTTGCAAACTTTGCTGAATCGGTAGCAGAAGGAAGAGGTAAGGCACAAGCTGCATCACTAAAGAAAACGCAAAAAGATACAAAAGCTCGTTTAATTCAAAGTGATGGTAGTGAAACAATCATAAATTCAAGTGAATTGAAAAAGGGTGATATTGTATTAGTTAATACAGGTGAATTAATACCTAATGATGGAGAAGTAATTGAAGGGGTAGCAAACGTTGATGAGTCAGCAATTACTGGAGAATCTGCGCCAGTAGTTAGAGAAAGTGGTGGAGATTTCTGTAGTGTTACAGGTGGTACAACAGTTGTTAGTGACTATCTTAAAATACGTATTACCTCAGATCCAGGAAATAGTTTCCTTGATCGTATGATTTCATTAGTTGAAGGAGCTTCAAGAAAAAAGACTCCAAATGAAATTGCTTTAAATACATTACTTGTATCACTAACTATTATTTTCTTAATTGTTATTATTACTTTATATCCAATAGGTATTTATAGTGGTGTTACTTTACCAATGTCAATGTTAATAGCATTAACAGTTTGTTTAATACCTACGACGATTGGTGGATTATTATCTGCAATAGGAATTGCTGGTATGGATAGAGTTACACGATTCAATGTTATTGCGATGTCTGGTAAAGCAGTTGAAGCTTGCGGTGATGTTGACACAATGATTCTTGATAAAACAGGAACAATTACATTTGGTAATCGTTTAGCTGCAGAGTTTGTAACGGTAGATGGTATTGATAAAGAAGAACTTATTAAAACAGCAATGATTTCGAGTTTATTTGATGAAACACCAGAAGGTAAATCAACATTAGAATTAGGTAAAAAACTTGGATATGTAGTAGACGATATTAAGGCAGAAAATATATTAGAATTTTCTGCTCAAACAAGAATGAGCGGGGTTGATTTAGTTACTAAAGAAAAGATTAGAAAAGGAGCAAGTGATGCCGTAAGTCAATATGTTCAATCTATTAATGGCAAATTACCAAAAGATTTAAAGAAACATGTTGATGAAATTGCTTCTCTTGGAGGAACACCATTAACGGTATGCAAAGATAATCGTATTCTTGGCGTCATTTATTTAAAAGATACAGTAAAACCGGGAATGAAAGAAAGATTTGAAAGATTACATGCAATTGGAATTAAAACAATTATGTGTACTGGTGATAATCCATTAACTGCAGCTACAATTGCTGAGGAAGCAGGTGTTGATGATTTTGTAGCAGAGTGTAAGCCAGAAGACAAAATAGATGTTATTAAAAAGGAACAAGCTAAAGGTAAGATTGTAGCGATGACAGGTGATGGTACTAACGATGCACCTGCTCTTGCACAAGCTAATGTTGGATTAGCAATGAATAGTGGAACTACTGCTGCAAAAGAAGCGGCAAATATGGTGGATTTAGATTCGGACCCAACTAAGATTCTTGAAGTTGTAGAAATTGGTAAGCAAATGTTAATCACAAGAGGAAGTTTAACTACATTCTCAATTGCAAATGATATTGCTAAATATTTTGCGATATTACCTGCAATGTTCATGGTAGCAATTCCAGAATTACAAATTTTAAATGTTATGTCATTAGAAACACCATTAAGTGCAATATTGTCAGCCTTAATATTTAACGCAATTATTATTCCGTGTTTAATACCTCTAGCTATGAAGGGTGTTAAATACCGACCTATGTCTAGTAATAAAATGTTAATTCGTAACCTTTTGATTTATGGTTTAGGTGGAGTTATTACACCATTCATAGGTATCAAAATTATTGATATGATTATTCATCCATTACTTGCATTATTAGGTTTATAAGAAGGAGAGAAAATGATGAAAGAATTATTTAAAGGTTTAAAAAAAGCATTCATGATTTCAATATCTTTTTTAGTAATATGTGGATTAATATATCCATTAGTGCTAACAGGTATTGGACAAGTTTTCTTTCCTAAACAAGCTAATGGCAGCTTAATTGAGGTCAATGGTGAAGTTGTAGGATCTGCCCTTATTGGACAAGACTTTAATGAAGAATATTTTATGAAAGGTCGTCCATCAGCTGTTAACTACAATACATATACGGAAGAAGAGTACACTACGGCAGTTTCTTCTGGTTCTAGTAACTATGCACCTACTAATCCAGAGTTAGTGAAGCGTGTTAAAGCAGAGATTGAAACATTTTTAAAAGAAAATCCTACTGTTAAAAAAGAAGATATTCCCACAGACTTAATGACAGTTTCAGGTTCTGGTTTGGATCCACATATTTCAGTAGAAGGTGCAATGATTCAAATTGATAGAATAGCGAAAGCATCAAATTTATCTAAAGAAATGTTAGTAGAAATAGTAAATAAGAATACTGAAGGTAAATTGTTAGGTATTTTTGGTGAAGACTACGTTAATGTTTTACAAGTGAATTTAGATATTGCCATGGAAATGGGATTATTAAATAAATAGAATTTAATTGATAAGTGTTTTAAGTAGATTATAATTGTTTTAGATAAACTACAAAGAGTAGTAGTTTTGGGAGTGTAAGAGATGGTAGATGTTAAGCAACCAAAAGACTTATTGGTAGAGTTAACTGGTGAGGAAGGGAATAAGCAGTTAGGACAACTTAAAATATTTTTTGGTTATGCTGCTGGTGTAGGTAAAACCTATGCAATGTTAAAAGAAGCTCACGACTTAAAAAATAAAAATGTAGATGTTGTTATTGGTTATGTTGAACCTCATCAAAGAGTTGAAACTATGGCTTTAGTAAATGGGCTTGAACAGATACCTACCAAAAGGATAGATTATAAAGGAATCATATTAAATGAGTTTGATATAGATGCAGCTATTTTAAGAAAACCTAAGCTTATATTAGTTGATGAGCTAGCGCATACCAATGTAGATGGTTGTAGACATGCAAAGCGATATCAAGATGTTGAGGAATTATTACGTGCTGGTATTGATGTGTATACAACAATCAATGTACAGCATATAGAAAGTCTAAATGATATGGTTGCTTCTATCACTGGAATTGCTGTTAGAGAGCGCATACCCGATAGTATTTTTGATGATGCAGAACAAGTTAAACTTGTTGATATAGAACCCAATGAATTAGTGGAGCGATTAAATGAAGGAAAAATATATCAACTTGAACAAGCAATTAAAGCTCAACAAAATTTCTTTGATACAAAAAACTTAACAGCATTACGTGAAATTGCTCTTCGTCGTTGTGCAGATCGTGTAAATAAGATGAGTGAGAAAGTTAGGTTATATGAAAAGGATACTTATTATACTGATGAACATATTTTAGTATGTTTATCGTCATCACCTACTAACCCTAAAATTATACGAACAGCGGCAAGAATGGCAAATGCTTTTAAAGGAACATTTACAGCACTATTTGTAGAAACATCTGATTTTAGAGAAATGGATGAAGCGGACAAAAAACAACTGCGTAATAATATCCATTTAGCGCAACAGCTTGGTGCAACTATTGAATTAGTTTTCGGAGATGATGTGCCATTGCAAATAGCTGAATTCGCAAGAGTATCAGGAATTTCTAAAATTGTCGTTGGAAGAAACAATGCTAAGAGAAAATATTATTGGAGCAAAGCAACGTTAACAGAACGTTTAACAGAATACGCACCAAATCTAGATATTTATATTATTCCTGATAAAGATACTCAACAGTATATTAAGCGAAAGAATAGGCGTGAATTATCAAGGTTTAATATCAATGATACAGTAATTAGTATTTTGTTGTTGGTAATTGCAACGCTAATTGGTTTTGTATTTTATGATTTAAACTTTTCAGAAGCTAATATAATTACTATTTATATTTTGAGTGTATTATTAACATCAGTAGCTACTTCACATAAGATGTATAGTTTGATTTCATCCGTTGTAAGTGTATTAACATTTAATTACTTTTTTACAGTTCCTCGATATACTTTCTCAGCATATGATTCTGGATATCCTGTTACATTTTTAATTATGTTTGTAGCAGCGTTTGTTACTAGTTCATTGGCGGTTAAATTAAAACAACACGCTAAGCAGTCTGCTGAAACTGCATATCGAACAAAAATATTATTAGAGACAAATCAATTGTTACAAAAGGCAATTAAGTCAGAAGAAATTATATCTGTAACTGCAAATCAGTTGATTAAATTGTTGAGAAAAGATTTGGTTGTTTATCTTGCTAATAAAGATGCTTTGCAAAATCCCTCGGTATTCTCGGTAAGTAATGTTAAGAATGCTGAACTTGTAACGGAAAACGAAACTGCAGTAGCATCATGGGTTTATAAAAATAATAAACATGCAGGTGCTTCTACAAATACATTGGGTAGTGCAAAGTGCTTATATCTTGCAATTCGTGCCAATGATACTGTTTATGGTGTTATTGGTATAGATTTACAAAATACAAATCTAGATTCTTTTGAGAATAGTATTCTACTATCCATTTTAGGAGAATGTGCACTTGCATTAGAAAGTCAACGGGCAATCAAAGAACGTGAAGATGCTGCAGTAATGGCAAAGAACGAACAACTTCGTGCTAATCTATTAAGAGCAATTTCACATGACTTAAGAACACCATTAACTTCAATATCAGGGAATGCTAATATTCTATTAAGTAGCGGGAATAATATGAATGAAGCAACTAAGGAAAAATTAGTTACTGATATTTATGATGATTCATTATGGCTTATCAATTTAGTAGAAAACTTATTGTCAGTTACTCGTATCGAAGATGGAACAATGAATTTAAAATTAACTGCAGAACTGATGGATGAAATAATTCAAGAAGCTTTAAATCATGTAAATCGAAAAAAAGATGAACACAAAATTATTGTCAATCATAGTGAAGAATTCATATTAGCTAAAGTAGATGTGCGATTAATTATTCAAGTTATTATTAACATTGTTGATAATGCAATTAAATATACCAATGCTGGATCAATAATTGAAATTGATGTTAAAAAAGAAGATGAAGAAGTTATTGTCGATATCAAAGATAATGGTGATGGTGTAACAGATGAAGCTAAAGAAAAAATATTTGAAATGTTTTATACTGGAAATAGTAAGATAATAGACAGTAGGCGTAGCATGGGATTAGGACTTGCACTCTGTAAATCGATAATTAATGCGCATGGTGGTGAAATATCAGTAAGAGATAATCTTCCTCATGGAACTATATTTCGATTTACATTGCCTGCTATAAAGGAGATGGTGATAAATGAATAGACATTTTGTATTAGTTGTTGAGGATGATGCGGCAGTGCGTAATCTTATGTCGACAACACTTGAAACACATAACTATAAATATTTGTCAGTTGCTACAGGCGAGTCTGCGATACTTGCGATATCAACACACAATCCAGATATAGTAATTTTAGATTTGGGTTTACCTGATATTGATGGCGTGGATATTATAAAAAAAGTACGAACTTGGTCAAATGTACCAATCATCGTACTTAGTGCAAGAAGTGAAGATACTGATAAAATTTTAGCACTTGATGCAGGAGCTGATGATTATCTTACTAAACCATTCTCTGTTGAAGAATTATTAGCGCGCTTAAGAGTTACATTAAGACGCATTAGTAATATAAAGCAAGAAGATGTAATCTTTGTAAATGGTAATCTAAGAATTGATTATGCTGCCGGGTGTGCATATATTAGTAAAGATGAATTACATTTAACACCAATTGAATATAAACTATTGTGCTTATTATCAAGAAATATCGGTAAAGTCTTAACACATACTTTTATAACAAAGGAAATATGGGGATCAACATTGGAGAATGATGTTTCTTCATTACGTGTATTCATGGCAACACTTCGAAAGAAAATAGAAAAAAATCCTAACGGACCTCAATGTATACAAACACATGTTGGTGTAGGATATAGAATGATAAAAATATAGCACCTGCATACTTGCAGGTGCTGTTTTACTATTTGATTGAAACTACATCATAACCAGCATCTTCGATAGCTTTTTTAAGTATCTCATTTGCTACATCTTTAGTTAATTGTATATTTGCAGATTTAGATGCAAGATCAACAGTAGCGTGAACTCCATCAATAGCATTTAATGCTTTTTCTACTCGTGCTTGGCAATGTCCACATGACATACCTTCGATTAGAATTGTTTTTGTGTTACTTGTTTCCATAGTTGGTTTCTCTCCTTTAAAGTTTTTTAAACGTAGGGCATTTGCTACAACACTTACGGAACTAAAACTCATTGCGAATGCGCCAAACATTGGGTTTAGTTTCCATCCTAATATTCCATAAAACAAGCCAGCTGCTAGTGGAATACCAATTGAATTGTATATTAATGCCCAGAATAAATTTTGTTTAATGTTTCTTAGTGTTGCTTTACTTAATTGAATTGTAGTTATAACATCCCATAGATTAGATCTTGTAAGAACAATATCAGCAGATTCAATGGCTACATCGGTTCCCGCACCTATGGCAATGCCAATATCAGCACTTACTAGCGCAGGGGCATCATTAATGCCATCACCAACCATTGCAACAATCTTGCCTTCAGATTGTAATTGTTTAACGTATTTTTGTTTGTCTTCAGGGAATACTTCAGCAACATAGTTATCTAAATTTAGTTGTTTAAATACTGCTTCCGCTATGATTGAATTATCACCAGTTAACATTAATGTTTCTATACCCATAGATTGAAGCTTGCTAATTGCTTTAATGCTATCTTCTTTAATAACATCTGCTACTGCAATGAGTCCAAGTACCTCTGTTTGGTTTGCAAAACATAGAGTTGTTTTACCTTGATGAGCAAATTTTTCAACAGCTGGTTTTATTTTTGATGTATCAATTCCATTTTCTTCTAGTAAAGCTAAATTACCTGCGAAATATTGTGTATCATTTAATACTGCATTAATTCCTCTTGCTGAAATACTTTTGAAATTATCAAAATCTATTTCTTTAAATTCAGTATCTTTTAGATATTGAATTACTGCTAATGCTAGAGGGTGTTCAGATTTCTTTTCTAAGGAATAAGCGATGTAATAGAATTCACTTTCTTTTATATTTTCATTGACGATAACATCTGTTACTTGTGGTTTTCCTTCTGTTATTGTACCGGTTTTATCTAATACAATTGCTTGAATAGATCCAGCTGTTTCAAGAATTTCAGCTGATTTAATAAGAATACCATTCTCTGCACCTTTTCCAGTTCCTACCATAATTGCAGTAGGAGTTGCTAAGCCTAGTGCGCAAGGACAAGATATTACAAGTACTGCAATTCCGATACTTAATGAGAATTCTAAAGATTTACCTAATAATAGCCAAATGATTGTAGCGACAATAGCGATACCAATAACAATAGGTACAAAGATACTGCTGACTTTATCAGCCATTTTTGATATAGGTGCTTTGGAGTTTGCTGCTTCTTCAACTAGTTTAATAATTTGTGATAATGTGGTATCTTGTCCTACTTTTGTTGCTTTAAATTCAAAGTAGCCAGTCTTGTTAATGGTTGCACCAACTACTTTTGAGTTAATTGATTTTTCAACAGGTATACTTTCACCAGTAATTGCAGATTCATCAATTGTTGTATAGCCTTTAGTAATTATGCCATCAACAGGAATTCTTTGACCTGCTTTAACACAAATGATGTCGCCTAATTGAACTTCTTCAACAGGAATAACTTGTTCCTTATGATTTTTAATAACAGTAGCTGTTTTTGGTGCTAAATCAATTAACTTTGAAATAGCTTCTGATGTTTTTCCTTTAGATTTAGTTTCTAGATATTTTCCTAAAGTAATTAGTGTTAATATCATTGCACTTGTTTCAAAATATAAGTCCATTATAAATTGATGAACAAGGTGGGTATCTCCAGTTTGAACGCCTATTGTGATCTTAAATATAGCGTAAATGCCATAAAGAACAGCGGCAGTTGATCCAATTGCAATTAGTGAGTCCATATTAGGATTAAGCTTGAATAATGCTTTATATCCATGGATAAAGAACTCTTTATTAAGTATAAGTACAGGAATTGTTAATAATAATTGTAACCAAGCATTAACTAATGGTTGATCCATTAAAATACTTGGTAGTGGCCAATTCATCATATGTCCCATGGCAATGTAAAATAATGGAACAGTGAATATAGCGGAATAGATGAATCTTTTTTTGATCCTTGTTGATAGTTCATCATAACTTGGTGTAGCTGTTGTTTTTGATGGTAGTGAAGCATTATAGCCAACATCTTCAACTGCGTGAATAATATCATTTTCATTTAATCCATTGTAATCTACTACCATATTATTACTTAAAAGGTTAACTTGTACGGATTGTACACCTTCCATTTTACTGATTTTTCTTTCGATTGCACTGCTACAAGCGGTGCATGTCATGCCTTGTATATCAAATGTTTGTTTCATTTTACCACCTCAACCCATTAATAGATTAAGTATATTGTACATGAAAGTCAATTTAATTGCTTTAAAAATGCACATGAAACTAGTACAATAATAGAATGAGGTGAAAACAATGACAGTAAAAGAAAATTTAATGAAATTACGTGATTTAATGAAACAAGAAGGTATCGATATTTTTTACATTCCAACAGCAGATTATCACCAAAGTGAATATTTATCAGAATATTTTAAGACTAGAAAATTTATGTCTGGTTTTACTGGTTCAGCAGGGACACTAGTTGTAACTATGAAAGAAGCAGGACTTTGGACAGATGGAAGATATTTTGTTCAAGCAGCAAAACAATTGAAAGGTAGCACAATTGATTTATATAAAATGGGTCAAGAAGGTGTACCTACGTTTGTCGAATTTATTGAAAAGAAAATGCCAATAAAAGGTGTTTTAGGATTTGATGGTCGAGTAGTTAATGCTAAAACAGCTGGAAATTTAGAAAAGTGTTTAAAGGTTAAAGAAGTTACTTTAAAAACGGATAAAGATTTAGTGAATGAAATTTGGACAGATCGTCCATCATTACCAAGTGAACCATGTTTCTTATTGGCTGATAAGTATACAGGTGTTAAAACAGAAGATAAGATTAAACGTTTACAAGCAGATATGAAAGAAAAGAATGCTGATGTATGTGTTCTAGTTTCTTTAGAAGATGTTGCATGGTTATTGAATCTTCGTGGATTTGACATAGAAGATACTCCAGTGGCATTAGCTTTTGCAACTGTAACTAAAAATCGTGTTAATTTATTTATCGATAAGAAAAAATTATCTGCTGATATTTGCAAAAAATTTAGTGGCGCTAAAGTTTCTATTCGTGGATATAACGATTTAGGAGATGAGTTATCTTCATATAAGGATAAGACAATTTTATTATGTTCAAGTACTATTAGTGCTTATCATAAATCACTTATTGATAAATCATGTACTATACTTGATGAAACAAGCCCAGTTGTTATGTATCGTGCATTAAAAAATAAAACAGAAATAAAGAATATTCGTTATGCTCATGTGAAAGATGGAGTGGCAGTAACTAAGTTTATTTACTGGGTTAAAAACAATGTTGGAAATATAGAAATTGATGAATTGAGTGCAACTAAAAAACTTCATGAGTTAAGAGAAGCACAAGAAAATTATATTGAAGATAGTTTTGGTGCTATTGTTGCCTATGGACCAAATGCTGCAATGATGCATTATTCAGCAACAGAAAAGAGTTATTCTGTATTGAAAAATGAAGGATTCTTACTCGTTGATTCTGGTGGACAATATTATGAAGGAACAACAGATATTACAAGAACAATTACTTTAGGAAAATTAACACAAGAAGAAAAGGTATACTATACAGCGACTTTAAGAAGTATGATTCGTTTAGCTAAAGCTAATTTCTTATATGGTTGTACAGGTGCATCATTGGATATTTTATCTCGTGGTCCTATTTGGGATATGGATATTGATTATCAATGCGGTACAGGTCATGGTGTTGGTCATGTTCTTGGTGTACATGAAGGACCTCAAGGATTTCGTTGGTCAAATAGTGCTACAGGATATGGAATTGTACCAATTGAAGAAGGTATGATTATCACTGATGAGCCAGGAGTATATATTCCAAATAAACTAGGTATACGTATAGAAAATGAATTACTTGCGCAAAAGGGTAAGAAGAACACATATGGTCAATTTATGCATTTTGATACTGTTACACTGGCTCCTATTGATTTAGATCCAGTATTGCCAGAATTGATGAGCGAAGATGAGATTGAATTCTTAAATAATTATCATGCAGAAGTATTTGCGAAAATTAGCCCATTCTGTACGCAAAAAGAAAAAACTTGGTTAAAGATTCAAACAAGAAAAATTAAAAAAGCATGAAACTAATATCTTGGAATGTAAATGGGCTAAGAGCGTGTATAACAAAAGGATTTCTTGATTTCTTTTATCAAGAAGATGCGGATATTTTTTGTCTACAAGAAACAAAACTACAACCACATCAAATTGAATTAGATTTAGAAGGGTATCATCAATATTGGCATAGCGCATTGCGCAAAGGGTATTCAGGTACTGCAGTGTTTACTAAGAAAGAACCTTTATCAATACAAACGGATTTTGGTAAAGATATATTTAATGATGAAGGTCGTGTAATGACACTTGAGTTTGATAATTTCTATCTAGTAAATGCATATGTACCTAACTCTAAAGAAGAGTTAGCTCGCTTAGAATATCGTATGCAATGGGAAGATGAATTGAGAAATCACTTAATTCAACTTGAAAAAACAAAACCAGTTGTATATTGTGGTGATTTGAATGTTGCACATCAAGAAATTGATTTAAAAAATCCTAAAACTAATCGTAAAAATCCAGGATTTTCGGATGAGGAACGTGAAAAAATGACTACTTTACTTGAGGCAGGATTTATTGATACATATCGTACATTATATCCTGATGCAATTGAGTATTCTTGGTGGTCATATCGTTTTAATTCAAGAGAAAAAAATGCTGGGTGGAGAATTGATTACTTTGTAACGTCTGGATCTCTAAGAGATAAAGTAGAAGAAGCTAAAATATATGGTGATATTCTTGGTTCTGATCATTGTCCGGTTGGGCTAAAGATTAATTTATAGATGTCTTAAGGGAAATGTGGTAAACTAATAAAAATTAGTTGGAGGAATAGAATATGAATGTAAGAGAAAGAGTAGAGAATCATTTAGATGAGCTATTACAACATTTAAAGACTTTAGTTAGTTATAATTCTGTTGAAGGAGTTGCTGAAGATGGATATCCTTTTGGAAGAGTACCAGCAGCTTGTTTAAATAAAGCGCTTGAAATTGCAGCATCTTATGGATTTAAAACTGTTAATTTAGATAACTATGCAGGTTATGCTGAAATGGGTGAAGGTGAACAAGTAATAGGTATCTTAGGACATCTTGATGTAGTACCTGCAGGAGAAGGATGGAATACAGATCCATTCGATATGGTGATTAAAGACGGAATGGCTTTTGGTAGAGGAACTACTGATGACAAAGGTGCAGTAATTGCCTCAATGATTGCCATGGAAATAGTAAAAGAATTAAATGTGCCTCTTACAAAAAGAGTTCGCTTAATCATGGGAACAAATGAAGAAAGTGGATCAAAATGTTTAGCACACTATGTTGAAAAAGAAGGTCATATTGATATGGGCTTTACTCCAGATGGATGTTTCCCTGGGGTACATGGTGAAAAAGGAATGTTAGGTGGATTATTCCATAGTAAAAATACAAAGATTCATGATATTTATGGTGGTGTAGCGTCCAATGTAGTTTGTAATAAATGTACAATTGTAATTGATAAGAATACATTTAGTTCTAAAGTATTAGATGATTATTTCAATGATAACGATATTGAATATACAATTACAGATAATGATGCGACAGTTACTATTGAAGCTCGTGGAGTAGCGGCACATGCAAGTATGCCAACACTTGGTAAAAATGCAATAAGTCATTTATTAGTTGGATTGAAACAAGCAGGGTTCCAAGATGATTTTGTGGAATTCTATAATGATAGACTAGGCATTACAACAGATGGGTCATTACTTGGAGTAGCGTGTAATGATGAATATGGAGATTTAACTCTTAATGTTGGTGTAATTGGCATGAAAGATGGTTTAATATCAGGTACTATTGATATTCGATTCCCAGTTACAATGACAGTAAAACAGATACTAGATAAAATGAATCCAAATCTTGATACAAAAGGTGGATTTGTTGAAATCGTAAAAACAAATGAACCTCTTTATTTCCCTATTGATAGCCCACTAGTAAGTAAATTACTTGAAGCATATCAAGAAGTAACAGGTGACTATGAATCTAAGCCTGTTACAATGGGTGGTGGTACATATGCTAAAGGTATTAACAATTGCATAGCTTTTGGATGTGAAATGCAAGATGTAGATAATCATATTCATGATGCAAATGAATTTATTACAATTGAAGCGTTAATAGTACAAACAGAGATTTATGTAAAAGCAATCATAAAATTATTAGAAAATTAGCTATCAAATTTGATAGCTTTTCTTTTTGTATATTAAAAAAATTATTAAATCTTGATGTTTGAAACAGTATGGAGTACAAGGTATAATACTAGTAAAGTAGTAAGTAGAAATGTGGTGAAACAATGAAAAAAACAAGAATTGCAATTATGTATGATTTTGATAAGACTTTATCTCCTAAAGATATGCAAGAGTTTACTTTTATTCCTTCTCTTGGTTATAAAAGTACGGATGTCTTTTGGAAGGATGTTACAAAACTTGCTAAAGCAAATAAAATGGATGCAATATTAGCTTATATGTATATGATGCTTAAAAAGTCGCAAGATAATAGTAAACCAATTCGTAAACAAGATTTTATGGATTTAGGAAAAGATATCGAATATTACCCGGGTGTTTTAACTTGGTTTGATCGAATTAATAAAATTGGAAGTGAATTGGGATTAGATGTTGAGCACTATATTATATCTTCTGGTTTAACTGAGGTTATTGAAGGGACATCTATTGCAAAAAAATTCAAGAAAATTTATGCGTGTAAATATTATTATGATGAAAATGGTGTTGCTAAATGGCCTTCATTGGTAGTGAATTATACGACTAAAACACAGTATATCTTTAGAATTAACAAGCAAATTTTGGATGAGAATGAAGATCGGGCATTAAATGAATATACAAAGGAACAAGACCGACCAATACCATTTAAGCGTATGATTTATGTTGGAGATGGGTTAACAGATGTACCATGTATGAAATTAGTTAAAGAGAATGGTGGTAAATCAATAGTTGTTTACAATGCTAAGAAAAGAGCGACAAAGGATTTAGCTAAGTCACTTATAGAACAAAACCGTGCTAATTATATGTCTTCTTCAGATTATTCAGCACATAAAGAAATGGAAAAACTAGTAGAAAAGATATTAGTTAGTATGAAGGCTGAAGTTGAATTAGAAAAAGTTGAAGGAATAAAATAATGGATAATGCACAAAGATTTCTTTCCGCTTATGTATCTATTGAAAAAAGTTTAAGACAAATAGTTGGAACAACACGATATAGTAAGTTTTATTTATTACTTCAAGAAGCAGCTAAAAAAAATAAGTTTGCACAAAAGTATGAAATCGAATTACAAGAATATGCTGATTTGAGAAATGCTATTGTTCATCAAAGAGATGGAATGGGTAAAATAATTGCACAACCTACAGATGATGCGGTTGAGGATATTGAAAAGATAAGAGATTTATTAAGCGAGAACCCATCCGTTTCTAAATATTTCTTAAAACATGTTTCTGTTTGTCATTTAGACGATGATATTCTTGATATTGAAAAAAGAATGCGTGAACATAATATATCTAAGATACCTGTCTATAGTGAACAAGGAATCGTTGGGTTATTAACACTAGATGTAATTGCTAAATGGGCGTGTGCTGAATTAATAACACCTTCGCAAAGAAAGCAAGTAAGAGATATATATGAAGAGATAAATGATAATGACAAAGTTTATTTTCTAAGCAAAAATGCAAATGTATACGAAGTCGTACAAATATACAATAACAGTATGAGAAAAGGTAAATCAGTATTGGCTATAATAATTACGGAAGATGGAATAAAGTCACAAAAACCAATTGGGATAATAACTGTAAGTGATTTGCCATATATTTTAGAGTATTTCTAACAAATCTATCTAATCTATGTTAAAATATTTAAGCGTAAAGTTAGGTGGATATGAATGATTATTAATATATGTTTATTACTTGTAGGTTTTTTAGCTTTAATTAAGGGTGCGGATTTCTTCGTTGATGGGGCAGCATCAGTAGCTTCATTACTTAAAATTCCTACCATTGTAGTTGGATTAACAATAGTTGCTTTTGGAACAAGTGCTCCTGAGGCTGCGGTGTCAATAACAGCAGCATTGAACAATTCTAATGCAATTGCCATTAGTAATGTAATTGGTTCAAATATATTTAATTTATTAGCGGTATTAGGAGTAACTGCATTGCTTGCAAAAGTACCAGTACCGCATTCAATAATTCGTAAAGAATTTCCATTTTTATTAATTATTTCTTTATTGTTTGTAGGCTTTAGTTTAACGGGATTTAAAATTGGACGTTTTGAAGGAATCATATTTTTAGCATTAATTATTTTTTATGTTGTTTGGTTAATCAATAACGCTATAGAAAATCGTGCTAAAATAGAAGTAGCAAAACCAGCATTTAATTTACCAATGAGTTTGTTATTAATTGTAGTTGGAATAGTTGGTGTTATTATCGGTGGCGATTTAGTTGTTAATAATGCAAAAGAAATTGCATTATCATTAGGTTTATCTGAGAAACTAGTAGGATTGACAATTGTATCAATTGGAACATCATTACCAGAGCTTGTAACATCAATAGTTGCAGCTAGAAAAGGAAATGTTGATATTGCAATTGGAAATGTAGTTGGTTCTAATATTTTTAATATTTTATTTATATTAGGTTTAAGTGCAACAATTACACCAATTCCTGTAGAAATGGCATTAATTGTAGATTTAGTTGTTATGGTATTCGCAACGGGGTTATGTTATTTCGTTGCTAAACAAAATTATCGTTTGGATAAGAAGGATGGTTATTTATTTTTAGCAGTGTTTATTACATATATGGCATATATAATTATTAGAAATTAGGTGACTCTATGAAGGAACATGCTTTTCGATTAGTAAAAGACCAAGATTTAAAATTATCTTTACAACAGTATTGTAAAGATAATCACATTGAGTCGGGTGCTCTATGTACATGTGTTGGTTGTGTTTATCAGTTACGACTAAGACTTGCTGATGGACGCTCTGTTCGTCAATGGAATAAACAATATGAAATTGTTTCATTGGTGGGTACAATAGCAAATGGAGAAGCTCATATACATTTTTCAGGTAGTGATATTGAAGGGAAATGTATTGGTGGTCATCTAATGGATGGAACCTTAGTAAATACCACTGCAGAAATTGTTTTATTGGAGCTTGAGAGTGTTAGCTTTAAACGTGAGTTTGATGATAACACGGGATATGATGAATTAGTAATTACAAAACGGTAATTGAAATATAAATTAAATAGGCATAAAATAATGATATGCCGATTTAGCACAGCTGGTAGTTGCAACTCATTCGTAATGAGTAGGTCGTTGGTTCAAATCCAATAATCGGCACCA